>JBOHNX010000002.1:0-77604 GCA_050730875.1 Saccharimonadales bacterium (SeqCode)
AGGTTATGTCGATAGTTCCCGCCGTTAGGCCGTCAACCCGTCAACACTGACACTGGCCCTTAACCACAGGGTGGGCTTGTCTAAGGACACCACCTTTAATGTCAAACACATCGCTCAACCTGTTCGCGAACCGCATGTCGCCATTTCTGCCGACGCTAGTTATACGATAACTGACTGCTTCACGGTTATTGAGGGCTATGCTCCCTCTCTTGCTTCGATACTATACCTTGTACGGTCTTCTCTAGCAGCGTAACGTGCCTCTGTAAAAGTCTGACTTATTACAATTCTTATTATACACTATGCCCAATTTATGACCTTGTTTGTCGCACATATGGCAGTATTGTTGCAATAGCTCATGTAGGTAACGGAAAAAGACTTGAGAGGTCGAAAATCTGGCCAAAAAATCTCCACGGCCTAACGCGTGTCACCAACTGTCAATTAAATGAACCGGCTTTAAATACCCTCTGTCGGCTCACTGGAAGCTCTCCAAGACGTTATTGGACAAAAGATGAGGTTTATTACGTTCCTGTCAATTCCGAGCAGGAAACCACAATCGCGTATGCAATTTGACAACAGTACTCTATAATGGCCAATAAGCGATTTATCGCCCGTGACCTAGAGCCGCCGTAAGGACAGGTATGGTCTCAAATCCACAACAAGAAAAAGCTCGTCATGAGTACTTCTTGTTGTGGTCGCAGCCCGAAAGGGTTGTGGGCGTTCCCGTAAGGGGCGTCGCTCGTGGCGGGCTTTTTGTTTGCCGCGAAATCTTTACCAACTAAATCCACAACAAGGAGAAACAGCAATGTCCAAAGAGAAAAAGGACGGCAACTGGTTCAAGAGACACAAAATACTAACAGGCATATTAGCCATAGTGCTCATTGCCGTAATCGCCAGTGCAGCTAGCGGCGGCAATAAATCAAATAGCAGCACAGCAAGCGATGGCAGCGGTGTTACAAAATCAAAGGACAAGGCAGCGACAGTTGCCAAGCTCAATGAAGCAGCTAGGGACGGTAAGTTTGAGTTTATCGTTAAAGGTGTAGAGTGCGGGAAAACCACTATCGGTACTAATCAATACCTTACTAAGAACGCTCAAGGCCAGTTCTGTCTGATGACCGTAAATGTCAAGAATATCGGCAACGAGGCACAGGGCTTCTTTGGTAGTAACCAGAAGCTGTTAAACGCCCAAAACCAACAATACGCAGCCGATGACGCAGCCGGTGTGTACGTTGACCAAAATTACTCAACCTTGTTCAGCAACATCAACCCCGGAAACAGCGTTGAGGGCGTAATCGTCTTTGACATTCCTAAAGACCAGACACCAGTAAGCGCCGAATTGCACGATAGCTCATTCAGTAACGGCGTAAAGATCAATCTGCAATAAAGAGTAAGTTACCCGACTTAAAATGGCTGACCCACCTGGCAGCCCCGGCATAGGGGCGTAACGAGATGAGGAGTGATCGCCCAAAAAACGATCACTCCTACGGAGGGAGCAACGGAGGCAAGTGTGTCTTCTGTGAGCAGCCAATCATCTCAAAGCCGTTACGTTCGACCAAAGACATCTTGGCTTGTTTGGAAATCTTTAGGGATAAGAAGCAGGAGTACTTCGTCACACTCAGCCTGGATGGAGCTGGCAATCTGATTCTGCGCCGTATCGTTACTATTGGGCTGCTGGATGTGTCGCTAGCCCACCCGCGTGAAGTGTTTGCGGGACCGCTGACTGACAGAGCTGCCAATGTGATAATCGCGCACAACCATCCGTCAGGTATGGCAGAGCCGAGCAGCGAGGACATTAAGACTACGCAGCAACTTATTGCGGCTGGGATTTTGCTCGGTATTCCGTTACGGGATCACGTTATTGTTACCAAGAGTGGGTATTTTAGTTTTCGGGAGCGGGGTTTGATTTACCACCAAGAACTAACTTCTTCGGATTGACGAGTTTAATAGAGGCTCTTTCTGAGGTAGTATTGCAGTATGAGCGAAGTATGGGTTGAGCATTGCGATAATAAGAGCGTCGGCGTAATAGTGGAAAACGAATACAGTGACGTTGCACTTTTAAAGCGTGCCAGATTTCCTGTAGGTATGGCCTTTCCTTCGGGCCACATAGACAATCACGGCTCTCCCGAACAAACTGCCGTAGATGAGGCGAGGGAAGAATTAGGACTGGTTCTCGCGATAAGTGGCCTACGCCAGACAGTTATCCAAGGCCGACACGTCAACAATCCCTGTCGCCGCCCCGGTGGCGGTCACCATGAATGGTGGGTCTTTGAGACTAGCGAGTTTGAGGGTGAGTTGCAGCCGAGTGCTGATGAGGCCAAGAGCGCGGGCTGGTATAGCCGTGCAGAACTACAGGATTTGGCAGACCGTACAAGAGCATTTCAAGCCGATCAAATACCCCAGACGGACTGGGAAGCTAGCCCAGGTTTGGAGGAGGTGTGGCTCGATTTTCTGACCGAGCTAAGATATGTCGAGTAAGTTTACCATTGTAGCGCCAGGTAGCTACTGTTAATATTTCTATATCATGATTTCACTAGAGCAATACGACATACAACCCGGCCGAGGCTCGGCATCACTCCAACAAAGCGAAAGAGGACACTTGCCCGTTGGCGAATTTTTCGACCAGGCGGTCGATTTGCTGCCCGCAATTGATGAAACGCTTAAGTCGGACATTATTCCTAGTCTTGAGCAGCGCGAAGGTCGTTGGCACCCGTCGGGCTACATGGTTTATCCATTAGGCACTCACCCCACTCTAGGCAGCCTGCGTTTTCACATCTGGCCTGCCGGTATGCGCCTGCGGGAAGACCGCGAAGGGCCACTGCGAGATGTTCACGACCACGTGGTACACATTGCCTCCATTGCTGCCAAGGGCACCTATAGCGATAATATTTACCGCGTCGAGGCTCATGGTAGCGGTGTGTCAGATGAAGAAGTGGCCGCTAGGGGTTTGCTAAGGGTATTTATGCCGCCGTCTGACAAGTCCGGCTCCGAAGCAATGACCACTGACGGAAGAGTGGTAAGAGCCTATGAGATTGGCCGTCGTGTCGTCCCGCAGGGCAACACGCACACTATAGAGGTTGGCGTATTCCATGCACCAACAATTCCCGAAGACGAAATTGGCGCAACGTTATCGTTCAGTTCATATCGTGTTGCTTTAGCTGGCCCTCACATTCTTGTCGGCGGCTCAACCGAGCCTATCGTGGGCCAGAAGCGGCTCGTCACACCAGAGCAAGCTGCAATGGTGAAAGAGCAACTCACAACCTAAGTTTTACAGAAACCAAAATGAAGTATTTAAATTGGCGTGCACAGTATGGTATGCTGTCTCGGCTACAGTTAATCAGAGCTACAGAGGGGACATATGGCAGTGCCTGGTGAAGTTATCGCTCCGCAGATTGGCGATGGCGACGAAATTTTAAGAACACAGATTAGCGGAAGATACAGTCTGGATAATCCAGGTGTTTTTGCATTTAAGCGTCAGCTTGTTGAGGCGGGCATTGATGTGGCATTCCCGGTCGGGGACGAAATTATAGAACATTCATGCGGTTTTGCTATCACCGTACCCCATGAAGCTGAAACGCCATTCCATACAACTGAAGTGCAGTTCTTAAGGGAGATACGGGCAAATCCTCTACAGGTCACCTACAATATTTGGGGTGACAGGGACGGATACGTGGGCGAAAGTACCGGGCTAGAAACTGCCTATGCCCTTCTACGCAACAAGCCCGTCGTTATGTTACGCGAACCAACAAGTTACTCCTCAACTATAGCGCCACCAATTAAGACCCTGATGGAAAAATACAAGGGTGCCGTACTCATTGAAAAGCTAGACAGACTAAGCATAACCGATCTTGCCGAGCGTCTGGCAGAGATTGCCCTAACGGAAGTAGACTATGGCCTGCCTGACGAAGAAGTGGACATTGTGATGAGAAGCGCATTAGCCCTCACTAAAAAATATAAGCGTGACTGGGACCAGTACCAAAATCTGCGACGCCTAGATGCCATTCGATAGTTGGTATACTATACCCATATGATTGAAATTGAACGAAAATTCCGACTCAACACAGAACAAAAGGGAGCAATAGAGCAGGAGCTTGGCGCTCACTACGGCTCACTCGAAACGGTCCATCAGGTTGACCAGGTGTTTTTGCATGGGGTTGATTCTTTTGCTGGCTTTACGCGAGGCGACCCGGTAGTACGCCTGCGTACAACTAACGACGTTACCACTCTGGCGTATAAGCGGAGCATTAACGAGGCTGGCGATACCGTCGAGCATGAGCTAACCGTGGAGTCTGCGGCCACGATGGCGGAAATACTAAAAGAAATGGACTACAGGCCGGTAACTACCGTTATAAAAGACCGCACCATCGCCAAAGCGGGGGAAATGGCCATCATGCTTGATAGCGTAGTAGGCGCAGGCCATTTCTTAGAAATAGAAATATTGGCGGCCGATGAAAGCACCCAGCCCGTAGCCGAGCGTCAAATCATGGACAAGGCTGCTGAATTCGGCCTTACCGAGGCAGATATTGAGCTAAGAAAGTACGATCAGCTTGTAAGTATGCCTAACGGCCAATAGCCGTTCTGACTTGTTCTAGGGCGGCCGCCTGTTGCTCGTCTTCGTTGGCAATGTAGACCACCTCGTCTTGAGTGGCTATAAAAAGATTGCGGTACAGTTCGGCCTTGCTAAGCCGGAGCGCAATGTCGTCACTTCCTCGGGCACGTTCTGCCATGCGACGCGCTAAAGCACCTAGATACTTGTCGGGTTCTACTGTCATCGTTTCTTTTGTGCAAGGGCCAATGAATAGGCACCTTTGAGCAATTTGTAGGTCGGCCAGTTTGTGTGCCAGAGAAAGCCCTTCCTCGAAGTTGGTGGTTATTGAGGTGTAGCGGTATGTCTCAACATCCCCCACTAGAGCACTGCGAGCAATGCCGCTACTCCCCTCAGGGTAATGGGCGTGGTCAATAAATGCATCGTCTTGAACCATTGCATCGAATTCTTCTTGTGATACGAAGTGATAGGCCTGGCCTTGCACCTCGCCTGGCGCTTGTGCACGGCTTGAATAACGGACGTGCCTAGTGGCATCCGGCTGCGACGCCGTAAAGGCATTCTCGATAGTATCCTTACCGGCCCCGTGCGGGCCTGCGAATATAACGACCTCATGTAAATCTGCTGCCACGAAATGTACCTCTGTATAATTTTGAAGCTATTATAGCATTTTCAACACATTAGGGCTCAAAAGCAAAGCCGTTTCTGCTCCAGAACCATAAGGGCACGTTAAGGTCTGTTGGCGCTATGCCACTGCCTTGCAGGCGATGTCGCCATCGTTCGGCTACTTTTTCGGTTGGCAGAGAGTTCGCTTCGTCGGCTGCGATGACGCCCAAGACGACGGAGCATTTTAGTACATGCGAATCTACAGCTATATCAATGTACTCTTTATTTTTGAATTGGACACCGCATTTTACGCCTAAAATGAAAGCCCAGTAATTAAATAGCTTCGGCCCGGCCAAGTAGGGGAAGCCCTTTCGGTACATGTGCTGCACTGCCTCTTGTATGGCAAGAAAATCGTAGCCAGTACTTTCCAAGAATCCTTCAAGCGTTCCCCAATTCTGGTCAACGGTTTTAGCAACCGTACTCCATGTTAAAGTGTGCCTGTTGGGCTGTAGGGCGAGTTTATATTTTGTTAGCCGGCCTTGAAGCTCGTCCAAAGGAAGCTGGGCTGCCTGCTCGACCGAGAAGACATCTGTCGTGGTAGTATCTTCGCAAGTAGCGCGAGCGGCGTTCCAGGCTTGAGTACTATTCCGGCGGTAGTTGAGGGCCATTGGCAGG
This sequence comes from Saccharimonadales bacterium (SeqCode), assembly GCA_050730875.1. Taxonomy (GTDB): domain Bacteria; phylum Patescibacteriota; class Saccharimonadia; order Saccharimonadales; family EFPC-124; genus JBOHNX01. Next base: position 5,819 of record JBOHNX010000002.1, read on the forward strand.
GTGAAATAGGCAAGCTTTGCCTCTATATCTTGTGGGGCAAAGGCTGGTGCATTGTCTTCCGGCAGCTCACAAACACCCAGTTCGCCGGTCCGGTAAGCGTTGATTATATTTTCGCACTGGGCGAGAAGGCGGTCGCTTTTTTCGGGCATCGTAATTCCTCTGCTTTATTGTAAGTATACCCGCTCGATGCTTAAATAAGGAGTAATTAAGGAGCGACAATGGGGCACATTCACGAAAAGTATGACTTTGTAATAACTTTATTTGTAGTACATGATGGCCACGTTTTGTTCGCCCACCATCCGCGTTATAGCAAATGGGTACCGGTGGGCGGGCATGTTGAGCTGGAGGAAGACCCAGAACAGGCCTTACTTCGTGAGATAGAGGAAGAAACGGGTCTTGAAGTGGAAATTTTAAGCGACAAGCCAGAGTTTGAGCCCGATGCTGGCACCAAATTATTACATCGGCCTAACTATATGGACGTTTACGAAGCTAACCCGCCACACAAACATGTAGCCTTGATTTACTTTGCCCGAGCAAAAAGCGCTGTCTTCAGCAAGTCGGATGAACATTTAGAGCTGAGATGGATAAAAGAAAAAGAACTTGAGGAGCCTGAATACGGCCTCACTCCTTCGCTAAAATTCTATGCCGTGAAGGCAATTGAGGCCGAGAGGGCGGCCGTATCTACAAATGAGAAGAAGCACCCTTTCCAACACTAGATGATGGCGTATAACCGAAAAAAAACGAGATGGACGACCAGCGCTCGTTTATAGTTTCTAAGATGCTTGGGATATGCCCAGTTCGGGCAAACTACCGCCAAGGTACTCTTTTGCTATGCGTAACTCTTTAGAGATTTGTACAATAGCTTGATAGCACTCTGTTCGTAATACATCGGGTAGGTGGTACCATTTTTCCCATCATAAAAATACCATCTGCAATCCGTTAATCTTTAGTTCTAACTTTTCCTTAACCTGATAAGATTCGAACTATTTTTGCTATAATCGAGGAATATTGGAAAAGCGTTATACCGAAGAAGTAATCGAGCAGCAAGTACCCCCAGAAAGCGAGGTGCTTAATTTAATTGCGGAAGAAATTCCTCTCGAAGATATAACTAGTGAAGAAACGCAATCTCTAGTCAATAAGCTATTCCGGATAGCATATGGCCGTCAGGGCGATGCCAAGTACCCAACACTTGTAGGCCTTGCCGCTCCGCAAATTGGCGTGTCGAAACGAATCGTAATTATAGGTATAGATGCTGTGGGAAGTGGCGAGCAGCCCGAATTAAAAGAATTTATAAACCCAGAGGTTATTGAATCATCAGACGAACTAGAAGAAGGTCGTGAAGGCTGCTTTTCTACCAGTAGAGTATGTGGGATTGTGGAGCGTGCAAAAAGAGTAAAAGTACGAGCCTACAATCGTCAGGGCAAAGTGTTTGAATACGAATTTGAAGGATTTCCTGCCCGTATTGCTCAGCACGAGATAGATCACCTTGATGGGATTCGTTTCCCAGACCGTATTACAGATGACAGAAATCTCCATTGGGTTGAAAAAAGTGAATTTGGCGATTATCGTGAGAACTGGCGCACCTGGCCAGTAAATTGCCCGCGAGAAAAATGGGAATTAATAAAGTCGGGCAAGCAATAAGGTTCTAACTTCAGCTACTAAGTTGTACCGATAGACGACTCAAGTTGTCTATTTTTTCGTAACTGCAATAGTATTAAGTATTCATGCAGAGCAAGTACCCAAGCACATATTATCGTGTTTCGATTAAAGCTATTATCCGCAACGATAAGGGCGAAGTTTTAGTCGTAAAAGAAGGTGGAAGCAACTGGAGCCTGCCTGGTGGCGGGATGGATCATGGCGAGACCACCCATGAAGCGCTGAAGCGTGAACTGTATGAAGAGGTACTTGTGACATCTCCGTTCATAGCTAAAATCGTACATACCGAATCCATGTATGTAGAAGAGAACCAGCACTGGCTGCTGTGGATTGTATATGAAGTCGAGCTGGAAGCATTGGAATACGGCTTGGGTGAGCATGCTGATGAAGTTGCGTTTATGGACCCGCAACTCTTCAAGGATAGTTCAAGCCGCTCAGAGCGATTAATACACGCGCTTTTAGTTGGCGACTAGCTCCTGCTGTTGTAAATTTCAGTTTTGCCGTTACAGGCTGGAACGAACACTACCGCCCAAATATTGAGTTGAAGTAATTTCATACTGCATTAGTATGGCATTTTCCTTGTGTCTAGCCCAATGCGTAAATTAGTACGTTTCACCATATTTAGTGTAAAATAAATAAAAACTTTAGTAAATAAATTAAGTTGTGTCGAGAATACTTTTTCGCGATTAACTCATGCTGATAGGGATACGATACGTTGGAGGGAGAATCTTTGCTTGGTTGCGCCAGGTGACCACTTCTTCGATTATTCTGGCTATTCTGATCTTCATTGTCGTTAACTTTTACATTTTTTCCTCTATCGTCAGCCTGAACGATTTCTTTTATGCCTTTTTGCTGTTGTCTGTACTGACCGATGGTGCCTTTGTTTTGCTCCACCTGCCTAGGCGGCGGCGACACATAGAGAAAGTCCATTTCAGCCCAAGCAAGGTAACGGTGATTATCGCCTGCCGCAACGGCGAAGCGGTGATCGAAGAAACCATTAAAAGTGCCGCACGCCAAGTGCCGCTTAAACAAATAATTGTGGTGTCTGATGCTTCTAATGACCGCACGGCTGAAATCGCCCGCGCTTGTGGCGTACAGGTTTTGGAAAATGAAACAAATCTGCACAAGGTGGGTAGTATTAACGTTGCGCTTGCGCACGTGCATACACCCTACGTGTTGATTCTTGATGACGACACGCTTATTGGTGATTCGTTTATTCCAACCAGCTTGCTCGATGATGGCTACACCGCCGTCGCGTTTAATGTAATGCCGGTGAAAGAAAAGACAGTTATAAACGAGTTGCAGCAGTTCGAATATCGGCATACCATGCAGCTCGCGAAACATTTGCGGGCCACTGCTGGTGCTATCGGCAATGTCTCAGGTGCAATTGGCTTATATCGTACCGATGACCTCCGCAAGCAAATCACTTTGCACTCCGGCCAGTTTGCCGGTGAAGATGAACAGCGTACGCTACTGGCCCACATGTACGGTACCGGTAAAGGCATAACCTATACCGATTCACTTGTACTTACCAAAGCACCTGCCACCTACCGCGACCTATTCCGGCAGCGTGCTTTTAGCTGGAGCTTGGCCGTACCAGAGTTATTTATGTTGTACTGGCGAGTCATTTTGTCGCCGCGCTTTCACTATCTGCTAAAAGCCGAGAAAGCATACTACATTTATATTTATCTGACGGAACCGCTGCGTATCCTGTTTTTTTGGACGCTTATTATGCGCCCCAATCATTTTGCGGTGACGTACGCGTTTTATCTGGCAGTCAATGTGGCCATATGGTTTAAGCTTGGGCGTAAAGACAGCCTGCGTGCCGTTTTGCTCTCGCCCATTTATACATTAGCCCTCACGCTCAGCCGCTTTATTGGTTATTTCTACTGGCTGAAGGTCAAGACCGAATATTTATTCCGTCGGCTTTATCGCCCTGCAACCAGCCGTTTACTTTTAGTAGAGTACGCCACGACCTTTGTTATTATTGTCAGTTCGTGGGCAACGAGCGTCCAGCATTACCGCAACGAAATGCAGCTTTTTGATAAAATCCGCACCGACAATTTAACTAGCAACGAGCAAGCCTTTAATTACGATGTCACTACTAACGCAGCAGCACTCCTACTTAACGACCAAGACAACCCCGATAGAATAACAGTACTTGTAGAACAAGGCGACAGCAGTCGGGCGTTAGCCCACAAAGCAATCGATAAGCTTTTGCTGGAACGGCCGGACCTTAAAATAGAAGAAACAAAGCGGTGGCGTGCCGACATGTGGCTGGCGCAGCAATTACCCGCTTCGGCGATCCATCAGCCAAACACGCCGCTTCATTTACCGCAAGATTTAGTTATTCGAGCAACGGAGCAAACAAATGGGTAAGCTAGCCTATAAAATATATGCACTTATAACTGCGGCCATCATCGTTGCCGGCGGTGCTGGCATAGCATGGGGCATGCACTTCGGCGCCAGTAAATTGCCCCTGCGGCAATATTTTTCCCAAAACTACACCAATGCGGTTTGGGATTGGTCGAATCCGGCCGCTAAGACTCAGCACGACCTTAACGAGCTATCCGATTTTATGTATTTGCATCAACTGAATGCAGTGTATGTCGACGTTGGACAATATGCCGCACTTGTCGATGGGCAGATGGACGATAAAAAAGCCGCGGCTAAACAAACGCTGGAAGATGCGCTAATCAGATACATAACAACGCTTAAAAAACGCGACGTTAAGGTGTATGCGGCTGCCGGCGATGTCACCTGGAGTAACCCAGACAAGCGCCATATACCAATGGGCGTTTTGCGCGCGGTGCAAGAATATAACCAGCAACACAAAGATGCAGCATTTTCGGGTGTGGAGTTCGATATAGAGTCGTACAACCAAGAGGGTTTTAGCACAGGCTCTATAACCGTTAAAACACTGGTTCTGACAGATTATCTAGACATGGTCGATGAGCTCGCGGCGGCGGCCCAAAGCTATGTTGAACAAACAGGCGCTTCGCTGGAGCTGGGTTTTGCTATTCCCTACTGGTTCGATAATCAAAATGGAAATATTCCTTCGGTAACCTGGCGCGAAAAGACCGGACCAACACTGTACCACCTGCTTGACCGACTCAATACATTGCCACAAAGCAACGTGGTGGTTATGGCCTACCGCAATGCCGCGCGCGGCAATGATGGCGTGCTTGCGCACTCGCGTACCGAAGTCGAGTATGCGCAGGCTAAAGCGCCAAACGTAGCGGTGCTTATTGGACAAGAAGTTAACGACGTCAAACCTGCCAAAATCACCTACTTTGGCCAGTCGACCACCGAGCTTTCTGCGCAGGTTAAAGCGATCGAGGACGCTTACACGCAAATTCCGACCTTTCGGGGCATCGCAATTAATGACCTGGCTGCATTAAAAGAATTAGAGCGCCAAAAAGGCTAGCCGTCTTCTTCTACCGCATCTTCGATAGATAATTGCCGCTTGCTTTCCAAAGTCGCCCGCAAAGCTGCCAGAAGTTCTTGGTCGGGTGTGGCGTGCGGTGAAACAATTCGTCGGCGTGGTGGTGGCAAGCCCTTCTTTTTCCTGGTAATGAGGTCTAGCAGACGCTCGGACTGTTCATCGTGATAATCTTCAACAAAGAATGGCCCGCTCAGTCGCTGCAGCACTGCTAGAGCGGCGCCAATTTCGGCTGGATTTGGTTGCGGCAATGGTGGTGTGTCAATATCTGTTCTCGGCACGATTTCTGCGGCAAAGCGCATTTGGTGCAGCACAATAATGTCTTGCCGTACCTGCAAAGCGCCAAGATGCTCTTTGTTATACAGGACAAATTGCACGATCGCTACCTTATTGCCGCGTACCAGCACCTCGCGCAGCAACGCGTAGGCGCGTTCGCCACCCTTACTCGGCACGACATAATACGGTTTTTCGTAATAAATGGGGTCAATTGCGCTCACGTCGCAAAACTGACGCACCTCGATACTTTTTAGCCTGGTTGCTGCGGTGCGTTCTAGCTCTTCATCGCTTATCACTACGTAGCTGCCCGGTTCAGATTCGGCTGCGCGGATTGTCTCGCTATTTGGTATTTCTTTACCTTCGGCCTGGCACTTCACAGCTTGTTCAGTGGGCGAATTGTCCTTTTCGTGTAATCGAGTAAAGCGTGGACGAATAGTTTTGGTTGCCCCATAGAGTCGGACTGGAATTGTCAGCTGGCCGATAGTTACATATCCTTGCCATGTTGCCTTCATACTCCCTCCTCTTACGAAGGGTAGTTGACGCCGAGATTTTTTACAGCGAGATTTTTCGCCTAGGCTTCGAGGTGTCCGGTGAACCAATCGCGCTTTAGTTGCGCTTTGGGCAGAGCATAATTGCGTAGCAGCGAGTCGCCAATTTCGTCAACCATGGCGCTCGGGCCAGAAACATAGATGAGACTATTGGTCATAGTTGGCACATGGGTGGCCACAAGCTCGCTAGTCAGGCGTTTTCCGGTGACATACACAACCTTAAAATTAGGATCAGCCGCCTGCCAGGCGTCGAGTTCGCCCTTAAAAGGCATGTCGTCGGTCCTGGCTGCATAGAGTAAAATCGCCGGTATTGGCTGCCTCTCGTGCACACGCTGCTTTAATATGGCATGAAACGGCGTGATGCCAATACCACTTGCTACAAAAATTTTTTGTGTAGAATCATCGTTCCAAACAAAATCGCCTTCAATTGCGTAGCCGTCGACTTCGTCACCAGGTTGAAGATTCTTTAGCGCCTGCTTAAATTCGCTCTTACTTACCTTGGTAGTAATTGCAATTTCCTTTTCATATGGCGCAGAAGAGACGGTAAACCGGCGCTCTTCCACGCCGTAGCCCGCGGGAATTTCTATACGAATAGATTGACCAGCCTGCCACTGCAATGGTTCGGCCGGTAAAAATATAAACGAATAAACATCGCCTGCTTCAGGTTGTACGCGCTGGAATATAAGTTTCATGTGCTCGTTCATCATACCAAAGCGGTCAAAAGTCGTATAATAATCGCATAATGAACTTCCGCCTCACTAGCATAGTCATCCGTCCTTCATTTTTTAGTTTTATTACTTGTGCCGTTTTGGCAACCATTATTCTAGGAGTATTCACCTGGGCGTCGCTATTAGAAGATCCGCTGTTTTACGATTACTTTTGGGGTCCGTTTGGCGTCGTGACTATCCTTGAGACATCACCCGACAGCCTGTCCGCAATTATGGCTGCGATTTCGGCCCACCCGCTTACCTATAATGCCGTTATCTTTGTAGCGGCACTGTTAGCCGGAATCATTGTCTACATCGTACTGCAAACTATCACCCGAGCAACTGCCGGTATTTCGAACACCCTCGACGAGATGCACCGCGCCAACCAAACGCTAGAACGCGAAATGGGAACACGAATCGCCTTTAGGGTTGGTATTGCCTTGCTTTGGGTGCTATATCTTATATTCTTCGTGAAAGTACTAGTGCCCTTTTGCACACTTATAGCTCAAAGTGGCTTCACGCAGTTTTACGTTGATTTTTCATCTGCTTGGGGGTCCATTGCGCTTGGTCTCGGCCTCCTCGTACTCGGTCTCCATGTACACGTTATTTTTATGCGACTACTTGCGCTAAGACCACGCGTTTTTGGCAATAATGCAGTTATCGTGAGTGAACTGTACGACTAATTTGTAGCATTTTTTACAAAAAGTCCTTGACTTTCTCTGCGATATTGCACACCATCAAAACATAAACATTTAAAAAAATTAAACAAAGTCAGTAAAAACGTGAACACACTTCATATACCTACGAAGGTGATCGGTAAGGCATTTACTCTAATAGTCGCAGGCGTCGTAGTTGGCTTGGCTGCAATGCTAGTACCGCTACAGGCACAAGCCGCCGCTTGCACGCCGCCTTCGACCGATTATGGAACGGTATCGGCTAGCCTCACCGTGCCATCAACAGCGACATACCGTATTTGGAGCCGCATTATGGCACCTGATACCAGCAACAACAGCTATTTATTAGAAATTGACGGAGCCAACTGCTATGTCGTTGGCGGTAAGAGCATCTCTGCAAATGCGTGGACGTGGGTCGATTACCAAAACGGTAACACCGCATCAAAAGTGAACTTGTCGCTCACCAAGGGTACTCACAGTGTCAAGTTTATTGGCCGTCAGCCGAATGTAAAACTTGACCGCCTTGTTGCAACCTCCGACCTTACCTGCATGCCAACAGGCAACGGCGACAACTGTAACACGCCTTCCGACACTACACCGCCTTCTGTTGACATTACCGATCCCAAAGAAGGCACAATAGTTTCTGGCACGGTTGCCATTACGGCCAATGCGAGCGATAACATCGGGGTATCGCGTGTCGAATTCTTCGTCGACAGCCAACTCATTACAACCGATACTAGTGCTCCCTACAGCGCCAGCTGGGATTCAAAAAGCTCATCAAACGGCTCTCATCGTCTGACTGCGAAAGCGTTCGATGCTGCCGGAAACCAAAGCACCGACAGCTACTTGGTGACAGTCCGCGACGGCGACAGCCAACCGCCAGCGCCACCAAGCAATGTTGTTGCCACGCCCACTCATAATAGCGTAACTGTCGGCTGGGGTGCTGTATCTGGTGCCGTCGGCTATACCGTCAGTCGCGATGGCGTACCGATGGCAAATGTTGGTAATACGACAACCTTTACCGACACAAGCGTGTTGCCTAACACCCAGTACATCTATCACGTAACCGCGTTCGATGCTGCCGGAAACAAGTCGCTGCCGTCTGAAAAAGTCACGGTAAAAACTCTTGACGTCCCCGATACAGAGGCGCCGAGCGCACCGACAAACCTCACCGCCACAGCAGCCAACTCTACACAAGTCAACCTCAGCTGGAACGCCAGTACTGACAATGTTGGAGTTGCCGAATATGAAGTGTACCGCAAGACCGCCAACAAAACAGCTGAAAAAGTTGCAAGTGTCGCCTCAACGAGCTTCGGCGACACAAATCTTAAAAAATCAACTGCTTACACCTACTACGTAATCGCCAAAGATCCTAAGGGCAATACAAGCGGGCGATCACCAGAGGTAACAGTAAAAACGCCTGCCGCACAGCGTAAAGGAGTCCTGCGAGGCACCGTACTTAGCGGCAAGACCAATAAACCGACAGCTTATGCCAAAGTGCGAGTAGTTGTTGGCAATAACGAGCTCACGTCCGTCACCAACTCTCAAGGTAGGTACCAGATACGTAAGCTTGATCCTGGCCGGTACAACGTTACCTACAGTAAGGGTAGTACCTACTTCCCGCGGTCGCTGTCAGTTCGAGTAAACAACAACGTGGTGACCCAAGATGTCACACTTAAGTACAGGCAATAAGGACCGACCATGGAATTTACACCACAGTCTACGCAATCACCTTTCCCTGCGGTTACGGGCGGCGAACCATCACCTGCGAAAAGCAAGTTTCGATTAAATAAAAAGGTGGTCGCCATTGCAGCCGTGGTCTTGGTTGTTGTAGCACTGATTTTCGCAGGTTGGACCCTCTTCTTCGCCCAGGATGATACAGCAGCAGGCGCAAACGTCACCATTACCGACAAGAGTTTTATACCGAATACTGTAAAAATCAAAAAGGGTCAAAACGTTACGTGGACAAACCTCGATACCGCCGCGCATGAAGTCGCCAGTGACGAAACGTCATTGAAGGAATTTACCAGCAACGAATCTCTTGAGCCAGGCGATGTGTATATATTCCCATTCGAGCAACCTGGCACCTACAGCTATTACGACCCCCTCAATCCCGCACAGTATAAAGGCACGGTGATTGTGGAATAATGGCATGCAAAGACGAAGGGGAAAAGGCACAATGATAAAAAAGCTCGGAGCACTTCTGAAACCGACCCGTACCAACTTGATAATCGCTGTATCAGTTGCTGCGATAGTGTTGGTTGCGGGGTACTTTTTAATGCAAACGAACGCTGCGGGTTTTTTTGTAGCACACGAAGTTGAACAAGGTAGCCTAAGTGGCAATGCCAACATCATTTCAGATAGCGGCGCTTCAAACGGCAAAGCTGTCCAGTTTACTGCACCTGCAGCTCCGCCACCTCCCCCACCACCGCCGCCACCATCAGGCGGTAGTGGTTGTTTAACGAAACCAAGCGGCTGCGGCTACCCAGACGCCACCAATACTGGCGTGCCTGCTGGCACAAAACTCACACCCAGTGGCGGCCTGACGCTCAAGACTCCCGGCCAAGTTATCTCTAACCTTGATGTCTTAGGCGACGTGGCTGTGTATGCGGCAAATGTCACTATTAAAAATTCACGTATTACCAACAATGGTAATACTGTGGCTGCAATCCGCTTGTATGATGGTGCGAGTGTGACGATTGAAGACTCGGAAGTTGACGGTAAAACAGCAAAAGTTGCAATCGGCTACGGCAACTTTACCCTGCGCCGCGTGAATATGCGGGGCGGCGTGGATGCAGTGCGTGCCGATGGCAACGTGACCATTGTTGATTCGTATATACATGACCTGGAGCGCATCCCGGACTCGCACAATGACATCCTTCAGACTATTCAGGGCAGCAACATAACGGTTAAGCACAACACGCTCTTTGCCTTCAAAGATACGCCTGGCAGCTGGCCTTCCTCTGGCGATCCAATGAACGCCATATACCAGTTTGGTAACTTTATTGGTAACTCCAGCAATATCTTGGTTGAAAACAACTTGGTGAATGGTGGCAACTATTCATTTAACGCTAACTGGTTAAACGTTGATGCTGGCAAATCGTCAGTTTCGGGTATACGCATTATTAATAACAAATTTGGCCGCGATTTCCGCTACGGCCCAGCAGCTAGCATGAGCCACGGTATTCAGTTTACTGGTAACGTGTACGTAGATACGGGCAAGTCGCTATAACTCTTGCCTTCGAAGAAACTGAGCATTGATGGCGACGATGATCGTCGAAAGCGACATAAGCACTGCTCCTACTGCCGGCGAGAGTATAAAGCCGGTAGCCGTTGCGACGCCGGCGGCCAGCGGTATGGCAATGGCATTGTAGCCAGTTGCCCAAACTAAATTTTGGAACATTTTGCCGTAGGTCGCTTTTGACAGCCGCACAATCTTTACCACCCCGCGTGGGTCGTTCGATGCCAGCACAATATCGGCCGATTCAATTGCTACATCGGTGCCAGCACCAATTGCAACACCAATGTCGGCTTGCACTAGAGCCGGCGCATCGTTCACGCCGTCACCAACCATTGCCACTTGGCTCCCATCGGCTTGCAGTTTCTTCACGGCTTCCGCCTTATGCGCGGGCAATACCTCAGCAAAATATTCAGTAATGCCCAGTTCTTTGGCTACCCACGCTGCAACGCCTTTTTCATCGCCCGTCAGCATAGCAACGCGCTTCCCCGCTTTTTGAAGCTCGGCAATTGCTTCTTTCGATTCTTCGCGGATAACATCGGCGAGCATGATTGCACCATGAACATTTTTACCTTCAAGTACATACACGACTGTCTTGCCCTCTTTTGAAGCTTGAGTAGCCGCCTGTTTGATAGTTTTGGGCACGGCGGCTTGTAGTTCCTCGATAAGCTTAGGACCCCCGACATGAATAAGCGCGCCATTAATTGTTGCTTTTGCGCCGCGACCCGAAAGCGCCGAAAAATTAGTCGCCTGGGCAACGGCAAGGCCTTGCTCTTTGACAGATTTGACGATTGCACGCGCAATTGGATGTTCCGATTCAGCTTCGACCGCGGCAGCAAGCGCGAGCATTTTTTTGGCATCGCCGCCACTGGCGATCATGTCTACCACCCCTTGCTCGCCTTTGGTGAGTGTGCCGGTTTTGTCAAACAAGATAACATCGACATTTCGGGCAGCTTCCAACGCCATGCGCTGGCGTATAAGCAAACCATTTTTTGCGGCTAATGTAGTAGAAATAGCCGTAACCAGCGGAATCGCCAAGCCCAGAGCGTGCGGACAGGCAATTACCAGCACAGTGACAATGCGCTCCAGAATAAAACCAGCGGTTTGTTGGCTGAGCAGCGCCCAACCAGCCCAGGTCACTAACGCCGCACCAATCGCCACAAACACAAGGTAAAACGCAGCTTTATCGGCCAATATTTGCGTTTTAGATTTGCTGCTTTGTGCTTCGGCGACCAACTTCATAATGCCGGCAAGTGCACTGTCGCCGCCTACTTTTGTAACCTGTATGGTGAGTGAACCGCTGCCGTTAATCGTACCGCCAATAACCTGAGCTTTTGCGTGTTTGCTCACCGGTTTTGATTCGCCTGTTAGCATGGCTTCATTTACATCCGACTCACCCTTAATCACTTCACCATCGGCAGGAATTTGCGCTCCGGGTCGAACCAGCACCACATCGCCAACTTTCAGCTCAGAAACAGGGACCTTTTTACTACCTTCGTTGGTTAGTAATTCGGCTTCATCTGGTAAAAGTTTGGCAAGTTCGTGCAGCGCCCCTTGCGCGCTCGTGACCGAGGCCATTTCTAGCCAGTGACCCAGCAGCATGATAGTGATTAACGTCGCTAGCTCCCACCAAAAGTCCATACCATCAACTAGTTTGAGTGTAACCGCCAGGCTATACAGGAACGCCACGGAAATCGCCAACGAAATCAGCGTCATCATGCCAGGTTGCCGGTTGGCAAGTTCGACTTTGGCGCTTTTTATAAAAACTAATCCACCGTACAGAAAGATACCTACACCAAAGATGGCTGGAATATATTCGCTACCAGGAAAAACCAGGCTAAACCCAAGCCAACTCTGGACTGCCTCTGAAAAAACAAGGGTCGGGATGGTCAGAACTAAACTCAGCCAAAACTTTTGCCGAAACATCTCAGGGCTATGCCCAGCGTGCTTGTCGTGCTCGTGGTGTCCATGCTCCATACTTTCTTCATTGTAGCGGACTCATTGCTCTTTGTCGGCCTCTAAACACTACAATCGCTCGCCTGGCCACTAATATCTAGGCTATTATAAGATCATGATTCAAATTGTCGTTCGTGCGATTATTGCACAGGAAGATAAGCTCCTACTGGTCCGTAACAAGAGCACTGACTTTTGGTGTTTGCCCGGCGGCAAGGTCGACGAAGACGAACAAATAATCCCGGCGCTAAAGCGCGAGATTACCGAGGAGCTCGGTGTCGAACCGGTGCTTGGCAAGCTGCTCTACGTTCAGCAATTATTCTTGCCGACCGAACAACGACTCGAATTCCTTTTTGCTGTCGAAAACAGCGCCGATTACGCGAATCTTGACCTCACCAAAACTACGCATGGCGAATTAGAGCTAGACGATGCAGGTTTTTATGATCCGCAAAAACTAAAAGTCCTGCCTTCGTTCCTTACGGAATTCAGACAGGACATGTCCAAAGATTTACCTCTATTTAAGGTTGAATCTAAAGTTTAGTACTTGTCGACAAACGTCAACGCGTAACCAGTTTTGCCTGCGCGACCAGCGCGGCCAATGCGGTGCACGTAGTCGTCGTATGTTTGAGGTGTGCTGTAGTTGATAACGTGTGTCACGTCCGCAACATCGATACCGCGAGCGGCAACGTCAGTTGCGACTAGCACGTTAATTTCACTGCGCTTAAACTTATCGAGCGCACGTTGGCGCTGGCCTTGGCTCTTGCCACCGTGGATAGAATCTACCTTAAAACCTCGTTCTTGCAGCATATTGCTCAGACGATCGACACTACGCTTAGTTTCGTCAAAAACAAGCGCTTTTTTAGTGTTTTCGTGAATGAGAGCATCGTGCAGTTGGTCGAGTTTATCGGCAGGGCTTTGGTAACGAACAATATTTTGTTCGACATTTTCGCTTGTATCGCCTGTTTTAACCGATACGGTAACCGGGTTGTGCAAGAAACCGCTTATAAGCCCACGGATATTCGCGTCCATAGTTGCCGAAAAAAAGTACGATTGGCGCTGCTCGGCAAGTTCACCAAGCAGGAAGCGTACGTCTTTAATGAAACCCATGTCGAGCATGCGGTCTACTTCGTCGAGTACTGCAATGTTGAAATGTGAGAGTTTGAGCGTACCACGTTGCACGTGATCTTTAAGACGACCAGGTGTGCCAATGACGACACTTGGGTTTGCTTTAAGGTCACGCAATTGAGCACCCATTGAAGCGCCGCCGATAATCAGCACGCCACGAAGACCGCTACCTTTCGCGAACGAACGGCATTCATCTTCAATTTGCTGAGCAAGCTCGCGTGTTGGCGCGACAATCAGCGCTTTCGATTGCGGTTCTTCCATCAAACGGTGAAGTAAAGGCAGCGCAAAAGCGGCTGTCTTACCAGTACCAGTGTTGGCAATACCAACAACATCAGTACCCTCTAGACCCAGCGGGATTGCTTGGTCTTGGATTGGCGAAGGAATTACAAAGCCTTTAGTGGCAATGTTTTTCTTTAAAAGCTCATTAAGCTTAAAGTCCTCAAACTGGTGAAGAGGCGTATACTCCACTTGTTCAGTCTGCATTGCAGGCTTTACGAACATTTGTGGGTTAATATATTGTTTACGACTTTTGCTCTTCGAGGCTTGGCGCTTCGGAGAGAAATGTCGAGTTTTTTGATAACGCATAAAAAAGAATCCTCTGTTAATTAGTTAGTTATTTGCGTCGATTGCCCAAATGAAATCGAGAAATAACGACTAACTAACTCGGATTCATCAAACAATGTGCTTATATTAACATAACTATATAACGTGGTCAAGGTTATTTTAAATTCTCAATCACCTGCTGCAGCACTCGTATAACTGCGTTATATTCCTCTTCGCTAATACCTTTGACGGTTTGCTGACGAACCTGTTTTTGAATTTCGAATGCTTGATCGTGTTTTTCGTTCCCTGCATCAGTTAGCGCTAACTGGCCTTGCTTCTCGGCGATCCAACCATCCCCTGTAAGCCGCTGCAATAGTTTATTGAAAGTTTGCTCATCGATGAAATCTTTTAACGACTGCCGCACGCTTTCTTTTGAAATAACCCGCGCTTCATGTACTATGCGAAGCATTTGCCATTGAGTACGGTCAATACCTACTTCTTGCAGCGCTTTTGAAGCGTAGGCTGTAATTGCTGCATCTGCCCGTTTTAGAAACAGGCCAATTGGCACTTGCGAGGTAACATCTCTAGTCATATGACTCCTATTTTAACCTTCAATTTTCTTAATGATAGCAGCTAGGTTGATCCCTTTGCCAACTACCGGCTTCCATAAATCACCCACACGCTTAAGCCGCGTTGGCGTGTTTTTGATAGTGAAATCGGTCGGTTTTAGTTTCGGAGTTACTTCGTCCCAATGCAGCGGCATCGATACCGTGGCATCTGGTGTTGGGCGCAAACTATATGGCGCGGCCAGCGTTTGGCCTTCGCGATTCTGCAAAAAGTCTACATAGATTTTGTGCTGTCGTTTTTTTGGCATACGTTCTACACTGGTGATTTTCGGTTGACGCCTATTTATTTCGATCGCAATGAGGTGAGCAAGATTTTTGCATTGTTCGTGCGTGTACTTTGCACCCGCCGGAATGTACACATGCAGGCCGGTTTTGCCCGATGTCTTGGGGTACGTTGGTATCTTCCATTCGTCGCACACCGCTTTTACTGTATGTGCGACTTCCACTACTTTTTTAAACGAAACGCCCTCTGGATCGAGGTCTATCACAATCCAGTCCGGGTTATCCAAATGGCCAACGCGTGAATTCCAGGGGTTAATTTCGACACAGCCAAGTTGCACCATGTACAGCAACGTATCTAAATTATCGCTTACAATCCAACGAATGTTTGCGTTGTTGGACTGGGAAAAAATATCGGCGTGCGGCACCCAATCTGGCAAATGCTCATTATTTTTCTGGAAGAACGACTCGCCTTTAACGCCGTTTGGCATGCGGTTGAGCGAGCACGCACGGGCCTTAATGTACGGCAGAATGTACTCGGCAATCGAGCGATAGTAATCGGCGATATCGCCTTTCGTATATTTGTGTTTCGGGAAGAAAACCTTATCGGCGTGAGTGAACTCAAACGGTAAGTCACCTGGGTTGCCAGGGCTTTTTTTCGGCACAACTGCTTTTGGTTTTTCGCGGTGGATGTCTTTTGCATTTTTGTCTGGCCGTAAGCCTTCAAATTGTGGTTGGCGCATATACCCTTCTTTCGTCCATTCGCTAAAACTCATCTCACATACCAGCTCTGGCTTCACCCAGTGCACTGGCGCATTTGGTTTGGGTTCAACTTTAAATGGCGATTGTTTACGTTCACGCTTAGCCAGCTTGTCTCGCAGCAACCGCCGTTGATCGTCAGGAATACCACCGCCAGAATGGCCGACGTAGTGCAACTCGCCTTTTTCGTAGACGCCCACTACCAGCGATCCAAGGTATTTTCGTCCACCGCGTGGCTCGGTGTAGCCGCCGATTACAACTTCTTGTCGCAAGTGTGTTTTCATCTTTAGCCATTCCCTGCCACGCACATTTTCGCGGTAGGGACTGTCTGCCTTCTTGGCAACCATACCCTCTAAATGACGCTCTCTCATTTCTTCAAAAAGCGCGACGCCCTTTGTTTCTACGTGGTCGCTATAGCGAAGCACATCGTTCTTTGGCAAAATGCTTTTTAGTAACTTTTTACGTTCAGTTAAGGGCATGGTTCCGAGGTCCCGACCATCGCACCACAAGATATCAAACAAAAAATAATGGAGCGTACCGTGCGGGCCGCGGTGCCAGTTTTGCAGCCATTCAAAACGGGCGGTGCCATTTTCGTCCACCACCACAATTTCGCCATCGACAATTACATCGTGTTTAAACGCACGCATGGCTTCGGCAACGGGAGGATACTTGGCGGTAAAGTCGAGGTCGTTACGCGAATAAAGTTCGATGTCATCTTTGCGTTTGCTACCGATAGCGCGGTAGCCATCCCACTTAATTTCGAAAAGCCAGCCAACTCTATCGAACGGCTCTTCGACCAATGTGCAGAGCATTGGCTTCACCATCCAGAGCTTAGCTTTTTTTGGATAATCAGAGAGGTCCGGCAGCTTGTTCTTCGCGCCAAGCTCGTCGACTTTCTTGTGGCTTTTAACCGATTCGTCCTGCTTGGTTATGTCTTCTTTTGATGCGAATTCATCACCTTTTTTAACAAGCAGCCATGCGTCTTCATCCGTGGCGTTATGCATTTTTATGAGCGCGAATTCACCCTTTAGTTTTTTGCCATGCAGAATAAAGGTCAAATGGCCCTTTTTCAGTTCTTTCCGTAAGGTTTTTTCGCTGTCTGCAGGGTCACCTTTACGGGCAACGTAGCTACCTTCGTCCCAAATAATCACGTTGCCGGCGCCGTAGTTGCCTTCCGGAATGACCCCTTCGAACTTTCGGTATTCGTACGGGTGATCTTCGGTCCGGATTGCCAAATGGTGCTCGTGCGGGTCAAGGCTTGGGCCTTTTGGCACAGCCCAGCTTTTTAGCACGCCATCGAGCTCTAACCGGAAATCATAATGCAGTCGCGAAGCGTGATGTTCTTGCACGACGAACGCCAGTTTTTTGCTTTTGGTATGCTTGAGCTTACCTTTTGGTTCGGGAGTTTCTTTGAAGGATCGTTTCTTAAAATACTTCCCGAGGCCCATGGCCTATTCCTTTAAGCTCGCCTTAAGGGCAGACATAAGATCTTTCGAGGTCGTGGCTTTTGGTGCTTTGCCGCCCTTTTTTGGTTTTTTGCCCTTTGTTTTTGCTTTAATCATTTCTTCGAGTTCTTCGGTGTAGGTATCGCGCAAGTCTTCAGCAATGAACGGCTTTGTTTCTTGGCGAACCAACTTCACTGCCATTTCTAACTCTTTGGCAGTCACTTCCTTATCTGTTGGTAGATTAAGTTCGCCTGGCTCGCGCAAGTCTGACGGATAGCGCATTTGGTTGAGTACCAAGGCACGTCCGAGCGGCTTAATAACTGCTATATGTTCGCGCTCATGCAGCACAAACTTAGCCAGCGCAAGCTTGCCGGATTTTTGCAGAGCACTGCGCAAAAGCGCATAGGCCTTATCGCCGCCTTTTACAACTTCTAGATAATACGGCTTTTCAAAATAACGAATATCGATATCGCCAATGTCGACAAATTGCTGGATATCGATTGTCTGTGTTCTCTTAACATCCAGACTCTCAAGCTCTTTTTGTGTCAGTACAACGTAGTCACCATCTTGGTATTCGTACCCTTTGACGATATCGTTCCATGGAATTTCCTCGCCATCTTTGCGGCAAATGCGCGCGTAGCGAATTGGCGCGTGGTCTTCCTTGTGCAGCATGTCGAGGTCAATGCCCTCGCGCGGATTCACCGCGCTGTACATGCGCACTGGGATGTTAATAAGTCCAAAGCTGATTGATCCGTTCCAGATTGCCCTCATACTACTTATGGTACCAGAGTTTCCATCAACGAAAAAAGCTTTCGGCAAGCCAAAAGCTGAAGTAGACCAGAAGCGCAGTTTGGATGGGGCGAGGTTGAACGCCCCGCCCCATCCGTACAACCGTTCAGGCAGATTAACGCTCCACCCGGTTGTACCATTTCCAGAATGGCACGCCATACTTCCAATGGCGAGCCAGCACGTTGGCGGCGTGGTAGCGCTGGTTTTCGGTAGTCCCGAAAGACACCCTAGTCTCAATGGTATCGGCCATGGCGCCAAAGCTTTGGCCCAGCAGCAAATGCCGCTGCATAAGCCTTGCCCAACGGATCGCAAAGTCAACGATCGAATCGTTGTACGCTTCGCGGAGCATTGTTTCGGCCAACTTCCATTCGTCGGGATGTGTCGGCTTGAACTCCGGCGGCTGACAATCTCCTTCTCGAGTTCTTGGCGCCGCCGTAAAAGATTCGGCTTATCCCTTAGCTTCATCTTTTCTTCCTGCCGCCGCCAGTCTGCTAGCACGTGCTGCATGTCCGAACTCGCCTCGACGCTCGTCTTCTGCTGATTGTGTTCAAACTGAACATCCGCTTCGAGGTTGAAGGCGAGCCGAACGGCATCGCGGAGACCATTTTCAACGTTAGCATCCGGCCGCAGCCGGACACTGTAGTGATGTGGACCCTTCTTCCTGATTCGAGTCAGATTAGGGTACTGCATGGCTTCCTCCAGAAAATATGGGAACAGCTCGGACTTTCTGGTCTACATGTCAAAAAAATACGCCTTCGGAGCGATCTCGACGAAGGTAAAAGTAATCATACCACAAAGCCATAAAAGAGCTAGGGGAAAGGCCCGAGGCCCAGGGAATCGAGGTGTGGTATGTCTACCGTGACAAAAAGACTCCAAAGACTCCTTGGTAGAGCCATGAATTTTAAGAAAGATATTCTTCTAGTTCAGAGCTTGCTAATGTTAGGTTATTGATTCTCTCAGGTAGCTGTCTTTGCAAGACAGCTAAATCGGCTTCATCATTGCCAGTGAGTTTCATAGAAGCGGTTAGCTCTTCAAGTGCCCTAGCAATTTTAGCATTTCCGCACCCCACAACAAGCTGTCCATCTTTTATTCTTATATTCCATGAGTAGCCCCGGTCATCCACCATGTAATTCCCACTCAATACCCAGTACGAAGGATAAAAGTTACCACTTAGGTAGTCGCTAACTATCTTTTTAAATCTTTCAAGTGCTTCAACATGGTCAGTGCCAGAAAAGAAAGGGTCAAGTTCGTCAAACATAACTCCCGTGTGTACTTCGGCTAGCATTAGATTTTTTGGCTGAGTGTAATCAGGGTAATACCTTATTCCAGTTGCATACAACTTCTTCTCAATATCCTCAGGGCTTAGATTTTCAGCATCGTCAATAATTGCCTGGCAGGCATGAGCGTATGCTTTATCAATAGGATCGTCAGTAACCATAACTACATGATAACAAAAGAGCCATTTATCGCTCTCTTGGTCTAGTATTCTACGGTGGCCCTTAAGGTATTACTTGTACTTTCCTGCAATTCGCTAGTGGGTTGGGCATTATCTGGACCAGGATAAGCGTCAGAACCGTCAGGGGCTCGAATCTTTTTAACAGACAAAAAGTGCCTCTCCAATTTGAGAGGCATAGGCACGAACTAAAATCACATCTGAATGTATATTATTAGAGGGCCATAGTGGTTGCTATCGCAACTAGAGTGATGGCCACGGACAGTATTGTATAATCGCTTCATGACAGCCACCAAAGGATCAAGCGGCTTTGAATATAGAAACAAGCAAGATGAGTCTCCCTTTGAAACCTTCTTAAGATACACGAATCAAAAAGAGGCCTCATCCAAACAACTCTCTAAAATCCTTCAAACCCTTAATAGTGAATCCAAGATTTTAGATATTGGCACGGGCAACGGCGAGTATCTAAGACTCACCCTATCTCAGCTAAAAGATACTGAGAATATTCATCTTACCTTGATAGAGCCTAGCATAGACCTGGTGAAGCAACTTGAAAATCGATTTAAAAATACACTTCCAAAAGACAACGTTACAATTATCCATTCCGATTTAGATAGCTTTTCGAGTAATGAAAGATTTGATGCAGTCATTGCCGCTCATCTTTTCTACCATATTCCTCGCTCTGAGTGGCCTCGACAGTTAGAAAAGGTGATGTCACTCTTGAAACCCGAAGGCAAACTGATTATTGTCCTTCGCGATAAGGATGATGCATACAACTTTAAGATGAAGTTTAAACCACTCCTTTCGGATAAGCCCTTCTCGGCAATGACCATTAACGATGTTATATCGGTGCTTCCGAATCTCAATAAGTTGAACGTTACTCAATACTCAAGTGAATCTGAATTAAAGATTCCAATTAATAATACGGATGACACAGAATCTATTATAGAATTCTATCTCAATGAGCAATGGCAAGATATTCCAATTGCTATTCAGCAACAAGCGCTCGATTTCATTAATAGTAAGCACGGCGTGTTTAAACAAGTCGATGGTATAACTGTGATAGAAAAACGTTAAATAGATATACTTTTCCATAACAAAAGACTTCCGAGAAGTCTTTTTTGTGTAATAAATTCTTGGAGGGCCATCTGGGGCTCGTTCATTTCTGGCTCACTCCAGCTAAAGCTTCCGTTCGGCTTAACGAGGATTCTTCGGACTGCCGCTGGCAGCCCTCAACCCAAGGACACCTAAAGGTGTCTTGGGCAAGCCTAGAAGATCATGCCATAGAAAAAGGACCTACGCTAAAAGGTAGGTCTTTTTTCTATGGAGGGCCATCTGGGGCTCGAACCCAGGACACCCTGCTTAAGAGGCAGGTGCTCTAACCAGCTGAGCTAATGGCCCAAACATTACTCGAACGGATAAAATTGTATACTAATTTACCTCTGTTGTAAACCGGTTATAATAAAAGCAGTTATAAGGAGCTACCATGGCAGACGCTAAGCCTCAATCAAAACCATACCAACGTAATTACTTTATCGCTTTGGTTTTAAGCATTTTTGTAGGGGAATTCGGGATTGACCGCTTTTACATGGGTAAAATCGGCACGGGCATACTCAAGCTGCTCACCTTTGGCGGCCTGGGTATCTGGTGGATTATCGACATTGTGTTGATTGCCACTGGTGAAATGCGCGACAAAAATGGCAAGCGCTTAACGCGCGATTTTAACCTTCCCGGGTAATTCCACTTCCATTTCGTCAATATAGCACCACTTAAAACGGTGTTTGGTTTTGTAACCTCGCATTATCGGGTGCCCGACTGTTTTGAAGTGTTTCGTTGCATGCTTGTTTTTAGAGCTATCGCAGCAGCCAATATGACCACAGGTCAAGCACATGCGGAGACTTACCCAAGTGTCCCCCAGTGCTAAGCACTCCTCGCAACCATTTGGTGTTTTTGGCTTAACGCCTTCTTTAATCAAACCGATGTGTGTGCATTGTTTTTGTGCCATGGTTTTATTTTAATCGAATATCTTGGCCTGGCTACGTAATTTAATTTCTTCGGTAATCATTTGGGCATGTTTTTTCTCGTCTTCCAGGATCTTTTTGAGCGTATCTACGCTATGGCACTTCACTTCTTCCGCGTCCTTGATATAGTGATTCTCGAGCTGCCACACAATATCAAGCGTTTGGTGCAATAATTTCACCAAATCGTAATTGATATCTTTCATAGATACCTCCCACCTAATTAGTTAAACGCACTCAGTATATAAATTGCTGCGCTATAAATATGCCGAAAATCTCACATTCAGAGATCTAGGTCGGCAACTTGTTTTAGTAATTCAGAGTGGTAATCCAATCAAACCCGATTATAAAAGCCAGGCCTGCAAGAATTACAAGTAAGAGGATAACGGTGCGCTGCCATTCTTTCATGGTGCGGTCTCCATAAGTTGTGCTTGTACGACTAAGCGCCGCTCAGACGTCCACAAAGGTGTACATGTATACAAGGTCAGCAAAGGCTCATCAGTATCCGCTTCTATTTCAACTGCCGTAGGTTTTACTTCTTTTATAGCGGTCACCTTATAGCTATAACGAGCCTTGTCCCAATATACGATAATTTCGTCACCCTGGCTCATTTTATCTAGATGATAAAAGGGTGTCTTTTCGCGGTACGCAAACCTGTGGCCAGCTAATACAGTGTTGCCCCCTATATCTGGGGTGCTAGTTTGTGGACGTCGCCAAACGCCCAATGCCAGTGTTTTCGCACTCTCCCCTTCATATATCTGGGTTTCGAGATTAAGTTTAGGAATAACTAGGGTGCTCTTGTCTGGAAAGTTAGCAGGATCTGCTTTTGACTCTATAGATTTTACTGCGTTTACTCCGGTTTGGGCGGTCACCCAAAAAGTAAACTGCGGCAGCAAGGGCATTAGTAAAATATACACGCCAAGCAGCACGGCAATTCCAGTTAAGAAGTCGTTGAACCGACGTAAGCTAAATGACAGCTTATTCTTCATATCGAAAAATATTTTATATCTGTTGTCAAGGATATGCAAGCGTAAGCATAATAATAAATATACTTGTTTATTTGTAAATATTAGTGTATAAGTAAATCATTCATCTTAAGGAATGGAGTCTCAAATGAGTGTAGATAGCCCAATTCTCGGCATCTCTACAGTCGCTGGCCTTGGTGGTGGTGCAGCATCTGTATTAGCTGACACCGGCAACCCATTGCTGGTTGGCGTGGTAGTTGGCGCCCTAATGCTTATTGTATTAGGTTTCGTAACTCGCGCAGCACAACAGCGCTAAACAATTTGGTAAAAGGGTGTTGAGAGGGAACGCCGTTCCCTCTTTATTTTTTAGACATGAACGAAACAGTCGTATTGATTCTTTTCACTATTGCTATAGTGGCACTCATTGATTTTGTGCCTCGACTTTTCGTTGCCAAGAAAAAAATGCCCCCAGTAGGGCCAAGCTATACCCGTACTCCTCAGTACTTAATTATGCCAACGGTCTACGGCAATATTTCTTACTTACAAAATTTGGATTTTTTGAGGCGGTACGCCGACAAAGTAATTATCTGCACGTCTAAATACGAGACGAAAGAGTTTTACAAGGATCTCCGTAGGGTTTGTCGAGACAATGGTTTACGTTACGCCTGCGCCGAACTCCCGATTGTAAAAGGTAAGCCCGTTAAGAACGCTTATACGATTTACCGAGGCATACTTACGAGCCGCCAGCTTCGAATCCCCAAGGACACACCGTGCTTGCTTATCGATGCCGACACTTACGCTTTAGAGAACGTCAATAATCTCGCTCGGGCCTTTAAAGAATCTACATTCGATATTGCCTCACTCCGATGCGAAGCAAGTAGGGCAAACAAGGTTATTGAGAAGCTACAGGCGTTTGAGTATAAGTTGGCCATGGATAACCGGAACATGGACCCTTGGTTGACTTCAGGTGCTTGCAACTTAGGTACCGTGTCGGCTCTGCGAAGAGTTTTTGCACGGCACTCTAAGTTCTTTGCTGGCGGCGACATCGAAATTGGAAAGCTTGCCCGCATAATGGGCTACCGCGTCGGCCATCTCGACTTCACGTTTTATACCGCGGTGCCCGATACGATCAAAGATTGGTACAACCAGAGAATTATCTGGTTTGCTGGCGGCGTTCGACATCATGTTGCAAACATCGCTAGTTTCGGTTGGTACCACTTCTTTATGCTTTTTTACAACTCGCTCTTAATCTATCTTCTCTTTCCGTTACGATGGGTCGAGCTCGTAAACTTCCCGCTCACACTTGTTGCGGCTATTTTGATTTCTTGGATTTATACATACATATTAGTCTTTGGCCGGGGCTGGCAGAATGCGTACCTGTTGCTACCGTTTTATGCCTTCTTCCAGACGATGATTATTTTGCCAGTTGCAATCGTCCGATACAGCAAACTTGCATGGGCACAACGGAGCTTTGGCCTCCTTAAACACGACCTTTCACACCTTAGTTTCTTTAACAAAGCGCTTTATCGCTCACTGAATGTAGGGAGTGCCGCGTTAATTATCTACGCAGCCATTTTGTTCACGAGCGCACGTTTGGATTATTGGGTGCAAAATGGCGCCGCGTCTAAATTTGTCCTGTCTCTCTTTTCAGCCTTGCTTCCCTAAAGATCTTTGGCTTCGGGCCTGCCTGGCTAGCGCGTTCACGTTTCTGGTAATCTCCTGGTAGACAAGCTCTCTACAAGCAGCGATATCCTCTGGTGTTGTTGGCACGGGACTGCGCTCGCCGATATCGGCCACGTCCCAAACGATGGTGTCGGCCGGTAACCGGACTATTTCACGGGCTTCATCGAGCACAATCTGGTTGAGGCAAACGACGATGTCGCTTTGCGCCAGGCGCTTCTGCGTCAGTTGGTCGGGCTGGAGTTTTGGCGGTCGGTCTATGCCATGGCGCTGCAGTAGCGCTGCAGTTTTTTGAAATGTTGGTTTATTCTCAATCCAATAGCGCTGGGCAACTGTTCCGCTTGATGCAACCCGAAGGTCATCAAGATTCAAAGATCTTAGGTATGCTTCGGCAATTAGACTTCTAAACACATTCCCGCGGCAAATAAAATGGATGGTCATAGCGATATAATACCAGCTGTTATAATGTAGCAGACATGCAAATACTCAAAAACGCTAGTTTGGCGCCGTATACTTCGTTTGAATCTGGCGGACCTGCCGAAACATTGATTGTATGCAGTAATTACGACGAGGCTGCGCGAGCAGTTGCCGCACATGCTGGCGAAAAACTGTGGCTATTTGGCTATGGTTGTAACGTTCTAATCTCAGATAATGGGTTGCCTGGCACGGCTATTATTTTTCGCGGCGGCGATATCACCAAAGATGGCAATACCTTAATTGCCGACGCCGGTGTTTGGTGGGATGACCTTGTGGTGTTTGCGATTGAGCATAATCTATACGGACTTGAATTGATGAGTGGTATTCCAGGCGGCGTGGCTGCTGCTGTTGTTGGTAATATCGCTGCGTATGGGCAAGCCGTAGCGGATACGCTGACTTGGGTAGAAGTCTTCGATGCCAAGAGTCGTGAAATACGCCGTGTCCAACCGAGCGAGTTGGGCCTCGCCTATCGATACTCAAATCTTCAGGCTGAAAATAGCCATTTGGTTATTTTACGAGTGGCATTCACGCTTTCGCCAACCCTAACTCACGAGTTAACATACCGATCTGCCCTCGACGTCGCCGAAAAGGAGGGTCTTGATACTGCGACTTTACCTAGCCGCCGCGAAATTATCCTGAAAACTCGCGACCTCGCTGGCTCGCTGTGGGACTATCGCGACGCAAGCCACACCAATAAAACTGCGGGCTCGTTTTTTCGAAACCCAATGGTCACGCCCGAGCAAGCAGACCGCATTATCGCTTTTGATGAAACTGGCAAATCTGCAGAACTTATAAAAAAGATGAACAGTGTGCACGGCGGCGACAGTTTGCGGGTTTCGGCTGCACACGTGCTTTTGGCGGCCGGTTTTAAACGCGGCCAAACATGGGGCGACGTGCGCTTGCATCCGCAGCATGTACTCAAGATCGAAAACGTCGGCAACGCTACTTCGCAGGAAATTTACGATGTTGCCCAGGAAATAATGCAGACCGTAAAAACCAAACTCGGCATCACCCTCGTGCCAGAGGTACGTTTTGTCGGTGACTTTGCTTAGCGTTGGTCGCTAGGGAGCGGAAAATCGCGTGTGAAAGCTTCGACTTCTTTTTTAAGCTGAGCAAGCGCTGCGCCGTCGCTACGTTTTTGAATTGCAGCGTGCATCCACCGGGCGATTTGCGGCATGTGCTCTTCGGTGAGTCCACGCGTAGTCATGGCAGGTGTGCCCAGCCGAATACCACTAGGCTTAAACGGCGGCAGCGTGTCATTTGGAATGGCATTTTTGTTAAGCGTGAGGCCAACTTTGTCGAGCGCTTCTTCGGCCTCCTTGCCATCAATGCCGAAGCTAGTGTGAATGTCTACCAGCATTAGATGGTTATCTGTACCGTTGGTGACGAGCTTAAAGCCGCGTTGCATCAATTCCTCAGACAGCTTCTTGGCATTCTTCACAACTTGGTGTGCGTAGGTTTTGAACTCTGGCTGCAGCGCCTCGTAAAGACTGACAGCCTTCGCGGCAATCACGTGCATGTGCGGACCGCCTTGCACACCCGGGAAAACTGTACGGTCGATAATTGTCGGCAGATTCTCGACAGTTTTCTCTGGTTTTTTGAGCGGATTGCCCACAACGCCGCGGCTTAGAATCATACCGCCGCGTGGACCGCGCAGTGTTTTGTGCGTTGTAGTAGTCATAATGTGAAAGCCGTAATCGAACGGATTTTTTGCTGCGCCGCCAGCAATTAGCCCAGCAATGTGCGCCATGTCAGCCATAAGCACCGCGCCAACTTCTTTGCCAATTTCGGCAAATTTAGCGTAATCGAGCTCGCGTGGGTAGGCGCTAAAACCAGCAAGAATAATTTTTGGCTTATGCTGTTTTGCTAAGTCACGCAGCTGGTCGTAGTCGATCTCCCCTGTTTCAACATCCTTCATGCCATAGCGAATAAAGTTGTACTGTTTGGCAAGGACCGTAACCGGGTGCCCGTGCGTTAAGTGACCGCCGTGGCTTAAGTCCATTGCCAGTACCGTATCGCCTGGTTCTAACCACGCATGGTACACCGCTTCGTTGGCCTGCGCACCGGAATGCGGCTGTACGTTAGCGTGGTCACAGCCAAATAATTCTTTGGCGCGGTCGATCGCTAACTGTTCAATTTTGTCAGTATTTTCTTGGCCACCGTAGTAGCGTTTGCCCGGGTAGCCTTCGGAATATTTATTCGTCAAAACACTACCGAGCGCATCGAGCACGCCACGGCTCACATAGTTTTCAGAAGGAATAAGCTCCAGGCCCTTGCGCTGGCGCTCTTCTTCGGCTGCAATAAGTTTTTGTATAGTCGCGTCAATCATGGAAAATCTCCTTTAGGCTAATCGAAAACGGGTAGAAGACGCGACGTTATATCATAATAGCCTCATTGTACCTGATGCTAGAAAAAAGTCATAAAAAGTGCTAGACAGCCATATCACATATGATATAATAAAAGCGCTATGCACGATATAGACTACAAGAAAAAGATAGGACTTTTAATACAAAAAAATCGCCAGGATAAGGGCTTTACGCAAGCCGCTCTGGCAAAAGAACTTGGCACCAGCCAAAGCGCCGTTAACAGAATAGAAAGCGGCGGGCAAAACCTGACCATGGAAATGCTGGCGCGCATTAGCGATGTGCTTAATAGCGAGATCGTTTCACTGCACCAACCGGGCGCTCTGAACTTCCGTGTGGAAGGCGGTCGTAAACTCAAGGGTGAGATTACTGTGAAGACTTCGAAGAACGCTGCTGTGGGGCTTTTGTGCGCCTCGCTGCTCAACAAAGGCACTACTACCCTGCGCCGTATGCCGCGCATCGAAGAGGTAAACCGCCTTATTGAAGTGCTAGTAAGCATCGGCGTTAAAGTACGTTGGCTCAATGACCAAAATGATCTCGAAATTAAGCCACCAACCAAGTTGAAGCTAGATGAAATCGATTCCGAAGCCGGCCGCAAAACTCGCAGCGTCATTATGTACATGGGACCACTCCTGCATATAGCGAAGGAATTTAGACTGCCTTTTGCTGGTGGTTGTAAGCTTGGCGAACGTACCGTTAAGCCGCACTTGTACGCCCTCGAAAAGTTTGGGCTTTCAATCGACACCACGACCGGTTGGTACAACTGCACCAGCAAACCTCGCAACCCGGGCAAAGTTGTCATGTACGAAAACAGCGACACCGCCAGCGAAAACGCCGTGATGGCCGCAGCGCGTACCCCCGGCAAAACAATCATCACAATGGCCAGCCCAAACTATATGGTGCAAGATGTCTGCTTCTTCCTTGAGAAACTAGGCGTCAAAATTAAAGGTATCGGTACGCACACCTTGGAGATTGAAGGCGTGAAACACATCAACAAAGATGTCGAGTACTGGCCAAGCGAAGACCCAATCGAAGCCATGACTTTCATGAGTATCGCAGCCACCACCAACTCGCCCATCACCATTAAGCGCGCACCGCTAGAATTTTTGGAACTAGAGCTGCTGAAGCTCGAAAAAATGGCCATGAAGTTCACTTTAAGCGAACCATATAAGGCAAAAAACGGTCGCACAACGCTAGTGGACATTCACTGCAAAGAAACAGATAAGCTCGTCGCGCTGGAAGAGAAGCTGCACTCGCAGCCCTATCCTGGTATTAACATGGACAATTTGCCTTTGTTTGTGCCAATTGCCGCAACTGCGCACGGCCGTACATTGCTGCACGACTGGACGTATGAAGACCGCGCCATTTACTACACCGAGCTCAACAAACTCAACGCCCAAATTTCACTGGTTGATGTTCACCGTGCCTACATAACCGGCCCGACACACTGGCGCCCAGCCGAGGTTATTTGTCCGCCTGCTTTGCGCCCTGCGATGCTGATTTTAATCGGCATGCTGGCAGCACCTGGCGTATCGGTACTGCGCAATGTATATTCGATTAACCGTGGTTACGAAGATTTTGCCGCGCGCCTCAATAAGCTAGGCGCCCGCATCGAAGTTTTGCGAGAGATTTAAAACGCTTATTGGATTTTTACGCCTGCTACTTCGCCGACTGGTGCCGCTTCTATCACGAGCCTGCCGGCTTGCTCGCCTCGTAAATCGCATGAGTAGAGCGTTAGTTTCGCTTGATCGCTAGGCGCTTCGATCTCAAGAGCTGTGCGCTCCACTTCATATTTGCGGGTTATTTTATAGGCATAGCGCTTGTCGTTAGAATCTATGTAAAATTCGTTACCCTCTTCCAACTTGTCGATGTTGTAAAATGGCGATTTAGCGCGAGTTTGCTGTGGCGTAAAGCCCATCACAAACCTATGGGCACTCAAAACAAAGTTGCCGCCTTTTTCCGGATCGCCATTTTCTGGCTTACGGTGCCAGGCGCCTTTATCAAGTACGCTCACATCGTTACCAGTTACGATCGCAACATCGACATTTATTTGCGGAATGTATAGGCGGTTGCCGTTATCCCCTGGCTTCGAGCTCTCCACTAGCTTTGCGACGCGGTCGATAGGTTGGTTGTCGACAAGCGGAATAGTTGGCGCAAACACCAAAATTAATATATAAACACCAGCGCCAAACATGATGGCCGCAAGTACAAGCAAAAACCCTGGGAGAAACGGTTTTTTATCTCGTTTCACCCCTTCAGCGTGGTGATATCGCATATGGCTGTAGTATAACAGTAAACACCTGTGGAAAACTCCCTTTATCTGGTACAATAAAGCGGTTAAGCCCCGGTAGCTCAGTCGGATAGAGCAGGAGACTTCTAAGCTTCTGGCCGTTGGTTCGAATCCAACCCGGGGTACCAAGCCTGGGTAATGGCCATGCGGCCGTTGCGCAGGCTTGTTTTATACTTTTACTTCAAAATAGACTTCGCCATTCAGCATGACATTCATGTAGCTGCTTAGTCGCTCAGCCGTTTCGAGTGTCATTTCTTGTTGAGTGTTATGGTAGAAGTCAGGCTTACTCATAAGCTCGTCAATCATTGAGAGTGATCTGACCATAGCTATGGTATTCATCTGCGCAGCACATACCTTTATATCGGCAGCGTCGTTAATAGCAAAGTAACGCTCGATTAGTTTTATGCAACCAGTAGTTAGCTCGGGCCGCATAATTATTCTATTGTAGGTAAGATTTACGAGGTCATAAAAACGTGGCCATAAAAAGTTAGTCGATTCAAAATCAATAAGGGTTCTTTTTTCCTGATATTCCAAGACATTGTCGGGAGTAAAGTCGGCATGAGTCAAGCGGGCCTCAAGGGTGTGCAGTTTCTTGCCGAGCATGTCAAAACACTTATCAATGAGCTGCTGGTCAAAGTATTGTGTGTAAGGTACTCTCGCCAGACGCGACCTTAGGCGGTCTTGGAGGCTATCCTCTGGTGGGCCTGGTGTATCAAATTTTGATTGCATGGGATGCGCAAATTGAGTCAGCTTGTCTATGGCGGCCAGGCTTGTTGCGAAAAATTCCACCTCTTCAGCGAAGGTCTGCGAACTGGGAGCAAATCGCATAGGGTCACCATAGGCCCAACTTGTAACCAGAAAGTCGCTGCCGCTCAATAGTATTTTCGGAACTTCAAATGGTAGCTGGTTAAAAGTGCCGAGGTCTGTGAATGCCTGAATACCCCATATCTCACGGCGAATCCTGTCAGCTAATTTGGGATGACGCACCTGTTTGACGAATACTTCCTGACCTTCATATCTGGCCTTGTATGTTTCGAATCGTTGGTTCTCTCTAATCGTATCGAGGTCGGTAATGGTGGCTGGCAGCATGCTCATAATGATTCATTGTACAAGAATTTCGTTCTAAACCCGTACGCAGGTCAGCGCACTAACTTTCGTCAGTCTCGGTTGCAACGAGTTGGCTATATCTGTTAATCATGCTATAATAACCCAGTCAAAACGCTTCTACGTTTGGCGACTATGGCGGATGTAGCTCAGCAGGTTAGAGCGCTGGATTGTGGCTCCGGAGGCCGTGGGTTCAAATCCCATCATTCGCCCCAAGCAAAATACCCTACCTTTGCGTGGGGTATTTTGCTTGCGTGGGATTTGACCGCAGGTTGAGGACAGCCCGAACCTGCCAGTGGCAGGTGAGTTTACCTTTGAAGAGACGGATGATGAAGCGGCTGTCCGAAGAATCCTTGTTAAGCCGAACGGAAGCGTTAGCTGGAGTGAGCAGAATACGAGCGAATCCCATCATTCGCCCCAAGTACACGAGGCTCGATTTTAATTTCTTTAGCATATTAGCAGTATATACCACTTCGGCCTGAGAAGATGGTGGCTGCTGCGACTACCATTCAATATGGTCTCTCGAAGAAAAAGACGACTTGTAGCCGTCTTTTTTATCTGGTGCGGGTGGCGAGAATCGAACTCGCAGCTTCTGCTTGGAAGGCAGATATATTAGCCATTATACGACACCCGCGCTCGAAAGATTATACCAGTAACAGGGGTAATTAGCTAGCGCCAAGTGCTTTGGCGAGGACGTCGCCGAGCAAGTAGGCCACTGCGGCGGCGATACCGCCCAAAGCCAGCGTTTCAAATGCCGCTTTTAGCTGGCTGGTCTTTGTCATTTGGCCTTTTATGATGCCGATGGCCATAAAGGCTGCACCGGTTAAGAAACAGCTGCTTGCAAACAGAGAGGTAGGTTCAAGACCAAGCCCAAAAAGCGCGTCCACTACATACATAAGCACTGGAATAAATCCAACAACCACGAATGCTGCAAATGTTGCGAGGCCATCACCAACCGGCGTCTCGCCTCCCTCGTGCTCTTCGTTCTTACTGACTTTTAAGTCGCGTTCTGACTTTGCTGAAAGGTAGGCACTGGCCCCCATCGAAAAACCATCGGCTATTAAGTTTGCGAAGCCCAAAATAATAATGACTGTCGAGCTAAGCTTGGCACCTGCCGAAGCTGCAACGACCGCAAATGTTGTTACGGTGCCGTCGATGGCGCCGTACACTAACTGTCCTAAATATTGTTCGAATTTTGCTTTCACTGTTTTAATGCCTCATCTACATCGGACAATGTTACCTGAATCACATCGCCCGGTGCAACCTGCCCAGCCAGTAAGCGTTTAGCGACGATATTTTCGACGGTTCGCTGTACTACTCGACGAAGTGGGCGAGCGCCAAGGCGCGGGTCGTTTCCGACTTCGACCAACTTAAGTTTGGCATCATCGGCAACTTGCACGCTAATTTGTTGTTGCGCGAGGGTTTTGTTGACGCTGCCCAGCATAAGGTCAACAACCTGCAGCAGTTCTTCGGCAGTGAGTGGTCGGAAGGTCACGATTTCGTCAAAGCGGTTCAAAAACTCGGGCTTGAACTGTTGGCTGTTAATAAGTTGGTCGATAAATTGCGGTTCGAATTGCTCGAGACTTTGCCCTGCTTCTATAGCTTTGCGAATAGCATCTGCGCCAGCGTTACTGGTCGCGATAATAATTGCATCGCGAAAGCTGACTTCACGGTTGTTAATGTCGCGCAAAATGCCTTCGTCGAGCAACTGCAGCAGGGTGTTAAGCACATTGCCGTGCGCCTTTTCGATTTCGTCCAGCAGCACAACACTAAACGGCTG
This sequence comes from Saccharimonadales bacterium (SeqCode), assembly GCA_050730875.1. Taxonomy (GTDB): domain Bacteria; phylum Patescibacteriota; class Saccharimonadia; order Saccharimonadales; family EFPC-124; genus JBOHNX01. The sequence continues at coordinate 37,949 of JBOHNX010000002.1, forward strand.
TTTGGCAATTTGCGCGGTCAGGCTGCGCGGGTCGGTTGCCCCGTCGGCAATCAGGCGTTTTACGTCACTAGCGCTACCAAATTCGTTCAAATCGAGACGCACTAAACGATCTTCGCCCCCAAAATAAACTGCCGCCAGCGCTTTGGCGAGTTCGGTTTTACCAACACCAGTCGGGCCTAAAAACAAGAAGCTGCCGATTGGCCGATTTTGGTTGCGCACACCGCTGCGGGCGCGGCGGAGTGCGTTTGCTACTACTGTTACAGCTCGCGTCTGATTGACCATTCGCTCGTGCAGTAACTGCTCCAAATTGAGCAAAGTCTGTCGTTCATCACCCTGACGTGCAGTCGCAACTTTAACACCAAAGGTCTGCTCAACCGCTTGTTCAACGCTTGCCGCAGTCACCAAACCACCCTGCGCGTTTTGCGCAGCTGCTTCGAGCAGTGTTAAGGCCTGGCCTGGCATGGCTTGGTCTGGCACATAACGCTGACCGAGGCGATAAGCCGCTTTGAGGGTTTGATACATGTAGGTCACTTTGCGGTGGAATTCGTGCATCAGCAACTGGTCTTCACTTACAAGCAGCGTGTCTGCTTCGCCTAGGCTTGCGACGGTGATGCGATTAAGTTTTTGAGCAAGGCTCGGTGTCGCGCGGCTCAAGCGCAGCCATTGTTGCTCGTCCATAGCTAAGATCATGCGCAGTCCGCCGCCTTCTAGTACTGGCAAAAGCACGTTGCGCAGATCCACCGCGCCGGTTTCGTCACTAAAGAAAAGTTCGGCATTATCGAAAAATAGAATAACATTTTTTGCGTGGTAGGCTTCGATTAAGATTTGATTGAGTAATCCTTCCAGCTCTCCTCGACCTCTAGCATTACTAATTAGGCTAGCTGGGTCGAGCGCCATAACTTGGCGGTAGCGCAACTCGCTTGGCACGCCAGCTTCGTCGTGTAGTAGTTTTTCAGCAAAGGCATAGACTAGCGTTGTTTTACCAACGCCCGATGGACCAACCAGCACAGCATTCTGGCGACCGCCCTTACCTAATTGCTGCATCAGTTGGCCAAGCAGCGCTTGGTGACCTTCGAGTTTTCGTGTTAACGCACCTCCCCCGCCCGCAACTTGGTCGCTCACATTTACTGCGAATCGGCTCAAAAGTGGCGTATAACCAAAGCTCAAGTCACGTCCAATACCACCGCCAAGTTTGCGTTGTTTTTCGGCCGCAATAAGATCTTGTAGATGGTGGTACCAGCGTACGCCGGCATGTATATCGTCTAACTTGAGTTGCAGCTGAGCGAGGAGTTGGTCACGACCTGGCATTACCTCTACCAGCGCAGCCGTAACAACCGCGGTTGAAATAGTGGGCAGTTGTAATTTAGAACGCAAATCCAGCGCAACATTCCAAATTTTTTCAGTGTCTGCTGCATTTGAACTGCTGAGCGTGCCGAGAAAATTTGGCCCAATGCCAAACCGAATCGCAAAAAATAGTCCGCCATTGGTGCGCATAGTAAGTTCAGCTAATTGCTTGGGCGAAACATCGTGCGGCAATTGCTCCAATAACTGGCCGTCGAGCAAATCATCGATAGAATTAGCAGTTTTAGCCGGCGGTAAATCCTTTAGCCACCATTCATGCCAAACCAGCGGCATCAGCGGCCAAGCAGCAAGTGTTACTACAAGCCAACCTACTGACTGAGCTTGCAGGATTAACAGCAAACCAAATAGTACTAGAACACCGACAACTGCAACAATTGTGGGCTTAAACCACTTTTGGCCAAATAACTTGCCGCTACGTGCTTGACGAGCGCGAACACTTTGGAGGTTAACCTGCATTAAGGCCTCCAGACATTAGCATAAAACCAATAATTGGCGCCAGCGGTATAAGCGGCCAGGCAACAACCAGTAGTAAACCGACAAGGCCTGTAATTGCCGCCAGCAGCAACCCGGCTAAAATAAGCAGCATGCGTACAATTGCGCCGATCACTCTCGAAAATTGACGGTCAAACCATGCACTCAGCTGAACGCCCAAAGGTCCTTGCACACGCCCGGCAGATATCTGGCGAAACGGTGCGAACAAACTACCTGCCAAAAGTCCGACCGAAAAGAAATTCAACACGCCTTGCACGCGCCCACCGACACGAGTCATTAGCTTGAGCCAGCCAGGGCCGTACCACCACGAAATGAGCAGGGGGACAAACATAAGCTTATTGTAGCAGCCTATCGCTCAAAAACGACACAGAGCGGTGTGCATTCACTCCCTTGCCCAAGCGGATTGTCGGCAAAAATGGCTTCGAGCTGTTCTTCGCCATCAACGGTGTCGTGGCCTAGTACATTACGGCCGAGGTCGTTGGCATCGATCACCACCACGCCGCGGAAATTGGCCGTTAGCTCTGGATGCAAGCGCTTTTTCAATAATTCGGATAGCTCGACTGCGACTTTTTGTGGGTCTTCTGGCGGCAATTTGGCGGAAACGTTTGAAGGGTACACCGAATATTCAGTTGGCCCATCGATCGCTCGTACGTCTGAGCCAGCTAAAATGTAAAACCAGCCTTTTTTGCCTACCATTTTGCCTAGAATTCCGCCAGCCGCCGCAAACATAATGCGCGGCAAACCAGCTTCCTGGATTGCTAGCTGCATGGTCCACGGGCTGCCTAGCCCAATGCCGTATGGCGTACGTACCACAAATCGGCTTAGCAGACGCGCCCAAACGCCGGGTTTAATATCCCAAATAAAATACGAGCGGCCTTGGGTAATTGCGACTATTTTTTCGCTGACGAACAGCTGCCAAGGTCGCATTAATAGATCGGAATGTTCTTTGGGCGCTTTTTTGAGCGTTTCAAAAAACTGCTCAACGCGCTCTAGAATGTACGGCTGCAAATCATCTTCGGCGCTGACCATCTTGGTTTTCAATGGATAGCGGCAAAAGGTCTGCTCGCCAACAGTAAGATCAAGTTTTTTACCTTCATTTGGTACTAAATCCGATTTTGGCGGCAGCTGCAGCGCGGTTAAATCTTGCACTACTTGCTTGGCATGCTTTTTCGGATCAAGGCGCGCGTACTCTTTTACAATTTCGCCATTTGGGTCGATAATGCACGTCCGGCGCAGTAAATCAGTGTCTTTGAGACCTGTTGCGCGGTACGCATTGAGCACTTCCCCATCTGGATCACTCAACATTGTAAACGGCAGCTCATGCTCTTTTACAAACTGTTCATTCGCCGCGACTAATCCTTCCGAAACACCCAAGATTGTGACGCCGAGCGCCTGAAAATCGTTATGTTCATCTCGAAACGCGCGCGCTTCTGCAACGCAGCCTTTGGCCAAATCTGCCGGACAGAAATATAAAACCAGCCATTTGCCGCTGTAATCGCCCAGGGTATGAGTTTTACCGTTTTGATCTTTCAAAGAAAATTTTGGTGCTTTTGCCATGTTAGCATTCTACCTTGCCAGCGCCTCAACACGAAGCTTGACCTTCTGTATAATAGTCACGGTGGACAAACTAGCCCGCCAACTGTTTTCGCAGCGGCTTCTGAGCATTGATATGCTAAGAGGTTATTTTTTACTTGTTATTATTATTGACCACCTGGAGCGCTGGCCCGGTTTCTTCGAACTTATCACTGGCGAGGGTAAGCTTTGGGTATCGGCGGCCGAAGGATTCTTTATTATCTCTGGTTTGATGGTTGGTTTGATCCGTGGCCGCAAGGCGATGGATAAACCACTACACCAGGTAGCCCGCTCGCTCCTGAAACGCGCAGGGCTACTGTACGTTTGGGGCGTTGGTATATCGTTCGCGTTTTTAGCACTCGCTTTGGCTCTCAATAGTTATGGCTATGTACCGGCTGGTTATCAGAACGCACTCGGGGACCTGCCAGGGACTATTTTCAATACTTTGACTCTTCAGTACTCGTATGGCTGGACTGGATTTTTGAAGTTCTACTGTGTATTTTTGGCTATTTCGCCACTGACTATTTGGCTGCTGCGCCGTGGTTTTTGGTGGCCGATTTTGGCCGTGTCGATCGCTATTTGGACGCAAGGCTGGGATAACTGGTACCTCAGCTGGCAACTGTTATTCTTTAGCGGTACGGTGGTTGGGTACTATGCGCCCGAAATCGTCAATTGGTGGCGCAAACTTGCGTCAGTCACCCGCTGGAGTCTAGCTAGTTCAATTTTACTACTGGCGACTGCAACTGTACTAGTGAGCACGTTCTTCACTTTTGGCTGGGAAATCACCAAACAACCTGGCGCAGTAATGCCATTCGACACCTTTGCGTCCATTAAGGCTCAGCTCGATCCATACTTCCATAAAACTTCGCTGCCCTTACCACGGATGCTCCTAGGCGCACTTTGGTTCACCGCCCTTCTGCTGCTATTTGTGAAACTTGAACCAATACTTAAACGTTTACTCGGATGGCTACTCATCCCATTCGGTCGCGCCTCGCTGTACGTGTACATTACTCATGGATTCTTGGTATTCGCGCTGGATATTTTGATCCCGGATAAGACGTTACTATGGCTCAACGTCGTTGCCGTCAGTGCCACCATATTCATTGTGTGGCTATTAGTTAAGCGACGCTTCTTGTTTTCGGTGATTCCTCGGTAGCGACATCGAACACAATTGGCAGATGGTCGGATGCCTGTATTCCAACTCATCATTCGCAGAACAGCTCATCCGTTTAGACTTGCTAGTATTATATCGCGTATGAGGAGGGGATTGTGCTAGGAGAGCTTGTTGATTGCCGCGTGTACCGCATTGCGTTCTTGAATAGTCAACTTATCGCAACCTAAGGCCTCGGGCAATGCAGCAATGATGTCGTTAATAACCTTGTTTCCTCTTTCGGTCAGCTGGAGGGTTTTAACGCGGCGGTCTTGCTCGCTTTCGGTACGGGTGACGAGGCGTTGAGTGACAAGGCGATCAATAATCCCGGTTGCATTCGAAGCGTCGCAATGCAGCTTTTGTGCCACCTCGCCCATTGTGGTGCCCCCTTGCTTAATCGCATAGAGTGCGCTCACCTGCGGAGGAGTAAGATCATAGCGTTCGGCAAGTCCAGCTACCGCAGTCTTCATGACTCTCATCAGGGTATACAGGTCTTGGCATAGTTGTGAAGCACTGACTTCCATGGTCGAATTATACTATAGGTTTATAATATTTGACTACCTCAAATATTTAGATATACTGGTTTCTGTATGTTCGAGAAATTAACAAAAGGAAACGTATGATCGAAAAAGTAAAACATAAAGGCTTGGCATTGGCGGTACTTGCCGCTGCGCAGTTTATGGTGATACTCGATGCCACCATCGTGAACGTTGCCCTGCCTGCTATTAAAGAGGCTCTGCAATTTACAACCGACGCTCAGCTGCAATGGGTGGTTACTGCCTACGCCCTGCTCTTTGGTGGTTTTTTGCTGCTCGGTGGACGGCTAGCTGACCTATTTGGACGTCGTAAGATGTTTCTCGCGGGTGTTGTTGTATTTGCTGCTGCATCTCTGCTCGCTGGCGTGGCCCAGGATCCAACTCAAATTATTGTGTTCCGTGGGCTACAAGGTTTGGGTGGAGCATTGCTTGCGCCATCTGCCCTCTCGCTGGTTCTTTCTATTTTTAAAGAAGGTCCGGAGCGCAACAAAGCACTTGGACTTTGGGGTATGGTTGCCGCCGGTGGTGGTGCCGTAGGACTTATTGTGGGAGGTTTGCTGACTGAGTTTGTCGATTGGCGCTGGATTTTCTTCATCAATATACCTATTGCCGCAGCCGTGGTCACAGCCTCGCTTAAATACGTACCCGCAGTAAATCCTCAAGAAAAACAGCGAGTTGACGTGTTAGGCGCACTCACCATTACCGGTAGCTTAATGAGCTTGGTGTACGCACTTGTAATGGCTGCGGAAAATGGTTGGGGCGGCGCAAGCACCCTCATATCGTTTGCAGTTTCTGCGGTATTGATGACTGCCTTTATTGTGAACGAACTTCGTGTGCGTCACCCACTTATCGAGCTCAATATTTTTAAACGTCGCAACGTTACAGGTGGAGCACTGCTGCAGCTACTTATGCCAGCTGCGATGTTCGGCATGTTCTTCTACCTATCCATCTACTTACAGCAGATTCTTGGTTACTCACCTACTCAAACCGGCGTAGCTAACCTGCCGTTTACCCTCATGATTATCGTAATCGCCGGCTTCCTTTCTAAGAACATCGCCAAAGTTAATGCCAAGGCTGTATTGGTTATTGCGCCGCTGGTTATTGCTGCTGGTTTGCTCTTTTTTGCACGCATACCACTCCAAGCAGATTATTGGACCGACATTTTGCCCGGCATTATTTTGCTAGCCAGCGGTATGGCGGCGGTGTTTGTTGTGACGACTATGGTTGCTGCTAGTGGTGTATCCCATAAAGAGTCTGGTTTAGTCTCCGGAATTCTAAACACCGGGCAACAAGTTGGTGGTGCGATTGGACTTGCAGTGCTCACAGTGGTTTCAACTGCGGCCACTGAATCTGAGATGGCAAAAGCATTCGGTAGTCCAAACCTTATTCCTGCTGCATTAGTGCACGGCTTTCAGCAAGGTTTCCAATTTGCCGCGCTGTTTGCTGTAGCCGCCAGCATTGTTGCACTTGTAGTGCTCAAACCTGCAAAATTCACCAAGAAGGATCTCGAACGGGAAGCCGAGGCCGAGGCCGAGGCAGAAGCTTTGCCGGCTATTCCAGGCGCATAGCTCCATAAAAGACCACCCACGGTGGTCTTTTATGTCACATAATGACAACTTTGGACGCTACCGCTACTTACCACAGACAAGGTAGGCCACGCCTTGCCCCTGATAAGGCTCGACCTTGCTAAACAACTCAAGTAGCTCAGCAGTGGCTTGCTCAAGGTCAACCGCTATACCTGCCTTTTCAGGTGGTACATCGCTTAATAAGGGCGTAATGACTACAAACTTACCCCCCTCGGAAAGCAATGCTGCTACTTTATGCAAGAAGGTGGGCTTCTCTTTTATGAATGCGTACACCAGTTTGCAGGTAATAAGCGAATAAGGGTGTTTGGGCAGCTCTGTAGGGTTACCGACCTCGATGTCAAAGTGTTGGTACTCCAAACCTTCACGCACTGTTAGTGACCTAGCAATCTCAACGGCCTTGGCCGAAGCGTCAACACCAACGCAACTGTAACCCCGATGGTAAAGCTCGCGGGTAAGTTGGCCTGTGCCACAGCCAATGTCGAGGTTTGTCTTAGGTATCCCGCCATCAACATAGCTAAGCAGCTTCGTGAGTGCTTGTGAGGTCATAAGGCCAAAGTCTTTGCCTTGATTGTAGTAGCCGCTCCAGTGTTGGTCTGTATTTGTCATAAGTTCAGTATAGCGTATACAAAGTGCTGTAACCCGCCCGGCACCATACCCGAAGGAATGGGCCGAGCGGGTGCGACCAGCAGGGTCAGCGCCCGCCACCCGAGCAGGAGTCGCCCGAGCAGTAGGCAGAGCAATCGTGGCCGGTGTTGGCCCACAGCGGCTCGTCCACACCGATGCCGCGCTGCTTGAGGGCGGCGACAGTCCGGGCGATGTTGCCACTGCCGTAGTCGATGCCGTCCTCGTCCGACGGCGCGTGGTGGATGAACTGGCCGTTCAGCCCCTGACAGAACGCCGCGTACTCGCGGGTGTAGAGGATGAAGGTGTGCCAGCCGATGTCCACCAGCGGCGACGGCGAGTAGGACTCGGTGCTCGGCTCGGCGCAGAGCCGCAGGAAGGCGAGTGCCTGGTCCATGATGCGCTCGGCGAGCGCGGGGTCCAGGTTCTCGTCCTTGGCGATGCGGTTCGTCAGCCGGACCCAGAGCTGGTTGCTGACGAGGCTCTTGTTGGTCAGCTCGACGCTGGCCGGAGCCACGGAGGAGGTCACGGTCACGACCGTGGTCCTTTCTCTCGGTTTTACCCAGTGCGAATGCACAAGGCTCCAGCTATCCTATGACAGTTTAAGGTACAATGTCAACACTTTGAAGTATCGACGAACGCTTCGCCAAAATACCGCCTGGGGCTTATACATATTACCTTGACGAAGTGCGCAGCTTGAGCGGCCAGCAGAAAACAGCGCTACGCGGCAAACTTACAAGTGCTCAAAAGGGCTATAAGCAAAAATAAGAAGATCTATCCTTGCTCTTGGCTGGACGCCGAGCGACAAGAGACGCTCATGATCCAATTGGTCGGGGATAGCAGATTTGAACTGCGACATGTCTTGCTCGCTCGTAGTTCGCTACGCTCACCTCGCTCGGCCAAGCTAGGATTCCGTAAACTGCCACTGGCAGTTTACGCCTCCGCGTCCCGAACGCGGCGCGCTCTCCCTACGCTACACTCCGCAATCTATTCGCTCTCTTGTTTGGCTTGTTTGTCCAACTCTCGCAGATTAGTAGTAATCGGATTAGTTTTCAGTAACTTTGCAACAGCTAATGTATTGGCTACCATGTATCGAACTGTGCGATTTGTGTATAGATGTTTTTGGCCGGCCTCGATGTAGCTTGGCCCTGGGCCAGCTTCGCCCACCCAGTAGGTGTCTGAGTTAGGTGGGATTGTGCAGCCAAGGTGCATTAAGTTGCCAACAGTATGCGCCACTACGTTGTGTGCGCCGTCTTCGTTTCCGGTTACAATGACGCCCGCAACTTTATTGTAAAGCGGATACTGGCCGGTGGTTTTGTCACCTTCCATGTACGTGCCGTCGAGTCGCTCTACAACCATTTGGGCTACCGATGATCGCACACCGAACCAGATAGGCGAAGCCATAATTAAAATGTCGCAGGCTTTAATTTTTTGCAAGATTGCCGGCCACTCATCGCCTTTGCCTTCATCCGAAGTGACGCCAAATTTTACATTGTGGTCAACCACTCGCACGACTTCGCACGTAGCACCTTGTGCTTCATAGAGCTTGATGGCTTTTTGAATGAGCACGTTTGTGTTAGATTCGGTCGGCGATCTTTTCAGGGTGCAGTTTAAAAATAGTACCTGTATATTCTGTTTACTCATGACTCTACTCCGCTCGATTAAGTTCTATATTTATTATCCAACAAAATCACTATATTAATAGAATTGACGTTGTAAATTCTATTTTGTCATAATGCTTATGGTTTACGTTAGTTAAGTTCCTTAACAGTGAGCTGCGGATTCACTGCAGCTCTGGTTTCACATGCCCTCCGGGAGGAATTGTGCGTAAGATCAGCAAGCTGTTCGCCTTGGCCGCTCTGGGCCTTGGCATGATGCTCGTCCCGGCGACGGCCACTTCGGCTGCGCCGGTGAGCGACAACGACGGCAACAAGCAGGCGGGCGTCAGCGCCGCTGCTGCAGATGTGTGCGTCCGGTATCTCAACCTCAACGCCGCCGGCCGCGTGTACGTCAGCACCTACGCCGAACCGCGGACGTACACGTCCACGTCGTGGACAAACGTCAAGTGCGGTGGTACCACTGTCGCCGTGCCGCGTGGACGACAGGCGCTCCTCGACGTAAGCGTCGATGCCGAAGTCGACTGCAACGGCACCTCGGGCCAGTGGTGCCAGGGCCGTGTGGTGGTGAGCGGTGTCGAGGCCGACCCGGTGGCCGCCGAGCCCAGCTCGTTCAGCTGGGACAGCTCGTCCAGCGCGGTCAACGAGTGGGGAGCCCACGGCTTCAGCAGGTACGCGCGTGCGTCCTGCCCCAGCAACAACTCGTCGGCGTACTGCTACTACCGGCTGTACGTCCAGACCCGCAACCATGCCTCCGGCATGTCGCTCTGGCTGGACGATCTGACGGTCGACGTCGAGGTGCTGTACGGCACGACGTACAAGTACACCACCTCGTCCTGAGCACTACCCAGTAGCAAGTAGCAAACTAACGTGAATCAGCGTCAAAAATTTTGCGTTTTTCTAATCATCAGAGTGGGAAGACGCGAACGGACGACAGGGGTGCTCCGCGATCCTTCGGGAATGCGGAGCACCCACTGCCAACTTGATTTTAGCATGTGGGAAAGTAGGCTTTTTTGTGATGTCGGGGATAGTTATTTCCCCTAGACGTTAGAGGACTCGAACCTCCGCATTGTTTTGCTTCGTAAAAATGCGTGCATTTTTACTACGGCCAAGCAAGGAAAACGTAAACATCCACTGGATGTTTACGCCTAACGGTCGGAGGTGCGAGCACTGCAGTCCCAGCAAGTAAAAAGAACGAGCACAAGACTCGTTCTTTTTACTTGGTCGGGGATAGAGGACTCGAACCTCCGACCTCGCGGTCCCAAACCGCGCGCGCTAGCCAACTGCGCCAATCCCCGAAATTGCCAGTGGCAATTTCGGTTTTCCTTGCTTGGCCTCGAGTGGAGGGGCTTGCCCCGAACGAGAGCAAAACAAGACGAAACTGCCTATAACAGGGCAAATTATACCGTATTTACCTCAGTTTCTCAATAACCAAATTCACCGGCTTTATACTTTTGGCTAGGCCGGTTTTTGCATCGGCCGTTACTAACGCGGCGTTCAACTGGTATGGGCCGCCTTCGGCTATGTCGTTTTTTATTTTGACACCGTCGCGCCAACGCGAGATAATAATTTCTTTGGTAACACCGAGCGACGAATGCAGGGTGCCACACATGCCAACATCTGTTATGTGCGCGGTACCGTCTGGCAAGATCATTGCGTCAGCCGTAGGCACGTGCCAGTGGTCGCCGATTACCGCTGTTACACGGCCGTCGAGATAGTAGCCGATTACCCGTTTCTCACTTGAAAAATCACCGTGAAAGTTCACAATAATTGCGGCAAAATGCTGGTTAGATACCTGGGCTAAAAGCGTGTCGATTGCCGCAAGTGGATTGCTTGCTGGCACCACAGCCGGGAAAACCGTGCCGAGTAAGCTCACCATTAACACTGGCCCGGCATCGGTTGCCAGCACCTTCGCTCCCCAACCGGCTTCACTTCCCTGCTGATTTAAGGGTGCGACGACTGGCTCGCCTGGCTCTGCCAATAATTCTTTGATGCTTGGGCGTTCGATAGTGTGGTTGCCACCGCTAAAGCCGTCGACACCAGCTTTTTGCAACTCGCGCATGTGTGCGGTGCTCATACTTTTACCGTGGCTGACGTTTTCGGCCTGGGCAATAACAACATCTACTTTATATTTTTCGCGCAATTTGGGCAGTTCCTGGGCGATCACTTGCCGGCCGGGACGGCCCATAATGTCACCGATATATAAAATCCGCAGGGTTCCCGCCATCTACTGCTGCCCTTGCCCAGGAGTTTGTGTTTGTGGTGGTTGCTCGCCCTGTGGCGGCGAAAGTCTTTCCTGCACGGTGTTTACGTATTCGCTCATGTCAGTGGCAAACTGTTCGAGTGCGGCAAGTCGCTGATTCAAACCCAAAATTGAGGCGTTTAATTGCTGGACAGCCGAAGGAATTGCCGCAGTGGTGTGCGTGTTGGCTTCGATTCTGAGCAAAGTTTGTTGAAGAGTTGAAATATAGCGCTCCACGTTTGCCATTCGGTTTTGTAAGTCGTTGAGCTGAGGTGTTTGCATCCTCATGCTCTGGATGGAGTTACGGAGATCATTTATGGCCGACTGTAAGCCAGTAACTGCATCGGTTGCAGCCCGGCGAACATCTTCGTAACTTAGCTCCGCCATGCTTTTATTATGGCAGATGGGATAGTGGTTGAATAGAGGTTACGCTTTTCTTGCGCTTGCCAGCCATTCGGGTGCTGGATCACTAAAGAGGGCTCTAGGATTCTTGGCCACTTTTTCGGCGGGTACGTCATATTCTGCCAGGTAGGCAACAGTTACGTCGCCGAAGGCAGCATCGCCCCAGTCAAAACCGAGCAATTTGGCTGTTTCGCGCAACAACATCTCGCTTGGTCCTTCAATTTCGATGTAGGGCTTAAGCCATGGCCATTCGTCGAGCACCACTTCGCACTCACCCAATTGCCAAGCTTCACGTTTTGACTCTTGCTGCGAACACACAGTAAGCCCGACGGCCTCTAGGAGTTTAATAGTTGTGTCGTAATCGTCTACAACTGCAGCTAATTCTTTGGCGCCATCTACGCTCTGGGCGTGGAATTTCTTAAATGTAAGGGTTATTTTATCCCCTTCGTCCCGTACGCGAATGTATGAATTGTCTTTTTGCAGACGCTCATCTTCGTAATCCATGATTGAACGACGCATTAACCTCATTGGGTACTCTAACAGGGCGCCAAGTTCTTTCAGCTTACTGCGAATTTCGTCGTGATCGACGTTGAGAAATTTTACTTCGATTTCGGTTTGCATTACTTCGCGTATTCAACCGCGCGGGTTTCGCGAATGACGTTTACCTTGATTGTACCGGGGTACTGCATGGTCGATTCAATCTTTGTGGCGATATCGCGTGCTAGTTTGATGGCGTTGAGGTCATCAATGCGTTCTGGTTTGACAATAATGCGGACTTCGCGGCCGGCGCTAATGGCGTAGGCTTTGTCGATGCCTTCGAAGCTAGTGGCAACGTTTTCGAGTTCGCGCATGCGTTCTACAAAGTTTTCGGCACTGATGTTGCGGGCACCTGGGCGAGCAGCGCTGAGGGCGTCAACGACACGAACAATCAATGCTTCCGGTGTTGTTGCTTCAACATCGTCATGGTGAGCTTCGATAGCATGTGCAATTTCGTCGCTCAGGCCATACTTACGCGCCATTTCACCACTAATGTGGTGGTGCTTGCCTTCCATTTTGTGCGTGAGCGCTTTGCCCACATCGTGCAGTAGGGCTGCGACTTTCACTGTTCGTACATCGGCACCGATTTCTTCAGCAATAAGCGCGGCGATGTGCGCCATTTCGGTCGAATGTTTGAGTACGTTTTGGCCGTAACTGGTGCGGAATTTCAGCTCACCAAGTAAGCGAACCAATTCTTTTGGCACCAAACCAACCACACCGACTTCGCGTACAGCATCTTCACCGGCTTGGTCGATTTCTTTGTCGATTTGTTTGCGAGCCTTAGCAACTACTTCCTCGATGCGGGCTGGGTGGATGCGGCCATCCTTCATTAACATCTCGAGGCTCAGGCGTGCAACCTGGCGGCGAATCGGGTCGAAGCTCGAAAGCACAACCATACCAGGCGTGTCGTCAACCAAAATGTCGACGCCGGTTTCGCGCTGGATAGCTTGAATATTGCGGCCCTCTTTGCCGATAATGCGGCCCTTCATTTCATCATCGGTAAGCTTGACGGCGGTTACAGTCTTTTCACTGGTAACTTCGCTCGCCATGCGCTCCATGGCGCTGACCAAAATAGTTTGAGCACGCTCTTCAGCATCTTTTACTGCGTCAGCTTGCAGCTTGTTTATGAGTCCAAGCACGTCTTGGCTAACGTCTTTTTCGGTCATTTGCATGAGCTTGTCGATGGCATCTTTTTTGTTGAGGCCAGCGATTTTCTCTAATTTTTCTAGCTGGCGTCCACGAATGTCTTTAATTTCGTGCTTGAGTGCTTCGACTTCGCTTTCGTCTTTGCGTAACTTATCGCCGCGCTTGTCGAGCTCTTCTAGCTTTTTATCGAGGCTAGTTTCACGTTCGGCTGTACGCGATTCGATCGCTGCTAATTCTTTGCGGCGTCTTTGCTCTTCCTTCGTTGCTTCGTCGGTAATTTTGAGGGCTTTATCTTTCGCCTCAATTTCGATGTTTTTAGCTTTATTCTTAGCGTCAGCAATTAGTTGTTCTGCCTTTGCCGCCCCTGTTGCGCCGCGGCGCTGGTTGACGACAAAAACACCACCAGCTCCGGCTGCTATGCCTACGGCGGCGGCTAAGAGTACTCCTAGCTCCATAGAGATCCTTTCTTTAGCAGATTCCGCCCGTGCACAAGCGAGCAGTATATTCACTGGGAAAAACTAGGGCAGTATCTGAATTTGTACGATAAATAAATTATTGAAATGTCGGATGGTTTAATACAGAAAACCTACCTTTATTGTACGCCGGCTTGGTTTTTGAAACAACGTTTATTTCCGCGGTTGAGTAATATGTGCATCCGCGCCGTAATGTGGCAGTGCAATGCGGTCGTTTTCTTCATTTTTGAGACGATTAAGACCGTTTTGAATCCAGCGATCACCCTGCGAAGCAACAATTGGAATGTTAAGCGAATAAGATAATGTGTTTGCGACAGTTATGCCGATGCGCAGGCCTGTAAACGAACCTGGGCCCTCAAAAACGACGATACCGGTGAGTTTTTCCCAGTCAGCATCTGCAGCGTTTAGCTCATCGCGAATAGTCGCAAGTAGTGTTTTTGCTAGCTGACGATCGGCCTGCCATTGGTGGTAGCGCAATTGTTCACCTTCTTCGCTAAATAAGCCAATTTCAGCCTCGGGCTTGTCGGTTCTAACAGTTAAAATCATGCTATCTTGCGCTCCTGCTGATAGTGCGTTAAGGCTTCGCGAATGTGATCGTACTTTGTAGGGACAGCAATACGCACAATGCGCGTTTCGTCATCGTCCGCTACCGCCAAGCTTATACTCATTCGTTCGGCCGGCAAAACATCGTGCACGATCTCGCCCCACTCGACAGCCACGATAGCATTGGTTTGCGCCAGTGATTCTGCCAGCTCGGCACTCATAACCCCGGCATCTTGTAGTCGATAAAAATCAAAATGGTGCAACTCTAAGCCGCGACCGCCTTTGTGAATCTGGCTGATAGTAAATGTCGGACTTTGGACAACGTTTTTTACCAGCATGCCCTCTGCTAACCCTTTTACAAAGGTAGTCTTGCCGCCGCCAAGGTCGCTACTGAATTCCAGCACTTCCCCGCCTTTAACTGCCGCGCCAATTGCACGAGCTAAACTTTTTGTGTCGTCAGCTGTTTTACAAGAGAACTCAAACATTGTCGTTATTATACCGCACCTCCACGTGTCTCTACTCGGATGCAGCGCAAGGCGACAGTGAAGCGCGGACGGAGCCGTATCTGTAATACGGTGCAGGAGCACTGGAGCTGGCAACGCAGCGATGTGCCGAGTAGTGATACGTGGAGCAAAACATTAGCATTTTTGTTTATTAATCCTTACAATAAAGCAAGTATGCGCATATCCGATGCGGCCCTGGTTGAACTTCTGAAAAAAGCTGGCAAGATTACTGATGCCGAGCTCGATCGCTTGCGCGCCGAAGAAAAAAAGACTGCCAAGCCCTTGCAAGATTTGGTTTTACGCCGCGAACTTCTGAGCGAAAAGGAGCTGACCCAGCTCTACGCCAAAGATATTGGCGTGCCGTTTATAGAACTTGACCCGAAGGCCATTGACCACAAAACGCTTAAATTGCTGCCCGAACGCATAGCCCGCCAGTACAATGCGGTACTTTTTGACGTCAAAGCTGGCGTCAAGCAGTTGGCAATGGAAGACCCAGACGACGTGCAGGCCGTGGACTTCATCCAAAAGTACATTGGTCCGAACTTTAAGATGCACATTGCCACCAAGCAGAATATTCTGGCGGCGCTTGATGAATACCGCGAAGGTATTAGCACCGAACTTGGCAAAGTCATAGACGTTGAGGTCCAAAAGGAAGAGCAAAAAGAAGAAACCGTCACCGAAGAGGACATTGCCGAAGACTCGCCGATTGCCCAAACGGTTAATTTGCTGCTGGAATACGCCATTCGTGCCGGTGCATCAGACGTGCACATCGAACCACGCGAAGATTTTGTACAAGTCCGCTACCGTATTGATGGTGTACTGCGCGAGGCCAACAAGTTGCCTCGCAATGTGCTTTCTGCACTCGTTTCGCGTATTAAAATTTTGTCCAACCTAAAAATCGACGAACGCCGCGTGCCACAAGATGGCCGTTTCAAGGTGTCTGTTAGCGGTAAGTTGTATGCCCTGCGTGTTTCCACCCTCCCCATCACCGATGGCGAAAAAGTGGTTATGCGTGTGCTCGACGAATCCAACAAAGCGCTCACACTCGAGCAACTCGGTTACTGGGGTTTCAGTCTGCGCACTATTAACAATGCCATAAAACAACCGCACGGCATGCTTTTGGTCACTGGTCCGACTGGCTCTGGTAAATCTACCAGCCTGTACAGTGTACTAAGTTTGCTCAACAGCTCAAGTGTTAATATCTCTACCGTCGAAGACCCGGTAGAATACCGCATTGTCGGCACTAACCAAACCCAGGTAAACCCCAAGGCTGGCATGACTTTTGCGAACGGCCTACGCGCCCTGCTGCGCCAGGACCCAAACATTATCATGGTTGGTGAGATTCGTGACGGCGAAACAGCCGACCTTGCTGTACAGGCCGCCCTCACTGGCCACTTAGTATTTAGTACATTGCACACGAACAACGCCGCAACTTGTTTGCCACGTTTGCTCGATATGGGCGTTGAGCCATTCCTTATCGCCAGCACCGTCCGTGCAGTAGTTGGCCAACGCTTGGTCCGACGCTTGTGCTCGAAATGCAAGGAAGAATACAAGCCGGAAGCCGCTGAGCTCACAACAATTCTTGAAATGTTTAACCTCAAAGATAAAGCAACCATGGGCCGTCTGGCCGATCTTGAGGAAGAAGCTACAAAAGAAGGTATCGGCGAGGATGTCGGCAAAGATGTATCCATAAAAGGTGATTCTATTGGGCGACTGTGGCGACCAAAAAAAGGTGGCTGCGAAGCCTGTGGCCACTCCGGTTACAAAGGGCGCATGGGTATTTACGAAGTATTGCCATCCAGCCAACCTATTCAAAAGCTTATTGTGTCTAACGCCACCAGCACTACAATCCAGGAAGAAGCTATTGCCGAAGGCATGGTTACCATGCAGATGGACGGCTTGGTAAAAGCGTTGCGTGGCCAAACCAGTATTGAGGAGATCTTGCGCGTCACGCGTGAATAAGGATAACCATGGCAAAGTTTTCGTATAACGCAATGAATGCTCAGCATAGACCCGTAACCGGTAGTATCGAAGCAACCGACCGCAACGCCGTGGCAGCCTTGCTCGCCAAACAAGGATTGCAGCCAATCAGTATCAAGGAAGAAGGTAAGAAAAAAGGTAGCCTTGATATCCCATTCCTTAAGCCCAAGGTGAAGTCGAAGGATCTCGTAGTATTTACGCGCCAGCTCAGCACTATGGTAAGTGCGGGTGTGCCACTGCTGCGCGCACTTACAACCCTAAAAGAACAATCCGAGAGTAAAGCCTTGCAAGAGGTAATGGAAGTCGTTAATAAAGATGTCCAGAGCGGCACTAGCCTAGCGGATGCCTTTGCCAAGCACCCCAAAGTTTTTGGCGATATTTACGTCAACATGGTGCGCGCCGGTGAGGCGGGCGGTATTTTGGAAGACATTTTGAAACGTCTGGCTTTGCAGCAGGAAAAGAGCGAGTCGATCCGTAAGAAAGTAAAAGGTGCCATGACCTACCCGACTGTACTAATAATTATTACCATTGGCGCGTTCTTTGGCCTGATGCTCTTTGTGGTGCCGCAGATCGGTAAAATCGTGAAGGATTTAGGTGGCCCGGATGCTGAGCTGCCGGCGTTAACGCAAGTTATGCTTGGTATTAGCGAGTTTCTGCAGACTAAATGGTACATATTTATTGCGGTCGTAGTGCTGATAGCATTTTTTGGCACACGCTACATTCGCACACCCAAGGGTAAACTACAATTCCACACGGTTATTCTTAAAGTTCCCGCTATCGGGCAAATTGTGCGCAAACTTGCGGTTGCGCGCTTTGCCCGAACCTTCTCTGCCCTACTTGGCGCCGGGGTTAGCGTGCTCGAGGCGCTTAAAGTAACCGGCAATGCTGTTGGCAACTTAGCGTATAAAAAAGAGTTGGAAAAAGCGGCCGAGGGTGTAAAAAACGGTAAACAGCTGTCCGAAACGCTCACCGGTAACCCGCTCTTCCCACAAATTGTGCCGCAAATGCTCGCCGTCGGTGAAGAAACCGGCCAAACAGACACAATTCTTGTTAAAGTCGCCGAATTTTACGAAGAAGAAGTCGATACCATGATCGGCAGCCTCAGCTCAATCATCGAACCAATCATGATCGTCGTCATGGGCGGCATGGTCGGCCTCATCGCCGCCAGCGTCCTCGGCCCAATCTCTAGTCTGTCTCAAAACATCCAAGGCTAAATTGAAGAACCCCCGAACGCTTCACGCAATTCGGGGGTCTGCTCTTCAGGATTCAGCGATGACTACGCCAGCGCAGCCATCACCAGTTCATAGATCTTTTGCACACCAGCGGCGTTGGGGTGGTAACTGTACTCCTCGTTCTGCAGGTCCACCCCATTCACCCAAGGAGTGGAGCTGCACATTGTGTGCTCACCAAACGACTCCGCAAGTGGGACGAACGTGAAGCCCGCCTGTATAGCCTCTGTTTCGATGATTGAATTGAGCGTAGTGCCGATATCATCGACCAGATTTTCCTCAGTCGAAGTCATGGAATGCAGCAGCCAGTCGCAATGCGGTTGACCCGGCAAGCCCATGAACATCGGATACCCCACCGCGATCACCAAGGCATTAGGTGCCTTTGTGGCAATCGCGGCATAAGTGTCCTCGATCTTCTCTTCGAACCCTGGCGCGTGCACATTACTGTTGATGACGCTCAGTGTGTTCTCACACACCTGCGCGTCCACTGTCAGCGTGCACGCAAGCATGCCGTTTGCAAAATCGATGTCATTGCCACCGATGCTCAGCACAATCACATCAGCATCAGTCGGTACGGCATCGAGCTGCTTGGGCTCACCCCACTGTCCAGCACCCGTAATATTCTGCGTTGTCGCACCAGAACACGCAGGGAAACTGACCAAATTGAGGTGGAGCGCGGGATTGTAGTCGAGTTTGAGTGGATACGCCTTCTTACTCCGATGGCACTCATTCGAGTTATCGATGTCCGTCCCAGCCAGAAAATCCGGTACACCTTCGCCGGAAATATACGAATCCCCTGCGGCAACCATCTTCTTCGGCGCAGGCGCTCCAGGCTGATAGCCCATGAACAACCCCCGCGGATAGTCGATGGTAACTGGCGCATCAATCTTGTAGAGCTTCTGCGGGTTCGAGTTCACGTCACATTGGGACGAATTGAAGGTATTCCTGCAAACCGCCGCATGGATACTGCCCGGCGACAAGCCGAATGGCGTAGCCTTGCTCTCGAGCGAACCGTCGGTACTAACGTGAAAGTATTCTCGACTGCTCGCTCCAATTTCGTCCGTCGAAAAACTGAACGTCTGATTGCCTGCCGCATCGTAAACGAGAATCTTAATCATACGGTCAAGATCACCGTTCAATTTGTACCCGTACATCGGCACAACAATATTGCCATCCAGGTCGACTTGTGCATGATAGTAGACGATCGGATAGTTAGAGTTACCTACCACTAATCCAGTGGTTTGAATGGTGTGCGTTACGACACTACCATCCGCTTCCAGTTTCACAAGCTTGTCGACTTGCGGACTGGTCATTTGGCGACCAACGAACGCATAACCGCCATCCGGCGTAACGACGCTCGCATACCACGGCACCGTAATACACAACGGCGTCATGTCGAAGGTTGAAACAGTACCGTTAAAGCTCCTCTTGGTGATGGCGCGAATGTGGTCCTGCCGTGCCGTACATGGGTCCAGCGAACTAGAAGCCTTGTTTTGCCGAATTGCAAAGAAAACGTCGCCATCTACATCGAAGGTCGTCCCCGCCACTATTTGGCCGCTTGGAAGCGTCGGCAGCGTGTAGGTCTTAGATGTATCTTCCACGCCGTCATAGTCGAAGTAGCGCAGCGTTGGTTCGTCGAAGACGACCAAACCGGTCGCATGCACACCAAAACGCCAGTAATTGTAGGGACTGGGCGGAGTACTGATAACCTTTTTGAACTTGAGTTGCCCGCTCTGAGCGTCGATTCCGAACATTGTGGGGTTGTCAGAGCCATTGCAACCGACGGTACCCATCACGTATACGTCACCGTCAGCACCAACCTGCACCTCGCGAACCGAATACGGATAACCAGCACATGTGCCGAGGTGGTATTGCCACAACAACTCATTGTTCTTATAGGCAGCAACGATAGGCATATCTCCACCGCTACGCTTCTTAGTGAAGATAGTTCCATCTGCAGCCACCGCCCCATCGTTGCACATAAGAGCAGCGATGTTCCAGGAGCTGGGCTGTGGAACTTGAGTAATCGTATTACCCAAACCATCGATCGTTTTCACCCATGTTGCAGATTGAGATCCCTCCCCCCTACATCTATTCAGCGTCGCCATGCCGTTGCCGTGCGTGTAGATACTATTAACGTATATGTCCGTCAGGGTAGCAACATGCTTCACCCCAGCATGTGCCGGCTGCGCCGGGCTGACCACAAGTACAAGGCTCGTTGTTCCAAGCACGGCCGCGACTAGCAAGGCTAGCCGGGTGTACCAACTGTGTCGAAACACAGCTCTCACTTCCTTCCATCAACTAATTTTTAAAGAACGAGGCCTAGCCGGATGACTAAAGCCTTTCCCGAAGAGCGTTTTCACAGTACATGACTTTGGTTATGGAGTGCAAGTCGTTTTCACCACATTTTTCTCCACAGGTAACATCAACATATTGACGTTATGTCGGTTATGGTTATACTTAAGCTCAAGACGCGATAAAGATCTCGCGGCTATGGCATTATTAATACAGCCGTAACTAAAGGGGGGCATAATGCTCAAAAAATCAATGCAAAAAGGCTTCACGATCGTCGAACTTCTGATCGTGATCGTGGTCATCGGTATCTTGGCCGCGTTAGTGCTTAACACCTTCAGTGGTGTACAGCAACGAGCTCGTGATACTGAGCGACAAACCGATATAAATAACCTTGCTACACAGCTTGAGGCATATTACAACGGTGATGGAAACGGAACATATCCTCGTGCTGACGAATTCGACACCGACGCTGAGCTAACTGCTCTATTCCCGGGTGTTGACGCTGGAGTAATTAGTGCGCCAAATGACGCAACTCCACCAAGCCTTCAAAACACAGCAGCAACAGTAGCGGATCAATACGGGTATGTTGCCCTCGACTCTGCTGGCACAGCCTGTGACGGCACCGACGACTGCGTAAGCTACACCCTTTCTTACTTTAAGGAAGATGGCGGTGCACAGACAAAAGCAAGCCTTAACAAGTAATCTACTTGCACTAATGCGCGAACGACCCTCGTTACCGAGGGTCGTTTAGTATGTAGAACTATGCTAGCATAAGCATTAATGGGCAAAGTGACTCGTTCGTTATCGGCAGGTTATACAATTGTCGAATTTATCGTTGTAATAGCGGTGATCGGCATTTTAGCAGCTCTAGCGTTTACTGGTATCACAAATTCACAAGCGAGAGCACGCGATGCCGAGCGAGTGGCAGATATGAACACCCTTCACAGCCGGCTCGAGGAGTACCATAACGACAAAGGCGGTTATCCAAACACGTTTACGGCTACTACATTTGCCGGGATTGACCCGGAGGCGTTGAAGGATCCGAACGGCAACAGCATTACTATAAGCTCAACTGTTTCCGACCAAGCAGCGGCGCGGGCAGTTGCCAGTCCGACTGGCTCAGGAGCGCAGTATATTTACATCCCCTACCCCACAGGCTGCACGGCAATTACTTGCACTGGCTATGTACTAAAAAGCTACATAGAGCAACCTAACGGCGACATTCCCAACCCCTACGCTCGCTACGGCCTGAACAATAATTAACTTAAGCGATATGCTATTATAAGGCCAAGTAACTCTTTGATTATGCCCAAAACAAAGGCCGAACTTGGCTTCACTATTACCGAGCTACTAGTCACGATTGCGTTCTTTGCAATCACTATTCCGGTGCTGGCCGGTTTGATTTCTATGTTAGATGGTGTGAACGACCGTGCGCGCGACATTGCCAGTATTAACGGCGTTGTCGAAAACAAAATTGAGGGACTACGCAGCATTAGTTTTGCCGGCCTCACCGATGGTACGACCGATTTTACCAATGAGCTCCCCGCCTCTATCGGCGTGCCGCGTTCGGCAAACTACACCATTGCTGCAGTCAATGCAGCTATCAAACAAATTGACGTAACGGTTATTTACAACGATCACGGCAACACGCGAACGCTAACGTACAGAACGTACATAGGAGAACTCGGTGTCGGCCAATACTAATAAAGAATCTGGAACGACGTTGGTCGAGCTCCTTATTGCTACGGCGATTATCGGCTTGCTTATTGTGCCGACAGTTGTGGTGATGGTCTACTTTTACGGCGGCACGGTTAAAAACAGCACCTCTGCAAAGCTGGCTGTCGAATCGCAAAACGTGCTACGTTTGATGGTCGAGGAGTTACGCGTGAGCTCTGGCGTGCGCGATACCAACACTATTTTTGATGCTAACGGCCCATCTGGCGGCTGGACAACTAGTGTTGCGAACCTGGTGCTGATTGTGTCCACGCCTGTCATGGATAACAACAATAACTATGTCATGAACCCTGCCACCGGCGCGCCTTACCAAAACGAAACAGTGTATTTTGCGAGCAATGGCACGCTCTACAAACGCTACTTAGCAAATGCCAGCGCGCCAGGTAACCGCTTTAAAACCAGCTGCCCAGAAGCCTCCGCCACCGCTACATGCCCTCCCGACGTTGTATTGAGCAATCATTTTAAAGATATGACCTTTATCTTTTACGACCAAGATAATATCCAAACGAGCACGCTAGCAGCTGCCCGTTCTATTCAAATGGCTATTCAAATGGAGCAAAAAGCGTACGGGCACACCATTACATTCGATAACAACATCCGCATAACACTGAGGAACACGTTATGAGGCAAGAGCGCGGTTTCGTCTTAGTCGCCCTGCTCGTTACTACGTTCTTTATTGTTGCGGCAGGTGTCGCGACCGCACAGTTAGCGCTGACGAACCTGCAGGCTGCCAGTGTTGATCAACATCGTGTAAATGCGCAGTTCGCCGCCGATGCCGGACTAGACCGCGCCATTTACGATCTCAACCAAGATGATAACTGGACCGGCTCTGGCAGCGAGGTGATTTTGTACGAAGACAGTAAAGTGAGAACCACCTACGAAACTACTGTAGTTAACGATGCGACTGACGAATACAAAAAGTACATTCGCGTCACTGGCCGCACTTATGCGCCAAAAACTAGCTCGACTGCCCGTGTAGAGCGTAAGTTTGAAGTAGCTATGCGAGCCATTACTGCCGGTAACTTCTCAGTTGTTACAGGTGTGGGCGGTTTGATTATGACCAATAACTCTAAGATCGTTGGCGGTAACGTATACGTGAACGGTGAAATTAATATGAGCAACTCAGCTCAGATCGGCCTTACTACTTCGCCCGTGAGCGTAAAGGCTGCGCACCAAAGCTGTCCATCGCCGCCCGATTCTAACTACCCTCGTGTTTGCAGCTCTGGCGAAAATGGTCAGCCAATCACACTTAACAATCTGGCGAAAATTTATGGCGAGGTGCAGGCCACCAACCAAACAAATGGCTCTGGCATGTCGAACCCTGGTTTAGTAGGAGGCAGTGTCGCACCCTCTGCACTGCCGACCCACGACCGCGTGGCGCAAGTAAATGCTGTGGCGAACACGCAAACAGGCGCCTCTGCTGGTTGTTCGAGTGGTACCAAGATATGGCCAGCCAACTTAAAGATAACCGGGGATGTTACAATCTCGAACACGTGTAATGTGACGGTTGAAGGTGATGTCTGGATTACCGGTAGGCTGACGCTCAGCAACTCGGCCGAGTTAGTTGTAAATAACGGTTTGACGACTGCGCCAGTTCTGATGAGCGATGGCCAAAACGGGCTTCGCCTTAACAACGGTACTATTTTACGCTCGAACGCGAATGCTACACCTGTTGGTTTCCGGGTTGTGACGTACTGGAGTACTAACTCATGCACTATTTCCACCACCAGCCCGTGTGAACTTACTGGGACCGACCTCTACAATAGCCGCAATACGACCACAATCGAACTCAACAACAGCTCATCTGGTCCGCAAACAGAATTTTACGCCAGGTGGAGTCGTGTAGCCTTAGGCAACTCTGGCAACGTTGGCGCGGTTGTGGGACAGACAGTGCAGTTGAGCAACTCGGGTACGATTAGCTTTGGTACGAGTGTGAGCGGCGTAGGTGGTATTTCGGCTTGGGTCGTCGATTCCTACAAGCGTACATTTTAGCGCTTATGCTATAATTGGCTTAAGTTACACTAGTGGGCATCGCATGTCAAAATTGTTCCATAAAGACAAACCTATTGCCGGCATTGATATAAGCACGACAGGCGTCAAAATGATGGCCATTCATCCAAAACGAATGACCGTTATTGGCTATGGCTCGGTGGATCTTGACCCGAACAAGGTACAAGGCAGCTTAAGTAAAAGTGATGATTACATTGCGTTAGGGATCAAAAAATTAGTCCATGAAAAACTGGTAGGTCACCTGCCAAGTAACCAGGTAGTAGTAAGTGTACCAACAAACCGTACCTATAGCCGTACGATGAATTTGCCCATGGATGCCGAAGGCAACCTCGATGAAGCCGTGCAACTCGAGGCAGATCAATATATTCCTATTGCGACGTCCGAACTTAACATCGATTACGAAATTATCGACCGCACTAAAAAGAATCTCACTGTTCTAATTTCGGCTGTCCCGAAAAAGGTTGTCGAATCTGTTGTGTCATCGTGCGAAAAGGCCGGCTTCGAGCCCGTACTGGTTGAACCGGGCATTAACGCGGCTGCGCGATTGGTGGGCGCGACCGAAGAAGGCCATTTGCCGAGTATCATTGTAGACGTCGGTGCAGCGACAAGTGATATTGCTTTACTCGACCAAGGTATTATTCGCGTCACTGGCGGCGCTGCTGTTGGTGGACACACTTTCACTTTCCGAATTTCCGAGAAGCTTAAAGTTAGCCTTGAAGAAGCCCATCAACTGAAGGTGCACAGTGGCCTAAACGTTGGCCCGCATCAGGCTAAGCTCCAGTCGGCGCTTTCGCCCCTGCTGGACCAAATCGCGACCGAAACTCGCAAAATTATCCGCTACTATAACGAACGCCTGGAATCAAAGACTAAAGTCGAGCAGATAATTATCGTCGGTGGTGGCTCGAACCTCCCAGGTCTTGGCGAATTTATGACTGAAGCCATGCTTATGCCTGCACGTGTTGGTAACCCATGGCACGCGCTGAGTTTCGGTAAACTTCAGCCTCCAACCAAGCAGTTTAAGCCACGTTACGTTAACGCGGCCGGCTTGGCACTGGTAGACCCAAAGGAGGTGTGGTCGTCATGATTTTTCCTTTGCAAGAATGTCGTAATGCTGCCAGAGGACGTAGTCCTATGATTTTTCCTTTGTGTAACAATAATATGCTGCCAGGAGCCAACGGCTCGTGATTAACCTACTACCTCTTGAAACCAAGCATCAAATTCGTGCCGCTCGTACAAACCGAGTACTTCGCCGCTACTGTGTACTGTTGGTTCTGACGGGTTTGCTACTCGGCAGTGTGTTTGCCGGAGGTTTCTGGGTCGCCGCAGAAGAAAAGGCGCTCGCCGAATCACTAAAAGCAAGTAGCCAGCAATCTGCACAGGAATACGCTCAGACCCGCAAGGCAGCCGAGGATTTCGCAAAAGATCTAGCCACAGCTAAGACAATCCTGGCTAGTAACGTGAGCTTCAGTAAGGTCGTACTCGATATTGCAGGCGTCGTGCCATCTGGTGTTATCCTCAATAACCTCACCCTTGGCGGAAGCGCTAAGCCAGATGCACCAATCGATATCAGCGGCCGCGCAAAATCGTACGATAACGCGATAAATCTAAAAAATAGCTTGGAAGAATCGCCTATATTCGAAAATGTCAGCATCGTAAACATCACTACCAATACGGCCGAGCAAACACCCGGCACTAAGGTTGACCCAGTCACCCAAGAATATCCTTTTACACTCAGCCTGAAAGTGCAGTTTAGCAAGAAACCAGGAGGTAGCCAGTAATGAACGCTGTGATTCTGCGCTACATCCTTTTGGGCGTTCTTGTGCTAATGCTACTGGGGCTTGGCGCTGGTGGCTGGTGGCTACAAGATACTCTGACCGCCAAAATGCGCGAGACCGACCACGCCCGTATAGATGCCGAGCTCAGCCAACAAGAAGTCGAATACCTCAAACAACTTAAAGAACGCTTGGCTCAGCAGAAAGATATCGTTGAGCGCACTAAACAAATCGCCGCAACAGCAGACCAATACGGTTACCAAGACCAAGTGGTTGGCGACATATCTACCTATGCACGCCGTCACGGTATTACTATTAGTTCGTTCGATTTTAGCGCCGCAGGTCAAAAAACAGACGCCGCCAAAACCCCTTTTGCCGTAACGTTAAAAGGACCTCTGGCATACATAACCTTCTTGCGGTTCTTACAGGACATCGAGAAAAACCTGACCAAAATCCAAGTCACCAGCCTAGCGCTTTCGCCAGATACCAAAAACCCTAACAACATCACAAACCCCACGGTCGGGCTTGAGGTGTACTTGAAGAAATAATTATGAAACCACCCATTAAACTTCCTCCAGTCGTAGTAGCGTATCTCATAAAGCTGAAGCCATTGGCTCTGCACCATTATTTTGTGTTTTTGCTTTTACTACTGCTTGGCCTTACTTTGGCGGTTTATCAGGTCAATCAAATACTCAGCATGCCGACAGATGAAAATTACAGGCAAGAAAAACTGAGCTCTGGACTAAAGGTCAGGTTTGATCAAGACACAATCGAAAAGGTAAAAAGCCTGCAAAAAAGTAGCGAGCAAGCTACCGGCTCTGAGCCTCTGCCCGCTGGCCGCATCAATCCGTTTGCAGAGTAATTAGTTTATTTTTCGCCGCCGGTCGTTGCCGACCATGCTTTGCGGATACCGCGAGCAATATTCTGGCGGTATTCATATGCCGCGTAACCTGCTGCCATTGTCCCCACTGTGCCAAGCAACCAATAATTTGGCCCTGGAGGAATGGTCGCTGGCGTAGCCGCAACAGTTTGCGCGGTGTCTTTTGATTTTTGTGATTTCTTTTTACCTGCGACCTTCTTTGACGTAGCTTTTTTGGCTGTTTTCTTTTTGGCAGCAGTTTTCTTTGGAGCTTTAGATTTGGCACTTGTCGTCGCCGCTTGCACCGGCAATGTAAGAGTGTTTAGTAGGCCAGGTGTGGGCGTTGTAGTCCAATGCCAGCCCGAATCGTCCTTCATCCAGCTCTGGCCTTCTTTAGCTTTGTCATAATTTGGAGCTTCGTCTACAATCTCTCCTGTCGGACTAAGAATGCGCACTGGGCTGCCGCTATTGCTGAGGCTTAACTTTGATTGCGCGGACGTAATTGCGATATAGCTGTGCGGTTCGATTGTAAGGTCGCCTATCGTAAATTTATAGCGAAAATCACTCCTTGTTTGCACCACATAATCCTTAATGTTCACTGGCAGGTCATTGGGGTTATACAGTTCTATAAATTCGTGCTCGGCATCGGTTTGCGGACTTGCCGGATCTGGCAGCAGCTCGGTTATGTGCACCGGTAAGTACTGGGGCGGATCTACCCCACCTCTGCCCGGGTCAACGGGTGGTTCAGGTTCAGGTTCGGGGTCAGGATCGGCCGGAGGTTCGTCTGGCTCGCATTCGCTTGTGTCGTCCGCCACACCAGTCAGGCCTGGTGTCGGGAGCTCACAACCAACTATAAAATCAGCTTGGTTATTATCGGTGTCAATAAACAAGCCGCCTTCGTTAACCTGGCGTTTTAGGCTCTTTCCGAACGGCGGCGCAGGGGCAGGTTGCGTTTCGGCCGACACCGCGGTACCGTAGCCAAGCAAGTCGTGTACACCAGCGGGGTCGGTATTCATTATTCCAGTACCAAAACGTATCTGACCGCCAGCATCACTGAAACCAAGCGGAGCGATAATCTCCCCTTCGACATCTAGTATGTCATAGCTCGCAATGACCAAGTGACTAAATGGTGGTATCTCGACTTTGCAGGCATCAATCGGTTCGCACGAAATAGTCTTTTTGGTAGTCCAGCTGCCAGTACTGGCTGCCGACCGGTATTGCAGTTTCCAGCCGGTTATATCTACAGTGGCAGCATTAGGATTGTAGATTTCAATAAAATCATTGCCCTTTTTATCCTCTGCTTCCGCCGTTTGCAGCTCGACAATCAAAAGATTGTACAGTGCTGGTGATTCAGCGGCCACCGGCTGTGCGCTACCAAAAATCAGCGCAAAAATAGCAATAGCTACTTTAAAGCTTGTTTTCATACCATAAGCAGTATGCCTTGTTTTGGTTTTGTTTGTAAAGCACAATCTTTTCCACAAACAACTCGGCTATAATGGGGCTATGCTTGCACTGAAAGACCGTCTTGTTGATGTGCCGATTATGAGCCTGCAAACGGGTAGCGAGGTTGCTCGGACCGAGGGTCCTATTATTGATCCCCGTCAGCTTATTGTGCCGGCGTTTTACTGTGAGGGCCCTATGTTGGATATCAACCCTGCGATACTGCACACCAGCGATATCCGCGAAGTCAGCAATATCGGGTTTATTGTCGATAGTTCTGACGATCTTATGTCGCCCGACGATTTGGTGCGGCTACAAGAAGTTCTGGCATTTAAATTTGAGTTAGATGGCAAACAAGTTATCGAAGATACTGGCCGCAAAGTCGGCAAAGTCGTAAATTACGCTGTCGATACCGACTCGTTTTATATCATTAAACTGCACGTTAAACCCGGCATGCTGCACGCATGGCAAACGGCAGAACTTATTATTGACCGTACTCAGGTCCGCGAGGTCACCGATACTCACATTGTCGTCAAGTCGGCCGTGATCAAAGACGAAGAGCCAGCCAAGGCAGATCTTAAACCAGTAGTAGAGAACCCGTTCCGGCGCCCTCAGGCCGAGGCATCACGCTTGGACGAAACTTAATCCTATTCGCTCAGCGTCCGTCTAATGTCATCGTAACTAAAACCTTGCCGGGCTAAGTATTGCATGAACTTTTGTTCGTCTGGGTAGCGGCGGCGTTTTTTGGCGATTATTTCTTTGAGTGCAGTCAATTCGTTGTATTCGCTCTCGTCCAGTACTTCGTTCACGATGTCGTCGCTCACCCCTTTTTGTCGTAATTCAAGACGCAACCGGCGCTCGCTAACTGCCTTAGTGAGGCGGCGGCTTTCTACCCAAGCCTTGGCAAAAGTGCGGTCATTTACATAGCCGCGTTCAATAAACTTGTTGAGAATTACCTGGCAATCGTCTTTATCAAATTTTTTGCGCCAGCAATAGTCTTCTACCTCTTTGCGCGAACGTGGACGAATGGTAATAAAATTCAGCACACGCTCGTACATTTTGCCGAAATCGCTCGCCTTTTTAAACACAGCCAGCTGCGCTTCGTCAACTTCTAACCCCAAGCGAATCTTTTGCTCGAGCAGCTGCTGTTGATTCAGCGAAAACGCATACTTGTCATCAACATACACCGACACACGGTCGGGATTTTTAACCTGCGCTTTAATCGCAGTTATTTTCATGCTTCCTAAGCTTCTTCGGTAGTAGCCTTTTCGCGGACGGCTTTTTCTACTTCATCGAGGGCTTTTGAATTCTCTTTGAGGTATTGTTTAGCGGCTTCGCGGCCTTGGCCGATTTTGCTGTCTTTATAAGCAAACCAAGCGCCAGCTTTGTCGATAACGGCGTGTTGCACAGCTAGGTCAAGTACATCACCAGTTTTGCTAATGCCTTCGTTATACATAATGTCGAACTCAGCTTGGCGGAACGGGGGAGCGATCTTGTTTTTGACCACCTTCACTTTGGTGCGGTTACCAATTACCTCCTCGCCAACTTTAATTTGGCCGGTGCGGCGAATGTCTAAGCGCACACTCGAGTAAAACTTCAGTGCATTACCACCAGTAGTAGTTTCTGGGTTGCCAAACATCACGCCAATCTTCATGCGAATTTGGTTAATGAAGACGACGGTTGCTTTGCTCTTGTTGATAATACCGGTTAGTTTACGGAGCGCCTGACTCATTAAGCGAGCTTGCAAGCCCATGTGCGAATCGCCCATCTCGCCTTCGATTTCGGCCTGTGGCACAAGTGCCGCAACCGAGTCGACAACAATTAAGTCCACAGCATTAGAGCGCACTAGCGTCTCGCAGATCTCTAGTGCTTGTTCGCCGTTGTCCGGCTGGCTGATTAACAGTCGGTCGGTATTAACACCAACTTTTTTTGCATAGGTAGGGTCGAGCGCATGCTCCGCGTCGATAAACGCCGCCGTGCCGCCCTTTCGCTGACATTCGGCAATCGCGTGTAGTGTCAGCGTGGTTTTACCTGAACTTTCTGGACCATAAATTTCAATAATGCGGCCGCGCGGATAACCACCACCTAAAGCCAAATCGAGGCTTAGCGCACCCGACGGAATAAAATCGACTTTTATAGATGGTCGTTCGCCTAGGCGCATTACGGCGCCACTGCCAAACTGCTTCTCGATTTGTTCCATCGCTAGGCCAAGAGCCTTCAGTTTGCCTTCATCGGCGGTCTGTGTCTGCCCACCTGCAGCCTTCTTAGTCTTATCTGCCATTTTCCCTCACTTTCTCTAATCTATTATATCTTACACTGTCCTCCGTGTCGCACAAGACCAATGGTGTACAATATGAGCATGAAACAGCACAAAACTCTTACCTCGCAACGCGGATTTACCGTGTTAGAACTTATTTTTGCGGTCGTTTTCCTTATTGCTGCCGGCACAGTTTTTTATGTGCAAAAGCGTGACCTCGAGATTGCCCGGCGCGATAGCGATCGCAAGGCCTCTATAAACGCCATCTACTACAACCTGGAAGACGTGTGCTATCCTGCTCAGAAAGCCTACCCAGAAAGTCTCGGCGCCGACAAGCTGAAGGGCGTCGACCCGGATGTCTTCAAGGATCCTAGCGGTAAAGCTTTTGGCGAAGAGGGTAGCAACTACCGTTACGAGCCAAAAGACTGTGCCGATGGTAAGTGCAAAAGCTACACGCTTACAGCAGATTTAGAGCGCGAAGCTGACTACGTAAAAACTAGCCGCAACAGATAATAGAGCTTGGGACGGACTCTAGTGCTCAGTCGAAGGGATGCCTTGTAGGCGAAGCACCGCTTTTTCGCGTGCGTCGTTTACTACGTTGACCACACGCTTCGGGTCGGCAACATAGTAAAAGTGGTAGGTCGTTTCCTCACCCTGGGTCGAAAGCCGCAGCGTGCCGTAATCTAGAAAGTGTTCTAAAATTCCTTCGCGGGTACTGCTGGCATCTTCTACGTTAACCAGTCCGATAACCTGGGATTTGGTATGAAACAAACTGTTGCGTACGTGCTGGATGACGCTTTCGTTGGTCAGATAAAAACGGTTGCCGTTATAGACGACCGTAGCAATAAAACCGCCCAACGCAAATAATCCAATCAAAAACAGTGCTGGTATAGCCAGAATTGCCGGCGAAGGTAGAACGTCTACTGACGTCATAAGTGCATTTGCGATGACTGCGCGATTAACGCTATAAAATGGCAGGGCCAAAAATACAATTAGTATCAACAAGCCCACAAATGCCCAAATCGAAAGTAATCCAATTGGGTGGCGCCTAACTTCTTCAATCACGTATTCGCTAGATGAGAGCGAAATTTCAGGATATTTTTCGACAGATTGGCGGTGTTTTTCTTGCACTTCAGAAGTAAGTGGCGCAGGTGCGCTTGGTGCAGGTGATATCGGTGCCGGTGGTGGCGACTGCGGCGCTTCTGGCGTAGGCGTGGTATTTTGCAGGTCTGTTGGATTCACATTAATTCCCTATTACAGCCTCATTATAGCAGTTCAGTTTGCCCAGAACCTTGAGCGGGGTGCGTTTTGCCTAGGTGCCGGTACGCTTTGGTTGTTACTTTACGGCCACGTGGTGTGCGCTCTAGCAAACCTACCTGCATTAAATACGGTTCGTAAAATTCTTCGATTGTACTGCGTTCATCACCGGTCAGCGCAGCGAGCGTATCAACACCAACTGGGCCACCACTAAAGTTTTCGATAACCGCTTCAAGCAAGCGGCGGTCAGCCGGGTCGAGGCCGAGCTCATCAACTTCGAGTAACTGCAGCGCTTGCCTACTGATAACTGTGTCGATAATGCCATCGCCGTTTACATCGGCATAATCGCGCACTCGTTTAAGCAGACGGTTGGCGATGCGTGGCGTCAGGCGGGCACGCTTAGCTAGTTCATTTGCAGCGGTTGGTTCAATGTGTACATTTAAAATTTTGGCAGAGCGGTGAATGATTTTGGCAATTTCATCCGGCTTGTAAAAGTCGAGCCGGTGCAGCATGCCAAAGCGATCGCGCAACGGAGCAGCTAAGTTGCCGGTGCGAGTTGTGGCACCGATTACTGTAAATTTTGGTAAATCGAGCCGCAGGCTACGGGCAGACGGGCCTTTGCCAAGCATAATATCGAGCTTAAAGTCTTCCATCGCGCTATAGAGCACTTCTTCGACAGTGCGGTTGAGGCGATGAATTTCGTCAATGAATAAAATGTCGCCGTCTTGCAGGTTGGTGAGTAAGCTCGCCAAGTCGCCAGCGCGTTCAACGGCCGGCCCAGAAGTAACTCGAATCTGTGCACCCATTTCGTTAGCAATAACCGTTGCCATAGTAGTTTTGCCGAGTCCCGGCGGGCCGTACAAAAGCACGTGGTCGATTGGCTCGCCACGCTTTTTGGCGGCATCAATCGCCAGTTTCAAATTCACCTTGAGCCGTTCCTGGCCAATGTAATTGGCAAAGTCCCGCGGCCGCAGTGTATTTTCAAGCTGCTGCTCTTCGGCAGGCGACATCTCATCTACAGTGGTGTTTACTATACGATCGATCATATAACTTTCAGCGCCTCTTTCACACGTGCTTGCACATTGAGCGATTGATCAACTTTTTTGAGTGCTTCGTTGGCTTGGGGTAGGTTGTAGCCAAGTGCCAACAGGGCGTCGAGTGCGTCATCGCGCCCACCTACATGTTCGCCTATTTGCGTTGTAGTCGCGGTGCTGCCGGGCAAACCGACTTTATCACGCAAATCTACCGCAATGCGTTCGGCAATGCGCTTGCCTACACCACTCGCCCGCTGCACAAAAGCACTGTCACCCATGGCAATGGCACTGCGGATGCTTTCGACATCGCCCAAGCTTAAGATTGATAGAGCCATTTTTGGGCCGACGCCCGAGACAGCAATTAACATTTCAAACAGTCGCTTGGCAGTTAAACTCGAAAATCCAAACAGCTCGTGCGCGTTTTCCCGCAGGTGGTCGTGTGTGTAGAGTCTAGTGCGTTCACCTAAAGTTGCAGCTTCAAAGTCACCAGCAGCAACCTGTACTTCATACCCTAAACCGCCAACGTCAATAATTAACGCACTATCTGTTTTTTCTACCACTTCACCAGCAACATGAGCAATCATATGTTATAGAGTATACCAGCTTATGCTTTTAGTTTGACGAAACGTCAATATGTAAAAATTACTGTAAATGATGCTGCGTGTTGTGGGTGAGGGCGGCGGCGAGGGCGTCGGCGCAGTCGTCTGGTTTTGGGATGTCTTTGAGTTTTAGCAGGATCCGCACCATTTCTTGCACCTGTTTTTTGTCGGCTTTGCCATAGCCGGTGAGGGCGAGTTTGATTTGCATTGGGGTGTATTCGAACACTGATAGTCCGTGCTGCTGCGCCACTAAAAGCACCACGCCGCGCGCTTGACTGACGGTCATGGCGGTGGTGACGTTGCGGGCAAAAAAGAGTTTTTCTACCGAGCAAACGGCTGGTTTGGTGTCAGCCACGATTTCGCGCAAGCCTTCGTAAATGGCCAGCAGCCGTTCTGGTTCTGGCTGGTGCACTTTGGTACGAATAACACCAGCATCTACCATTTTTACTGTGCGCCCCACAGTTTCGATCACGCCAAAACCGAGGATGCCGGTGCCTGGGTCGATGCCTAAAATTCGCATTGTCCCCATTTTACATCCCCTTTCGTGCAGAAACTGAGCACTTTTTGAGCGAAAAGCGTGAATCGCGAGGAAGCATAGCCTTAGCTACGTTGACGAGTGATTCGCGGTTTGCAGCCAAAAAGGGCCGGTTTATGGAGCGGAAGGGGATGTAAAATGGGGACATACTACTCTTTAATATCAAAGTTGCTGTGGACGTTGGTCACGTCGTCGAGATCTTCCAGCGCGTCCATGAGGTTCATGGCTTTGCGGGCGGTTTCGGAATCGGTGATCTCAACCGTGTTGTTTGGCACAAAGCTGAGATCGGCTTCTTTTACCTGCAAACCACCTGCTTGGATGGCTTCGCGTACGGCTGCGAGTTGTTTAGGGTCTGTGTAGATAAGCAATTCCCCGTCTTCAACTTCGGCATCTTCGGCACCAGCGTCGATCGCGACAAGCATTGCTTCGTCGGCGTCGCCTTCAAAGCCTGCCCGAATCACACCCTTACGGCTGAACTGAAAGGCGACTGAACCAGGCTCCGCCATGTTCCCACCGTTTTTGGTGAAGGCGAGGCGTACTTCTGGGTAGGTGCGGTTTTTATTATCGGTCGCGCACTCGACAATCACGCCAATGCCACCAGGGCCGTAACCCTCGTAGGTGACTTCCTCGATAGCTGCGCCGCCAAGCTTGCCGGAACCTCGGTCGATTGCGCGCTGAATGTTGTTTGCTGGCATGTTGGCAGCTTTGGCTTTATCGATAGCCAAGCGCAAAGCAAAGTTCATGTCTGGGTCAGCGCTAGTTTTTGCCGCAACAGCAATAGCATTACCGAGGCGCGTAAAAATTGCACCGCGCTTGGCGTCGTTAACCCCTTTTTGGCGCTTAATCTGCGCCCATTTGGAATGTCCAGCCATATGGAATCCTCCTAGAATTTGACAAGTATCGTTATCTTACATTCTATCATTTATTCGATAACAGAGGTAGTACGATAGTCGAACTTGAGCTTACGCCATAGCAACATGCCCGCTCCAGCAATTGCACCGTAACATCCGAGCATGACGGGCAAAGTAATGCCAAATGGCACCGACGCCCATTCAATTTGTGAGAGCAAGCGAATAATTTCCGTCATGAAACTCAATAGCCCAGTAGCGGGCAGTGCGATATATGGTGCAACTGCAGGCACAATCAGGCCGGCTAGGCCACCAATGAAAGTTAGGAGCATCGCGAGCGGAATGAGCGGCACAATCAAGACGTTGGCTAGTAGTGCCAGTACCGAAAAATCGCCAAATACAAACAAAATAAGCGGCAGTGTAAGCAGCTGGGCAGAAAGTGTTTCGAGCACTACTTGCCCGATGAGTTTTGGTTTTTGCTCACCAAATAATCGGCGTTGGAGGAGTGGCGCAAGTAGCATAACACCGGCAAACGCCAAAAACGATAGCCACCAGCCAATGTCACTCCATAAAAAGATCGGGTTAACTGCGGCCGTGATGGCAGCAGCGAAGAGGAGTAGTACAACAGGATGAATACGCCGGCCATAATACCACGCTGCAAGTGCCAGCCCTGTCACCAACGCCGCACGGCTCATGCTGGGACTAAAGCCAGTTACAGCGACAAAGCCCGTGATTAAAAACGCCGAAACGGCAATTGTTTGATAACGGGATTGTTTTTCGAGCAAACGCCGTGAAAGGCGTACTAGCACCGTCAGGTTATACCCCGATGCCACCACAATGTGTGTCAAACCCAACACTTTCAATTGCGCATCGAGTGTGTCCGGCAACACGGATTTCAGCCCGACTAAAAAACCAAGGCCCAAACTCGCCTGCGGATCCGGCATGTTAGTATATACGACGGCCGCAAACTGTCGCCGTAAGCCATCCACCCAATCCCCATTTTGCGTCAGGGGTGTGACATCACCGTAATAAATAGCAGCCTGGTAATTGCCGAAACCCTCGTATAATTTCCCCTCCGCACGAATTGTGTCACCACGGTGCGGTTGCACAGGTGCGAATGTTCGCACACGCACAGTGCCAGGTAGGGAAGTGCCGTTTATTGTCACGTCGTTTAGCCGCATGTCGAGCCGGCCTTTATCATCGTACGATGGATCAACACTCACCTTGCCCTGCACACTTACCTTGCGGTCAATAAACTGCGAGTAGTCCAGCATGGTGCTTGCAACATCGCTCCCTCGCCATAAACCAAGAATAAACCCGACTACAACAACCGCTATCAAAGCGAGTGGCCGTTTTTTAAGGCAAAGAATAAGTAGCAACAACGCCAAAACAATCCAGCCCCAACCGACAATTGCTACGCCGAGCTGTACCAAACCCAGTCCTCCCAGAAAGCTCGCACAGCCAAGCGCAATCAAGCTAGTACGCCGCACGGTACCGAAGCGTACCCAGTACACAATTTTTTGCATAAGCATTTTACGGCCAGTATAAACCAAATTAGCTTACAATAAGAACAAGATGCAACATATCTACATGGTGCGCCATGGGCAGAGCGAAGCTAATGCTCATAAAATCGTCTCAGGTGCTAACGAGTCGCCGTTAACTGATTTGGGGCGGCAACAGGCAAGGGAAGCAGGCCAAGGGGCGCACGATTTGGGGATTGATTTAATCGTCTGCTCGCCCCTTACCCGCGCCAAGGAAACTGCACGGATTATTGCAAACCAAATTGGCTACGACCCAGCTGGAATTCTGGTAGTACCAATGCTTGTCGAACGTAATTTAGGTGAACTTGAAGGCCAAAGTTATACGCAGGATGTACGTATAACGGGGAATTATCCGGATGCGGAGCAACGCACGGGCGTAGAGCCAATCGAACAATTCCACCAGCGAATAACCGAAGCGTTGCAAGAAATTCTACAAGTAACGTCGCACAATATTTTGATAGTCTGTCACATCAATGTTGGGCGCATGCTGCGCACAATCGCAGACAACCAAGAACCCATGCGCATGTACGAGCAGCCGCGCCTAGAAAACGGCATTATCTACCGATTGAAGTAGGGCACTTCTCTTCCCTATACCCAGGCACCGCCGACACGGGCTTTGATTGGCTTCTCCACCCAAACACCACCAATCCGAACTTTTGCTGTCGCTACGGCGATGGAAGCTTTCAGCGCAATCGAAAAAGCAATGCAGTTGCTCAAGGCATTTATGGTTGTCGCTGTGTAGGGGCCGTACATACCTGCGGCAGTAGGCTGCGTGGTCAGGGCGCCGCTTCGAATTGTTGCCTGGCTAGTCGTGCTAGAGAGTGCAGTACCCGATTCTGGCCCAGCAGTGTGTGTACCGGGTACGACAATGCTCTGCCTACCCGTAGCACTCGACCAACGCGCCGGCCATAGATTGAGCAGATAAAAATCATCGATGCTGGTTGTCAGTGCAGGGGCATCGGCCGATGTTGATGAGGTCGTATTAAGGTTAGCCGAAGCGTGGATTGGCGAAGTAGTATCAACACCATCAAACGCCTGGGCTATACCGACGTACCTTGTCGTCGTACCGATGCTCCACGCCCAGTTCGTGTCGCCAGCTTGTAAGAAACGGTAATAGAACGCTGCGCTAAACACGGTCGAAACCGTGTACTGGCTACTCCCTATTGCCGTCCAACCTGTTGGTGGCGAAAGCGTGGAGCTATTGTTCCATGCAAAGGCCGCAATCATAATGTCACCAGCTTGCCATGATGCGTCGGGCGTCAGCGTTACCGAGGACGTGTTTGTGGTCACGTTGTCGTTCATCAACACATAGTTGATATTTGGAGTAACTGCCATATTACGTGGATGGCCCCGTTGAAGTTGTTGTACCGCTCACCGGATTTCCGCCCACGCACAACCAGCGTTTCGTAGGCAGTGATGGATTGCCCGCATACGAAGCTGTTGTGCGCGTTGCTTCCCAGACGTTGGTGTTATCGAATGTTACACTTGCCGGCTGGTTAGCATTCGGGCCGTACTGGAAGAAACCAGTAAACGTATTGCCGGTATACGCGCCAGTCATAGCGCCGTGGATACTCTCTTTGCTGGTATTTGCGTTGAGGCTATAGTGGCCGCCAGCCATAAAGTTGTCGGCGACTGTCAGGTTAGTGAGCGCGCCAGATTGCGAACCAAGCTGCACACAAGCATTCGATGTTCCCTCTGCACGTATTGCACCATCAGACATAGTGATAAGTTGGGCGTTTTGGTTGAAGCCAATAAGGCTATTGTGCTGCACCAAAATACCGTCACCATTAACAATCTGCAAACAGTCGGCATGGCCGCTAGTGGCTTCCCACATGCTATGTGCGCAGTTCTCTATTACCTGCGCACCTCCCTTGGGCAAAAGAGCATCCGCGCAATTCGACACATTGTTACGGTAGATATACCAATCGGCCGCCGATGGGGATACACCAGCTTGGTCGTTCAAATTGGGATGCGCAGCACCAATAAGGTCGCACCACATTACCGAACAGCCTGTGCCAATACCGGTACTGACGCCGCCAATATTGACATATGCCCCTTTGATAAGCGGTGAGCCTCCGGTAAGCGTAGCGCTCGTTTGTACTGAAGTGACACGACAATAACGTATTGTGACGTTGTTGTGACGAACCGTGATACCGCTACCAGTGGTGGTTATATCGAGATATTCAATAACCTGGCCATCGTATTCGGTTTGTACGTCGGCCGACGGCGTGAGCTGCGAAATGCTCACGCCCGCACCCGCCAACCCGGTGTTGCTAGGTGTCGGAAAGCCGGCCGGAATTGTTAGGCCCCAGGCAAACGTGTAGGCACTGCCAGAGGCCGGTAGGGCAAGCGTGTAAGCAGCCGACTCACTCGAATTGCCAATTGCATTTTTAGCGATAACTGTAATGTTGTATGTTTTGCCATTGGTAAGGCCAATCACAACAGTCGAGGTAACTACACCAACGTCTTTTGTAACATCCGCACTGCCGTCAATTGGACTACATATGACCGTATAGCCTGTAAGTGGGCTCCCGCCATCGCTCGCCGGCGCAGTCCAACTCACACTTGCCTGGCTGCTCCCAGCTGTCGCGCTAACGCCCGTTGGTGGCAAGGGCGGCGTTTGTGTTGGCGTAGCCCCTGACAATGTACGCCAAGCACCATTCACCCGCTGCTTGACAACTACCGTCATGACGTATCAATCCAAAGGTCACCATTTTGAGCCGACCCGCCTGGGTCAGTTGCTTGTACAAAAATACGTCGCCCGCCGCCGACCATAATGGCGTAGGCGGCGCTTGCATGCGGATCAGCCGCACTGGCGTGCGAGGCAACTTCAGAATCAGTATAGGTGTTGGCAGTATCCGCCGCGTCCAGGCTTGTCTGCACACCACTGGAAAGGTCAGATTTAGGAATGCCACCAGCTGGCTTGGTGTACTTATCGGCCAGACTTCCGGTAGGTTTTAGCGTGCCGTCGCTGTTGTGTTCAACCGACAAATACTCGTTGAGAATATCTCCCCACGTGTTCTCGTCAGACCCCGGAACAGGTAATCTCGGCATTGTTTCTGTTTTTCCTTACTTCTATTATCAAATATAGCCATTAACGCTTTGGACGTCAATAAGGGGCACTTTTGTGCCTTAAATAAAACAAGCTGTGTGCTGAGGGCGAGGATCGTTATTGTTCTGCTCGCTCATGGTTCACTTTGAGGATCGAACTCGCGCATTGTTTTGCTCCGTAAAAATGCACGCATTTTTACTTCGGCCAAGCGTGGAAAACATAACTGCCACTGGCAGTTTATGCCTATCGGTCGCGAGTTCGATCCCCATAGCCTCAACAAGTAAAATAACCAACCTGAAGGCTGGTTATTTTACTTGGTAGCAGGGGCGAGGATCGAACTCGCGACCTCAGGCTTATGAGTCCTGCGCTCTAACCATCTGAGCTACCCTGCCGCAAAATATAAAAGCTGCTCTTTTCGAGCAGCCATTATTGT
>JBOHNX010000002.1:77704-305844 GCA_050730875.1 Saccharimonadales bacterium (SeqCode)
TATTTTACTTGGTAGCAGGGGCGAGGATCGAACTCGCGACCTCAGGCTTATGAGTCCTGCGCTCTAACCATCTGAGCTACCCTGCCGCAAAATATAAAAGCTGCTCTTTTCGAGCAGCCATTATTGTACCAGAGTTAGAGGGTGATTTCCAGAGGTGATTAGTCAAATAGTGAGATTTCTTGTAGAGCTGGCCGGTTGAGTTTGCCTTCTACAAAAGCGAGCATCTCTTCCCTGGTTCGTTCGCGGATGAATTGTTTTTTGTTTTTGCGCATTGTGGTGGTTCTTTTTTACGCGTTTAGTTTGTTAAGGTGCTTGTTCTTGGTTTAACAGAATGGGCAGCCTTCTTC
The DNA here is from genome assembly GCA_050730875.1 of Saccharimonadales bacterium (SeqCode). Lineage (GTDB taxonomy): Bacteria > Patescibacteriota > Saccharimonadia > Saccharimonadales > EFPC-124 > JBOHNX01. Next base: position 78,052 of record JBOHNX010000002.1, read on the forward strand.
GGCTTTTTGCTTCATTTTTTCCTCGATCTCTTTGTCGATCTGGGGAGTCTTTGGAGCTTTTTTGTCGTGTGCCATTTTGAGACGTCCTTTCTTTTTGTTTTTAACTTACGATAGTTCTTATTTTACATAAACTTGCTTTTTTGTCAATATGCTTTTGCTTTTTGGTAATGGATTTTCTGGTCCAATGAAGTCAAACAAGGGGTTGAGCAGCTTCATAATGGCGAACAGCGCCACTGAGCCGCCGGCGATCATAAGCCAATCCAGCGCGCTAACGGGCATTACTTTAAATATGTTCGCAAGTGGTGGGAAGTAGATGAGTGCAACTTGAAGCAGGAGCGAAACAGCCATGCTTACAACAAGTAGCGGATTCGAGAACCAGCTCATGCGGTAATCGCTACGGATATCTGCCAGGCGTACAAATTCGTAAACTACCATACCCAGGAAGATGGCCGAGGAAGCCACCGCGGCTCCATGCGCTCCCAGGTTAAATGTGTACTGCGCAAGTAACGCGGCGCTCATCAGCACGCCGAACACCACGATTTCGGCCCACACGCGCGGTGTTATGATCGCCTGTTGATAGTGTGATGGTTTGAATTTCATGACATCTTTAGATACTGGGTCTGAACCCAACGCAACCGCAGGTAGGCCATCGGTCACGATATTTATAAAGAGTAATTGCGCGGCGGTTAAAACCAAGTTGCCGTGGAATAGGATACCAAGCAGCACGGTAATAACTTCGGCAATATTACACGAAAGCAGGAAGTTGACGAACTTTCGCACGTTATCGAAGATCCCCCGCCCCTCTTCGACTGCTTTAATGATGGTGAGGAATTGGTCGTCGAGCAAAATCATATCGCTCGCTTCTTTGGCGGCATCGGTGCCTGTTATACCCATGGCTACGCCGATATCAGCCGCTTTGATGGCCGGCGCGTCATTAACGCCATCGCCAGTCATGGCTACTTGGTGGCCGTTGTGTTGCAGTGTGCGAACGATCCTAATTTTGTGCTCGGGGTCTACGCGGGCATAGACGCTGACAGTCTCTACCTTTCTCTTAAATTCGTCGTCGCTTAAGTTTTCGAGTTCCATGCCACTAAGTGCTTCGCCTTCTATACCGAGTTCGCGTGCAACAGCTTTTGCGGTTTCTATATTATCGCCTGTAATCATGACGACTCGCATGCCGGCTTCACTTTGCACACGAGTTATTACTTCTTTAACTTCAACCCGTGGCGGATCCATCATGGCTTGCAGGCCGACAAAAACTAAACCTTTTTCCATGCCGGCTTCGCTGGGCCTGCTGGCAGTCTCTTTGTAGGCAAATCCGAGTACGCGCAGCGCTTCTGATGCCATTTGTGAAATGACTGCTTGAATAGCTTTTTTGTGATCCGCACTGAATGCAACGACCTTGCCGTCGACCAGAACGTGCGTACATTTATCTAGCATGACATCTGGTGCGCCTTTGGTTGCAACCAAAAAACCACTTTTGGCCTGGTGCAAGGTGCTCATCATTTTACGGTTGGAATTGAACGGAATTTCGGCAATGCGTGGACTCACAGTGCCATTTTTAATGCCAACCTTTACGGCAGTAACCAGTAATGAGCCCTCGGTAGGGTCGCCCAGAATCTGTTCGTCGTGCAAACGCGCGTTGTTACACAGCAAGCCAATTTCAGCTAAGCGCAGAACCGTGCGTGTGGGCGCAATGCGACTGCCATCTTTTTGCAATTCACCTTTTGTTTCGTAACCGGAGCCGGTTAGCTCGTAAAGCGTGCCGTCGCAGTAGAGTTTGCGAACGGTCATTTCTCCCTTGGTAAGCGTGCCGGTTTTATCGGAGCACACAACATCGGTCGAGCCAAGCGATTCTACGGCCGAAAGCTTGCGCACGAGAGCGTTTTTAGCGGCCATACGGCGGGCACCAAGCGCCAGACTAATACGCACCACAAAAGCTAGCCCTTCAGGAATTGCCGCCACAGCTAGGGCGACGGCAGCAGTGAACGCCAGCAGCAGTCGCTGCAAAAAGTCAACGTCGGCCAGCTCACGGTCAAGCAGCAGAATAATTCCAAACATTGCAATACAGATAAGAAGAATAACGACGCCGAGCTTTTTGCCGAGGTCATCTAATTTTCGCTGCATTGGCGTTTCTTCGCTCTCAACAGAGCTCACCAATGCGGCTATTTTGCCAATTTCGGTCGCCGCACCTGTTGCAACCACCACGCCTTCAGTCGTACCAGTTGTAATCAGTGTGCCCGAAAATAGCATGTTCTTTTGATCGCCTAAAGCCAGCTCGCCGCTTATCGGATCGATTTGTTTGTTAACTGGTAGAGATTCACCTGTTAGGCTGGCTTCGTTAACCTGCAGATAATTTGCTGAGAGCAGGCGAATATCGGCCGGTACTTTTTTACCTTCGTCGAGTAGCACAATGTCGCCCGGCACAAGCTGATCCGCCGGGATTTCTATTTCCTCGCCATTGCGCCGAACTCGGCATGTTTGGCTCACCAATTTTTTGAGCGCTTCAACTGTTTTTTCTGCTTTGTATTCGTTTAAGAATCCGACAACCGCAATCGCAACAACAATAGCGTAAATAAGAAGCGACTCAGTAAACGAACCTTCTTTTTCTATAAAACTGACGCCCAGCGACACGGTGGCAGCAATGATCAGCACAATAATAAGAATGTCTTTAAACTGCGACAAAAAGAGCTTGAGCGCCGAGAGCTTCGGGCCACTTGGCAACTGGTTGAGACCAAACTTTTCCTGCCGGGCTTTTACTTCGTGCTGACTCAGGCCGTGCGCTGGCTCAACGCCAAATTGGGCAGCGACCGCATTAGGACTTTGCGTATAATACGTATTCGTTTTTGACATAATCTGTTAGAACGTGCTATACACTATGGTAAGGCTTAAGCTTACAAAAATACAAACAAATGGATAAAAAAGTGGGCATGTTCCTTTCTTCCTTCGCAAATGCTGATCTCGAGAGCACAATAAGCGATATTTCGACCAAAACAGTGCTGATAGGCTCTGTTTTGCTGGTTTTATTAGTAATCGCGGCCCTTCTGTGGTCACAGCGCCATCCCAAAACAAAAGCTCCGATTTTTGGTCTTATTTTAGTTGTCGTACTTGGCACTACGCTGACGATCAGCGGTGGGACAATTTATTTGAATGTTAAATCTGCCACTGGCGGTCCAGTTCACTGGCACGCCGATGTCGAGTTTTGGGCCTGCGGCAACGAACTAGAACTACGCGACCCGCAAGGTGTTTTAAGCAACAAAATTGGCACACCTACCTTGCATGAGCACAACGACAAGCGTATTCATCTGGAAGGGGTGCCAGTAGAACTCCCACAAGATGCAAGCCTAGGCAAATTTATGGATGTAGTCGGCGGTGATGTCACTAACCACACACTGATAGTGCCGGTGAACGAGGGCGATGACCTGTTTGAAAACGGCGAAGGCGAAGAAGATGGCGACGGCAACGGTGCGCCCGCGCCTGAACTTGTACAGCAATTCTTGCGCACATCTTCAGATGGGCGCGTCGCAACCTTTGTAGGCGGCCAGTCTTGTGAAGGCGAGCCGGCTGAAGTGCAAGTGTTCGCGTATCAGCTCGATGAAACAAGTAAAACATACCACCAAAAGAAGCTCGACAATCCAAGCCGCTATGAAATAGGCAAACATGGTGAAGTGCCGCCGGGTGACTGCGTGATTTTTGAATTCGCTCCACCAAAAGACCGCACCGACAAACTTTGTAAGCAGTACGGTGTACGCGATATTGACCGCTGCGAACAGTTTGGCGTCCCAGCGAGTGGCCGCCACGTGTGCGAAATAAGGGAGGTTCGGTAATGCTAGACTTGCCTACACTTGGCCTGGTTGTCGCCTCCGCTGCAATCGACTCTATAAATCCATGTGCTATCGGTGTGCTCATTTTGATGATTTCGGTCATTATGGGTTCTGGTAAATCGGTTGGCCGCTTGTTGGTGCTCGGGGGTGCGTACATTTTTGCCATCTTCGCCACCTACCTTATTGCCGGCCTTGGCTTGGTGTATTTCTTTAACGAAATCCCAATTGTGATTGCCGAGTATCTTTCCATCTTCGTAGGCCTGTTAGTTATCCTGGCCGGTATGCTCGAAATTAAAGACTACTTTTGGTACGGCAAAGGTTTTAGCCTACAAATCCCCCATTACTTTGCCATGAAGATTCAAGAATGGTCATCGAGCAAAACCACGCTCGCCGGCGTGATGTTCCTAGGCGCCTTTGTCGCTGCAGTCGAACTCCCTTGCACTGGTGCGCCGTACTTGGCCATCATCACTGTGCTGCGCATTAACTTCGACTGGGTCGCCTTTGGCCTAATGGTCCTCTACAACCTAATCTTCATTGCACCGCTGCTGATTGTGCTCGGCATGGTTGCCGGTGGTGCCAAGCTGAGTGCGGTTCAAAAATGGAAAGAGGAAAGCAAAGGCTCAATGCGCCTGGCAATTGGTCTGCTGTTGATTGCACTTGGTTGGATATTAATCTTAATCGCCAATGGCGTTATTAACTTCGGGTAGAGCCATGGTTCATATAGTTAAACGCAAACCTGGGCACAGCGAACCGTACGACGAACGTAAATTATATGCCAGCGTTTACGCATCGTGCCTCAGTGTTCGCACACCTGCTGGCGAAGCCGAACTCACAGCCGCTAAGGTCTGCCAAGATATTCAGCCCTGGTTAAAAACCAAGCACGAAGTGACGTCTACCGATATCCGCACGCACGCCTCGAAGCACCTACAAGTTTATAATCCCGATGCTGCTTATATTTATTTGCATCATCGTATAATGTCATAGAGGAACACGCTAATGGCTAAACAAAAATTCGACTACGATCTGATAATACTTGGCACCGGTGGCGGTGGCAGCGTTGCCGCACACATTAGCGCGCAGTTAGGCAAACGCGTGGCTGTGGTTGAGCCAGCCGAGATGGGTGGCGAATGTCCAAACTGGGGCTGTGTGCCGACCAAAGCTTTGCTGCACGCGGCCGAGATTTACGACGCCGCCAAACATGGCCAGCCTTTTGGTATCCGCGGCGCAACCATTAGCTATAACTACCCTTCTATCAAAGCCTGGAAGGACTTGGCGGTGTACCGCACCGGCACTTGGCAAGGCAAACGCGTGTACGAGGCAGATGGCATTACAGTAATAAATGGGGCTGGTCACTTTATTGGTCCGCATGAAATTACGGTGAATCGCCGCCATTATTCTGCTCAAAACTTTTTGATTGCAACCGGCACGCACAACTTCATTCCGCCTATTGAAGGACTCGATAAAGTTGGCCACATCACTTTTAAAGAAGCAATTGAACTGACGCGGCCTCCAAAATCACTTTTCGTTATTGGCGCCGGCGCTATCGGTTGTGAATTCTCTGAGCTGTTTAGCATTTTTGGCACAAAGATATACCTTTCGGACATCACTCCGCGCGTACTGATGAAAGAAGATCAAGAAGTTGGCGAACTGGTCAGAAAACTGTTTGAAGAAAAGCGCGGTATGTCGGTGTTAACCAACACCAAAGTCATGAAGGTCGCTAAAGAAGGCCTAGCCAAGCGCGTGTACTACCAGCAGGGTCGCGAGATGAAATCTGTTAAAGTAGACGAAATTCTGCTGGCCGCCGGAAAACTGGCTAATGTGGATATTGGCCTCGAGAATGCTGGCGTTGAATACACGCCAAAGGGCGTTATTGTTAACGAACACATGCAGACCAGCGCTAAACATATCTTTGCAGCAGGCGATGTTGCTGGCCCATACCAATTTACGCACACCGCAATTTACCAAAGCCGCTTGGCTGCCCACAACATGTGGCACCGCCAAAAAGTTGCTGCAGATTACCGTGCTGTGCCGCGCTGTGTATTCCTCAATCCCGAGATTGCATCGGTCGGCTTAAGCGAAGATGAATGCATTAAACGCGACCTTAAAATCCGCAAAGCCATGGCACCAATTTCGATTATTGGCCGCGCCAACACCAGCAATGTGGATGACGGCTTTGTAAAAGTTATTACGACCGACGACGGCACCTTGATTGGCGCCAGCATTGTCAGCCCGCGCGCTGGCGAGATGCTACACGAGCTCACCCTGGCTATTCAAGTGGGCCTCAGCGCCGAAGAAGTCGCCAACACAATTCACGCATTTCCAACTTGGAGTGAGGCAATCCGTATTGCATGCAGTAAAATAAAGTAATATGAGTTCTCCAAAACAACTCAGTTTACGAAATATTGGTCCCGAAACAGAAAAATGGTTGCTCCGAGTGGGCATCACTAGTAAAGAACAGCTCAAAAAAATTAGGCGCGCATGCCGCCTACGATTTATTACTGGAAGCCGGTCACGAACGAAATCGGAATCTTTATTATTCCCTAGTCGGCGCCATCGAAGACCTCGATTGGCGCATTGTGGCTGAGCGGCAAAAACATTTGGAGGAGACTCAGGCGGATTGTGATGAGTAGGTAGGAGAAGGATTCGAACCTCTGCACTTTTCCTCTCGTTCGGGCAAGCCCTCCACTCGAGCGTAAAGTCGGACTACGTAAACTGCCACTGGCAGTTTACGCCTACGGTCAGAAGTTCGAAATCTTACCAGCAAGAAAAAAGCCCAATCACTGGGGATTGGACATTTTTCTTGGTAGCGGGGAAAGGATTCGAACCTCTGACCTCTTGGTTATGAGCCAAGCGAGCTGCCACTGCTCCACCCCGCGTCGTCTTTCACAGAAAGCGCTAAGCCACATTAAACAAACGTGCCTTCTGCTATCGTAAGTATGTTAACAGATGTAAAACCTATTGTCAATTGTCCTAGCGGGCTAGCTTTTTTTGCCGAATAAGAAGTACATCCACTGGGCAAAATTACTGCGCTCGGCTATGGGTACTTCTGGTACCTCCGGTTTTTCAGCGGCGGCCGGTCGAACTGTATTGGGTGGCAACACTAGTAGCTTTTCGCCTGGCGCGGCTTTGTTGAGCCGTTCGCGGGAGCTTAGTTCTAGAAACTCCTGACTCCCGTAATACTTGTTTTGGAACTTCAGTGTCTGGTTCTCTATTTCGCTCACCGCAATTTCCTGGCTGAGCGAATCTACTTGCTGTTGCAGCCTAAAGTTTCGTTGAATCGCGTCGATCGTGCTCCATACCCAAGTTGTCGCGATCAACAGCGCAATAAAAAGTACGCCATTGTTGAGCGTCATGTACGATCGAAGCTTGTTGATAAACTGGCGGTAGGTCACGCTTTTAGTGTAGCGCGTCTTCGCTTAAGAACGCTAGCAGTACGCCATTTGTCCAGCCAAAGCCATCTTGCAACGGGTATTCTCCGCCGCCTGCGGCATTGACACCATCGACCACATTGTATTTTTCGACCAATTTGCCATCTGTCTTAAACACTCGCAGGTTGGTTTGTATCCAACGATTTTTAATTTCGTCAGCTAGATCATGCTCGTCGTAGCGCTGTAAACCCTGCACGGTCGTCCAGTGCAAAGGCGCCCAACCGTTTGGCGCGTCCCATTGTTGGCCAGTGGTGTCGAGGGTAGCTACTAAGCCGCCCTTCTTCAAGAAATCTTTTTTGATTTTGTCTGCGACCGTGGCTGCGTGTACAGGAGCGGCGATCCCAACATATAACGGGAAGGCTCCAGCCAGCGTAAAGCGTGGTGTCGGCGCGCCTTCAACAAAATCGTAGTCCATGTAAAAGTTGTCTTTTTTCGACCAGCACCACCTGTTAATCGCCTCGGCGCGCTTTTTGGCCTTTTGCTCGTACTTTTTGGCGAGCGCACTCTGTTTTAGTATGTGGTAGGCTTCGGCAATGGTTTGTTCTAACTCGTACAGTAAACAGTTTAGGTCGACCGGCACAATATCGGTCGTGTGGATGGTGCGCAGGCTCATGCCGTCTTTAAACCAGCGCGCGGAAAAGTCCCAGCCAGATTCCGCTGCCGCGCGAATATCGGCATACACTTGGCTGGCTAGGCGGCCATTGGCCAGGTGTGCGGTCTCGACATCTTCTTTAAATGATTCGGGGCGCGGTGTGCGTTTTGAATCTGAATAGCGGTTGAGCAACGAACCATCCGGCATGCGCACAACGCGTCGGTTTGCCGGTAGTGCAGCGGTTACGTTTTTGCTGCCTTTCATCCAGAACTTATGTTCGGCAAGTAAGTACGGCAAATAACGCACGAGCGTTAGCTTCCCTTTATGACTCGCCAGCAACTTTACCATAGCCGCAAAAAACGGCGGCTGAGAGCGGCTAAGCAAATAGGTGCGGTTGGCGGTTGGGATGTAATCAAACTTACGGATCATGTAGGCGTAATTTTTTATAGTGCCGTCGATAAGCTCCCACTGACCCGCTTCAGCCAAGCCCAGCATAATAAAGTAGGTGTCCCAGTAAAATTGCTCCTTAAAACGTCCGCCGGGCACAATGTACGAGTGTGGTAGGGCAATCAGCGAGCCTATGTTCTTGGATGTTTGCTTGGTGAGCACCGGCCAAAGCTCGTTAATGTGCTGCTGGATGTTGTTTTCTGGATTCGATTGGTACACGCTGGCGGCTTCGATCGCAGCTTGGAAGTGCTCTTCGACAAATTTTTTAAGATCAAAATTAGGGTTTTGGCGATTTTTTAAGTACGCCGTTAAAATTTTACGTTTACCTGCTTTGGGAATTGCATCGACAAATGTTTTGCCATCTAAGTGTACGCGACCAAGTTGGACATCATGAAATAATTCCCCCAAAACTTCATCTGGAGAATCGGGCGTAGGGACCAGGCTGCTACCCGCCATTTCAACGCGGGATTTTAGTTTGTGTATGATGTCTTTCATTCGTGTTTTGGGGAGATGTTTATTATACGCACGTCAAGAGGTGTTGATTTGCATTATAGAACTACCCATGACGACCTTCAATGGTAGTTTTTGCAACTTAATTTTTTGCTGCATCTGTTATACTTGCACTTGTTAGTTCTCCTTATCGAGAATGAAGTTGTCCACTTTTCCCTTAGTCCACGGCGCAGAAGCTCAACTTAGGCGTAAAGTCGGAAAGCTCACGCTGCGCGACTGGCAGTGTTCGGGGGTGTAGCTCATCGGTCAGAGCAGGCGGCTCATAACCACTTGGTAGTTGGTTCGATTCCAACCACCCCCACCAATAAAAATAGCCTACGGCACGTGGGCTATTTTTATTGCACGAGACGAGTGAGCAGAACACGAACGATTCCAACCACCCAGGTAACCTACGTTGCCTTCGAGCCCGAGGCGAGCAATTCGGCAATTGCCTTACCGATGGGTTGGCGCGTCTCCTCCTCTACAAATGCCCATTGGCCGTTTGGATTATTTTCAAGAAACCAGAATTTACCCTTTTTATCCACCACAAGATCAATTGCGCCAAACGATAAACCTAGCTCTTTTACATGAGCTACACATAACGCCGCAACTCGTTTAGGCAGAGCCAGGGCTTCTATTTTCATATCTCCCTTAAAGTGCCCTATGCGCCAATCCCTGACAACCGATCCAGCCTCATCGATTGCGCTGCCGGTGATAGCCGCAGCAAATACTTTATTACCCACTACGGTTACGCGTACATCAAAATTGGCATCAATTGCAGTCTGGAATATCGCCGGAGCTAGCTGTAAGCCAGAATAATCAAGTTCTTTCTTGTTTTTTATCTTTTGGGCAAAGAAAAAATAATCCTTATTGCTATCTTTATAAAATTCAGTAGCAAGGCTTTTGACAAGACATTGCCTATGGTTTTGTATGAACCGCTGCGCATCTTCGGGCGATGAGGTCATCAAAGTGTCGGGCACATTAAAACCCAGCTTTCTTGCAATTCGTAGTTGAAGTGTTTTATTTTTGGCTCTCTCAATCGCGTAAAAGTCCGAGACCCAAAGGGCGTCCTCAAACTCTACTCTCATCAGGTGACTAAAATGCTCTAGTGCACTCCGACAATAATCCTGCAAGGAATCGTCTACGGGTAGTACTTCGGTACGGATTATCTTTGGTTTTCGGTACCACACCCCCGTGACATCCTGTAGCATCTTGCCGTCAAAGACAACGCCGCTGCGCGCTTTTGTAATTTCGTGGGAAGTAATACCCCTAATCGAAATTGGGTCAATCACAATTAGAGGTTTATCTAAATGGTTCTGCACGAACGGCAGATGCGCATCTTCAAGACTACTTATGGCAACAATTTGCATAGGATGCTAGCCATCGCTAGTTTAGAAAGACTTTAAATGTCGTCTACACTCGGCCCCGAAGGCCCTGGGCAGGTGGTCCCACGTTCGAAGGCATGCGCGCCTTCGGAGGGCGCGATAACAACAGGCTCCATCATTCCAACACCAAAGGGAACCATTTTCTCTAAAGTCGTTTGTTGTTCCTCACGCGCCCGTTTAGCTAGTTCTGCTACCGAAATAACCGCAAGTGCCTCTAAATCTGCCGGAGAAAGCTGGTTGTTTGCTTCAAAGTTTACTTGGGTTTCAGGCGTTTTCAACATACCGATATATCTCCAAGGGAGCTCCCTTAAAAAATTATTATAGCTTCATCGTACTCCTTTTTGACGATAAAACAACACCTATCATGTGTAGATTATATTGGAACAACTAGTTTGACTATCTAGAGCAAGCTAGTTGGGCGCGTTTTTGGCGACGGTGCAGGCACTGCTTCTGTGAATTCTGCTATGCTATGGCCATATGAACCAAATTGCTATCCAAAAAGCTACTTCCCAAGATGCCGAAGCTATCGCTCATGTTCAATCCGTAACCTGGTTGGCCACCTACTCGAATGCCAATCTTGGCATAACTGAGGCAGACATCCGTAAGCGCCTCGAAGGTGGACATGGCGAACGCACGGCAGGACGTATTGAAAAATGGCGCAAGAGCATTGAGCACGGTGATGTATACGTTGCCCGGCTCGGTGGTAAAATGGTTGGCTTTACCTCGCCGCTCGTTTCATCTGACGGCCAGCACCGCATCGGCGCGCTCTACGTTTTGCCCAAAGCCCAAGGCAAGGGCGTCGGTAGCCAGCTTATACAGAAAAACTTGCAATGGCATGGCAGCAGTCCGGTCTACCTAACGGTCGCTGCTTATAACCAAAACACTATCAACTTTTACAAAAAGTTTGGTTTTAAGGAAACGGGCAAACAAGTAGAAGATCTGCCTGCACGAGAGAAGGGCGATAAAGAACTGCCCGAAATTGAGATGATGCGACCACATGTGAATGGCCTCGTGCTCCTCATTGGTCCACCCGGGGCGGGCAAGTCCACCTTTGCTCAGCAACTTATTGAGCGGCAAAACCTAGATAAGGCGGCCCACATCTCAAACGACGCAATTGCCAAAGAGTTGTTTGGCGTTACGTTTGATCGCGGTGACCACGACGGTGCAATATTTGCCGAGCAAGACCGGCGCGTAGCAAAACGGCTGGCTGAGGGCAAGGTCGCTATCGTTGATGCTACTAACGTTAAGCCGATAGCTCGTAAGCGGCTAATAGCCATTGCTGACAAATACGACCAAACTGTGACCGCCTTCTGTTTTCGCCGTGAGGAGACGACCTTGCTAAGACGAAATAAAATGCGCGAAGTCCGAGTGCCTGAGAGTATGGTGCGTGAATATGCCGCAGTTATGCGGGGCGTTACCAATGAGCAGTTGCGGGACGAGGGTATAAGCGCAACCTTTGAGGTTTAAGCTTTCATGCGTGTATTGTAGCAATGACAGCAAGTACAATCCTAAAACAAGCTGGTTTGGGCGCGTTTTTGGCGACGTCGGTCGGCTTTGCGCTTTTGTGTCGCTATAGCTTCGTCGGCTTGCCGCGGCAGCAACTCCTCGGCTATTTCGGTAATGAATTGCGACGGCGAGGCAGGTTTGCGAGCACGGGTTTGGGTGTAAGTAATATCCAATTGTTCGCGTGCGCGCGTGACGGCAACGTAAAATAACCGCCGCTCCTCCTCCAGCGATGTTGGGCGCGACGATTGCAAGTGCGGGATGATCCCCTGTTCGGCAGCAATCAAGAAGACATGCGTAAATTCTAAGCCTTTTGCAGCGTGAATAGTGCTGAGCGTCACAGCGTCTGCCGAGGGGTCGTAAAAGTCTTGCTCGGCAATTGATTCTAGGTGGTCGAGCGCGGCATCGAGGCCTTGTTCGTCAAAACGCACGAGTGAATTTAAAAACTGCCGCAATGCAGGTTCCGTTTTGGAATCGAACCCACACTTCTTGGCCACTGTTTGTGCCAGTTCGCTCACTTTTTGATCTGTCTTCAGCTTCAGCTGTGTTGGAGAAAGTTTAAGGCCAGGCGTTTCGACTGGTTGCCGCCCAGCAATTCGGCGCAGAGCTTCGATAGTGCAGGCGATTGCCGGCAGATGGTATGGCGAGCCTTCACCAGCAACTTGGTATGGGATCGCAGCGGCATCCAGTCGCTCTCGGACGATTCGGGCGACGTGATGGGTGCGGTACAGCACGGCAAAGTCGCCAAACGTTCGCGCCTTTTCGGCGGTGTGGTGCTCGCTTCCCTTTAGCAAATCGCTACCACCGATGTGTCGTTCTATCTGTCCGACTACCCAATCTGCCTCAGTATATTCGTTGAGCACTTCTACCGCGCATACTTTTCCCGGCTTGTCGTTACGCGCTTTCAGGTGCGCATGTTCCGGGAAAAGTGCGCACGCCATTTTTACCACTTCCGGCGTGGACCGATAATTGGTTGTGAGCGTGACTTGTACCGCGCCTTTAAAGTCGGATTTAAAGCGGTCAAATACGGCCGAACTCGCACCACGAAAACCGTAAATCGACTGCAGGGGATCGCCGATGACAAAAACATTGTCGGTTTTATTCAGCAGAAGTAACAATTCGTACTGAAGTTCGTTCGTATCCTGAAATTCGTCGACCAAAATGTAGCGATAGTTTGAACTTTTATCTTGCAACAGGTCACGGGCTTGCAGTAAAAGATCATCGAAATCTAACAGATCTCGTTCTTGCAAGGCATGTTGATATTCGGCAAGCAAGCGTTTTGTGGGTGCGTCTTTAGGAATTTGAGTGGCGTTTTTGGCCCGCGTCAGTATCAGCGAAATTTCTCGTGCACTAAGCTTGCTTAAGGCGAGAGATTTCTTAAGCGTACGGATAATCGCATGTCGTTGAGTTTCGGTTACAAACTGTGGCGCCTCGCCCATCTGCTGAGTAATGATTTCACGACAAAGCGCATGGAAGGTAGCAATTTTTGGTAGACTCGCCTTTCCCAATAAACTTTTTACCCGCCCCTGCATCTCGCGTGCAGCCTTATTAGTAAAAGTCAGTGCCAAAATTTCGTGCGGACGCGCGCGGCCAGTTTGTAGCAAATAAGCTATCCGTGCCGTCAGCGTCTTTGTTTTACCCGTTCCCGGACCAGCCACAATCGCCAGCGGCCCGTCCCCCGCTTCGACTGCAATGCGCTGCTCCTCATTTAGCTCATCTAGAAATTTCATAATAGCGATAGTTGCTGGATGGCCGCTTGCCGTTCGGCCTGATCTTTAAACACTTTTATAGTGCCGTAGACGCCGTCGAAGCCGGGGTCACGGTGAACCTCGCCTTTTCGTATTCGGTCAATGGCCAAGGCCGTTTGCGGGGAGACTAATTGGATTTGTTCTATTGGGATTTTACGCAGAATACTGAATTCGTCGCCGAGTGTGGCGATGAGTTTGTGATACTCCTCAACCACCGCTTTACCACTGGTTGATTTGACGTTTCGGAGCTCAGCAATCACTTCGGCAAGCGGAATGATGTATTCGACCCGCTTTTTATCGCTGTTTGGATCGAGCGGTTGGTCGGCAAGTTCGCTTAATCGGTAGTCCACGCCAACGACCAGCGGCTTGCCACATTTCGGGCAAATGCCACCAGCTGCCTTTGTTTGCTCGGGCGTAAAGCGCACGCCGCACGCTCGGTGGCCATCGGCATGGTATTTGCCTTCTTCGGGGAAAAATTCGACGGTACCAACCAAACGATCGTCATTGCTTTTAATAGCGTCGAGAACTTGGTCGTAGGTCGGCTCGCACTTCACTACCGTTGCCTCACGTCCTAACTTTTGCGGCGAGTGCGCATCGGAATGGCTCGTAACGGCTACTTTGTGGAGTTGGCTGAGGCGCCAGTTCATGTATGGGTCGCTCGACAGGCCCGTTTCGATCGCCTTGATTTCTGGCGCAAGTTCGTCGAACGCTTCTTCAATGCTGTCGAAGCCAGATTTGCTGCCAAACATGCCAAACCACGGCGTCCAAATGTGCGCCGGAATGTACAAACCTTTTGGAGACACCTCAAGCGTATGGCGCAAGAGTTCTTTGGAGTCTAATCCTAAAATTGGCCGGCCATCGGCCTTGAGGTTGCCGATGCGCTCTAAACGCGCATTGAGTTCGCTCACCGCTTCGAATGTTGGCATCACAATCAGCTGGTGCAGTTTGCGCACACGCTCACCTTTTTTGTAGATGGTGGCGATTTCTACCGTGGGCACAAATTGAATCAGCTCACCTCTGACACTGGGCGGTAGGGCTTTGTCGATTTCCTGCGCGATGTCATCTTTCAGCTTGAATAGGCCACTCTCAGTCGGCTCGAGCTTTTCACGCATTTCTTCAAACCAGCCTGGGTGCGTAAAATCACCGGTGCCGATAACATGAATGCCCTTTATCTTGCCCCAGCGATACAAACCCTCGAACGTACAATCCCGGCTTGTGGCGCGCGAATAGTGCGAGTGGATGTGCAAGTCTACAATACGTTCCATCATTTTTCTAGTGTAGCAGCGAAACTACCCTGTCCCCTCAAATTAAGCCAAGCAATCAAAAAGACCCGGGTTTCCCCGGGTCTTTTTCGCCCTTTTTGTTTGCTTATTAGCTTAGCACCATTGGTGCACCAGCTTCAAGCTTACGCTTTGTTTGCCTTTTTAAGGGTCAGGAAGCCGTTGCGTGGGTTTTCTTGGACCACGTAGCCTTCTGGAAGCTCAGAAACTGCGTCAGCTGGGCGCTCGTCCTTTGCGAAGAAATAAATGCGTTGCTGCTTGCCACCGCGAAGCGTCACGTCTTTAGAGTGCAGGTAGTAAGTTACCCCTTTAGAATTGGTGTGTGAGTAAGCTGCCATTTGTAGAAACTCCTCCTTTTAGTTGCTTACGTGACTTTACCATACGCCGACCCTTTAGGCTTTGTCAACAGGGATGACTACTGATGCCTCATTTTTAGCACAAATCTCAGTAACAGATAGCCGACTATTCTTAGTACCATCAGAACCCCCACCACTAGTGTTACGAGAACCGAAATACCCGCCATATCTAGGCTCCAGCGTGGCGATGCAAAATTGTACCGAAAAAGTGCGGAATCTGGCGCCTGCAGACTAGCCAGTGGGTCCTGGCCGGGAGAAATTGTCCCGAGTTTATCCCGTGCGCACTGCGTATAAGCCGGGAACGACCCTGTCCGGCGGAAAACGGGTTGGCATTCGCGCTCTACCTGCTCGTACAGGTGACTGGTAGGGTTTGTGGCGCTGAGCGTCTCCTGCACCGCTAAATCGTACGCTCGTTGGTGGCTATGCTCTAAAAAGACACCATTGCCTAAATTTGTATTCATATGCGCCGAAACATAGCGCTGGAGCTCGGTTAGAGCCTCTTTGACGTTGCTCTTTTCCTCGTCCGCCTTTTTAACCGCATTGCGGCGCTCTACCATGCCAAGGTTATTTTGGCGGAGCAAATAGGCTGAGAGCACGGCCAAAAGGATAAAAAGCAAAATCAACTGCCACAATTTAATGTAGCGCAGAACTGTCAGCCAATGATGGAGTCGACGTTTATTGAGTGCCACCTAAATCACCCTAATTTCTTACGCTTAGTATACCTTAAGTGCGCCCTGCCGCAGCACCTTGGGTTGCCCAGCTTCTACAGACACAAGGGTTGAAGGCTCGTTTTTGAGCTCGCCATAATCCACATAAAAGTCGACTGCATCGCCAAAGTAAGCCTTAGCTTGCTCAATGGTAGTTGCAGGCGGTTCGCCCTCTAAATTTGCGCTTGGAGCAATGAGTGGGCCTGTTGCACTCAGCAGCTTACGAAGTTCACCGTTTTCTGGAACACGATACGCCAGTGAGCCGGTACCGCGATGTAGATAGGTCGGTGTTTCCGTAATCGGCGCAACCAAACTCAGTGGGCCCGGCCAATAGCGGGCAGCAAGATCATAATGGGCTCTCGTCCAGGCGGTCTTGTCAGGAATTTGTGTAAGATCAGAGACCAGCACAATGCATGGTTTTTCGGGGGCACGGCCACGAACTTTATATACTCGTTCTACCGCCGTTTGATCGGCCGCTCGTGCAACAATTCCATACAAAGTGTCGGTTGGAATAACACCAATACCGCCCGTCTTGAGACTGGCAATTATCTCGGGTTCATCAAGCTTAGCAAACTTTCGCACAGCTGCTATACTACCAGATAAGTACACTATGATGAACTCCACTCAAGCCTGGCTTAACGAAAACTGGTTCCCTATCCTTTTGATTATTATTGCGGCGCTTTTAGTACGGCGCTTTGGCGATATAGTAGTTGCTTCGCTTATCCGGCGTGCCGTGAGGCATCGGGTGCATGGTGACTATACCGACGAAGACGTTAAAAAACGCCAGAACACGCTTATTAGCATGTCTTCGACCGTGCTACGCATTATGGTGTGGTTAGTTGCTGGTTTTACTATTTTGCGCCGTTTCGGGATTGATCTCACCCCCTTGCTGGCCGGTGCCAGTGTGCTTGGTGTAGCAATTGGTTTTGGTGCGCAATCGCTTATTAAAGACTTTTTCTCCGGCCTGTTTATTATCCTCGAAAATCAGTACCGAGTTGGCGATGTGGTTGAGCTAGATGGCGCCAATGGCACCGTAGAGCAAATAACCGTGCGTTCCACTATTGTACGCGACAACGACGGCAGTGTGCACTACATTCCCAACGGTACAATCATGCACGCCATTAACAAAACCATGGGGTATGCCAAGGTGAATCTAGCAATCGCCGTGACCGCTAAAACCGATATCGACAAGCTGGCCAAAGTCATCAACGAGATCGGCCAAAAAATGGCTGACGAAGAGAAGTGGAAAAAGAAAATTATCGACCCACCGCACTTCTTGAGCATTGGCACCTTTACTGATACCGCGCTTGAGGTAAAAATCATCGGCAAAGTACAACCCGCTGCCCAGTGGAGCGTGCCCGGTGAGCTGCGCAAACGCTTGCTCGCTGCTGTTAAAAAACACGATATCGAACTCGCCAACATGCCCGCAACTGGGGCAGTCACTACTGGGAAGAAATAGTAGCCTACTCTGCTGGCTGGGTTGGCGGTGTGTCCGTTAGCTGCAGACCTTCATCGCCAAGACTTGCATCTTTGAAGTTTCCGTAAGAGTTTAAGTCGTGTATACGACCGTCAAATTCGCGCAAGAACCCGTCAATCGTCTCTTTCGTGACTGGGCTGGTCGTGTCATATTTCTTCTGAGCCTCCGGGCGAGTAACAGCATCGCGTTCCCGCTCGTACCCCGGCCGGCTCAAGTCGAAAATCGCAAACCCAGCCACGTAGTAAATAGTCGTGCTGATAATAGTCATGCCTACGGCGACAAACACAACCAAGCCAAGCGCAAATGGAAGTTTGTGCTGCTTTATAAACGCTTCCGTGCCTTCTGGCAGATGCAAAAACCGTATAGCTTTACGAAACACTCGCTTCATTACTCTTTCACCCGCGCCGCCGTTGCGTTTAGTTGTTCGATTTGTGTCCGTAAATCAGTCACGGCTTTACGGTATTCGATTGTCAGTTCCTCTGCCTTGGTGACTTCATTGCCAATCGCCTGGCGGGCCGAGCGCGTCTGATCTAGCAAAACACCAAAATCAGCCGGTTTCGCCTGACAGTCAGCTTGTATCAGCGCTGTTAGGGTCGCATCGTAATGCAAATAAGCATTGCGGAATCGGTCTACTGTGGCTTTTAAATCAACCAACAGACGGTCGTGTCGATCGGCATTTATTTTGTTGTAATGAAGCCGGTCCGAAAAAGCCTCGAGCTGCGTAACGAGACTCTCGTACCCGCGACCACGGTTATTGCGCGATACCAAATCGCGGCGCTGCTGTTGCTGCAAAAGTCTTTTTAAATTAGTGCAATTGTCGTGGATTAACGCCGCTCTTTCGGGTGATGTAGCATTTTCGGCATTCACGGCCACTGGCACAAGTAGCAAAAATCCTAAGACGACTACAAAAGCACTTTTAATGTGGTTCACACTTCTAGGCTAGGCTACGCTTGGTGGTCTGTCAAATAGAGACGCTTGTTTTTTCTTTGGATCATGCCTTCGTTTAGCAGTTCTTCCACTACTTCCGGCAGACGCTTGTCTGTAATAACTTGTCGCAGCTGCGATTCGGGCATAGAGTCGTGTTGCGTCAGCGCCCGCAGCACTGCGCCTCGGACCTGGCGCCGTGAGCCTTCAAACTTGCTTTGACGGGTGTAATGACGAGAACGGCTAATATTGTTTTCTGTCTGTTTAAGGTACGTGCCGTAATCCATGAGTGCCCAGTACCATTCGCGCGGATGCTCGAGATCCAGGGTTTGTTCGATAAGTGTCGTAAGCTCTTTATCGTCAATTTTGTCACTATCCGCAAAAAAGTGATGGAAGAACACGGTGCGGATATTGGTCTCGATAAATACCACCGGTTCATTGTATGCGTAGGCTAAGATTGCTCCGGCGGTATTTTTGCCGACACCTGGCAAGGCGACTAGTTCCGGAATCGTAGATGGCAAAATGCCGCCAAGATCTTGTACAACCTTCACGGAGGCTTGATGCAAAAACTTCGCACGACGGTTATAGCCTAAGCCACTCCATACTCGAAGCACATCGCCTAACGGCGCTGCGGCGAGCAATTGGATCGTTGGGAAGTGGGCAATAAATTCATTAAACTTTGGCAAGACACGTTGCACTTGTGTCTGCTGCAACATGATTTCTGATACCAACACAAAGTACGGTGTCGGTTGTTCGCGCCATGGCATATCGCGCCGGTTGGCGTGGTAATGCGCCCAAACCGTATCTTGAAATTCTCTGATGACCTCTGGTTGTAATTGCACAAATTCAGTCTAACAGCTTGTCTATTGCTTCGGCCAGCGCAACATCCCGGTGCGTCACGCCACCGGCACCCGGCGTCGTAAGCACCAACTGTAAGGTGTCACCAGCGACCAAGAGCGTCGGGTTGCTTTGGTAGTGCTCGATAAGTCTGGCTAGTTTACGCGCTAGCTCAAACCCTTCTGCAAATGACGTCGTTTGCCATACTCGCACCAAACCTTGGCCGGGAATAGCCGACCACGCCACATGGAGCATGTTTAGTGCTTGGTTGAGTTCTTCGTTGGTAAGTGCCTTTGGTTCCATGACTAGTTAAATTGGAAAAATTCCGGTGTGCCACCCAGCGTCGTCGCTGTGACATCTGTTATTTTTTTCGGCTCGCCACCTTTCACCGATAGGGCAAAATCCGAAGCGCCATTAGCGGTAACGATCCGAAAGACGATGCTGTTACCGACCCACCGAACCGGACCCTGCAATCCTGCCACGCCATACAATTGTTCTTCTTTGCCTGAGGCTACATTTTTGAGGATGATGGTATTTTTGTCTTCAATTTTGTCGACTAGCAAGCGCCATTGGCCGTCCGCGCTGGTCGAAGCCAGGAACGTACGGTTCGCGCTAGCCGGAACCGACGTATTGATAACCTGAGTCGTATTAAGATTGTACTCGTGCCAGGCGTTGTCTTCAGTTTGGTACGCCACGCGGTCGTAATCGAGCTGCGTGACTTCCTGTATTTTGTTGCCGATGGTTTTTTCGGTGCCGCCTTTAACGCTGACTACCCGAAGCTGTGGACTGGTTTCTTGGCCAGGCTTGCCATGCAAAAAGCCAGGGCTGTATACAACTGAGCCCAAGCCAACAGTAGCTACATCGATGTAATCGGCAGTTGATAGATCGGTGCGTTTGTTTGCAGCAACATCAATACTCGCTAGTTGCTGGATTATTTCTGGCGCTTTTGCGTCGCGTTCGCCCTTCACGTAGACAAGCGTATCGCCAGACCAGTCGGCAAAATCAAACCAGTTAGCTTCATCCACGGTGGTTAGCTTTTTGGTCTCCAGATTAACTATATACAACTTTTGTAGGAGTGTGTTGCGCGCATCACGCACACCTTCACGCGTCGAAGCAAGGACACCATACTTGCCACTGGGGCTCGCGGAAAACACCAGGTTTGGGGATTCTTTAGCGCTGCCAGCTACAACTTCCGCCGCATCACTGCCATCTAAATTGCTGCTGGAGACCCCGAATGTCCCTGTATGTTTGCTTATGAAGTAGTGTTTGCCGGCGGGCACAAAAGCAACTTCTTGCAGTGTATCCGACTGTAGGTTTACTTCAAATTCTTTGTTGAGGTAGCCGCCAAGTTTTGCTGCAATTTTTATTGTTTTGGCATCGGTTGCCGGAATTTTCAGATTTACCACTCCCTGCTCATCCGACTTTACGACAATATCGCCCACGCTGAATTCGCCGTTTGTAATCGGCTCATCAGTAAGCCAATCTTTTACCTTAAAGGTAAGTGGCACGCCAACGCTTTTGAGTTTTACATCTTCTTTGTATTCGGTAACTTGTTTGGTCCCCAACAGGTTTAAGAATGGGTTAAAGTCGAGTGTTTTTTCGAACGTAGCCGTTTCGTAGCCCTGTTTTTCGGCGGTCACGTTCAAGATGCCATACGGTTGTGTCAGTGTTATTGTTCCATTTTCGTCTGTCTGATGCGAGGCGCCGTTTATTTTAAGCGTCACATTTTTAAGCAGCGCGCTTGCCTGTCCTTCCTCGCCTTGTACCTGTGTCGTCAATGTGACTTTAGTCCGCGCACCAAAGAAGTTTACAATCGCCCAGCGGGTTGGGTCGATAAACCAAAGTGTAACTGCGGCTACCAGTACGATAAATACAAAATATGCCCAGAATTTTTTACTGATGAATATCCGTTTGAGCTTCGCGCCAAAACCCTCTTTAGTTTTCAGCTGGGTTGGTTCGGGATTGGTGGGAGTTTGTGGATCGTCGGTTTTGGGCAAGCTGTCGACAGCATCGTCGAGCTGACTTTCGACGGCCACAACTTCAGGACTCAGTTCGTCGTTTTCGAGTTTATTTTCCATGGTTAGAATGTGTTTATGTTTTTAACTTATACCCAGTATACAATAAGGATGACATGACCGCCTGGACATCGCAATTAAAACTGGCTGCTAACCACCTTTTGGCGAATGACGCTGTACTTGCACCGATAATCAAAGCGCACGGGCTCTGCACTATCGAGCCGCACAGCAATTACTATCACGAACTGGTTGATTCTATTATTAGTCAGCAACTCAGCATTAAAGCCGCGGCAACTATTGCAGGGCGTTTTCGCGATTTATTTGGTGGTAAATTTCCCTCGCCAGAAGAGATCTTGACTAAAGATACTGAGGAACTTCGCACCGTTGGCCTTTCGCGCGCCAAAGCCACCTATGTGCGCGACCTTGCGCAGCACATCATTGATGGTGAACTGGATATCGAGAATCTACCACATTTAAGTAACGAAGAAATTATCCGCGAGCTAACTGCAGTTAAAGGCATAGGCGAATGGACTGCCCATATGTTTTTGATGTTTAGCCTGGGCCGATTGGATGTGCTAGCTGTTGGTGATTTAGGGATTCGCAACGGCGTGATGAGACTATACGGCTTACCAACTCTTCCCGATGCTAGTGGGGTGCGCGCCATCGCCCTGCAAAACAACTGGCACCCATACGAGACCATTGCCTGCTGGTACGTCTGGAAATCGCAGGACAACGCGCCGCTTAGCGCGGAGTAGCGCTGACGTAGTTAATTGGCGTGCCTTCCGCCATAAACCGACGTTCGTAGTAGGTGGTGATTTTGTACTCGTCTGGCAGGTCGCTTTCGTGGAGGTCAAAGTTGAGTTCTTTAATGTCCCAGTTTTGCGCGATTAGCTGCTCGAGACTCCACAGGAATAATTCGCGGTTGTCAGTTTTGAAGCGAATTATGCCACCGTCATCTAG
The DNA here is from genome assembly GCA_050730875.1 of Saccharimonadales bacterium (SeqCode). Taxonomy (GTDB): domain Bacteria; phylum Patescibacteriota; class Saccharimonadia; order Saccharimonadales; family EFPC-124; genus JBOHNX01. The sequence continues at coordinate 100,024 of JBOHNX010000002.1, forward strand.
AATATTGCGATATTGTTGCAAAAAGCTTGGATGCGTCAGTCGGTGTTTCGCCTGCTTTTTGCGTGGGAACGGGTCTGGGAAAGTAATCCAAAGTTCTTTGATTGAGTGCCTCGCAAACAAATCTTCTATTTTGTCGAGCTGCGCGCGAACAAACGCAATATTTTTTATGTCTTTTTCCAGCGCACGTTTTGCGCCAGTGTAAAGCCGATCCGATTTTATATCGACCCCTACAAAGTGCCGGCGTGGATATTGCTTAGCCAGCTCAACGCTTAAATCAGCCGACCCAGCGGCGATTTCTACCGTTAGTGGCTTCTTCCACTGCGCTGGATCCACCTCATCTTGCTGGAAACAATTCGGCCACTCGTCAAAATGGGCAAACTTCCATTTTTTACGCTTGCGAGTAATAAAAAGTTTATCGTTTTCCATGCATAGCCAGCGTAATACAAAACCCGTCTCATAGCCAGATGATCTGAGCGAGTCAGAACCTTTCAGACTGAGTGAGGCATAACCGTCGTTACGTTGAACGAAGGCTGGAAGTTTCTGGCCGGTCAGGCGCTGGGTAGGAGGCGGGTTTTGTGTTGCGGTGGCTATCTAAATTTAGTGAACCAAAAAACACCGTAAGCCACAAACCCGCCCACGGTATTTGCGAGCAGGTCCCACCATTCATCCCCTTCTTCAATCGGCGAGATGCCAGTTTTATCTAGAAAGAGCTCAAACAATTCGTTCAGTACACCAAGGCCGCTGACAAAAAAATACAGCGCGAGCACCTGCAGCCACCAGGTTGCGAATTTTATTTGATACACGCGAGTGACGTACAAAAATAAAATTGTAGCCACAACGCCGCCCGTAAAATGCATGGTAGTTGTGTCAGTCTCCGGCGAAATCGGTACATTTGGCAGCGTCATCGCCAGCACCCACGCAATCGCCGCCGCCCACAAGTAGCCAGCATGCTGCATGTACGGCAACTGCCTAGTTTTGTCGGTCGCAAAAACATAGCGCACCAAAACCCATGGCATAAAAAGCAGGGCGAGTGGAATAAGCACGGTATAGATCATGGCTTTAAGTATACCTGTTTAGGGCGCTAAACGGTTGATATCACGAGGGAACAGGGCGGCTTCTTTGACGTTTTTGAGGCCGATGATTTTTTGGGTGAGGCGCTCGAGGCCCATGCCAAAACCGCCGTGTGGTGGGAGGCCATACTTAAAAGCGTCGAGGTAATATTTGAAACCCAGATTTTCAGGGTCGCCGCCGGCCATGCCGCGCAGTTGCGTTACTAGTTTGTCGTAACGGTGTTCGCGCATGCTGGCGGTTGCGATTTCGACGCCGCGGAATAAGAGGTCGGCGCGCTCAGCAACGGTTTGGTCGTCATCTTTAAACTTGTGGTAGAACTTTGCGCCTTCACGTGGCCACTCGGTTACAAATACAGCTTCGCTTTTTAGGTTGTCTTTTGCCCATTCGCAAATCCAGCGCTCTTCGTCCGGCCGCAGGTCTTTTTCGCCTACAGTGTTTTCGCCTGTGGCTTCCGAGTATTTTTGGTGGATTTCTTCCATCGAGAGCTGCGGAATTTTTTTAGGCAGCAGTGGCTTTGTGGCGTTCCAAAGCTTTAGGTTGTCATCGCAGTTTTCCCACACATCGTCTACGACAGCGTTAAGTAATCCACTCATAAAGTCGAGGAGCTCTTGCAGATCCACAAAGCCCATTTCGGCATCGATATGGATGAATTCGGTCATGTGGCGGGTGGTGGCGCTGAGCTCGGCACGGTAGGTTGGGTTGATTTCGAACGCGCGTTCGAACACGCCGACCATAATCTGCTTATAAAACTGTGCACTTTGCGCCAGGGTTGCATCTTTGCCAAAGTAGTCGAGCTTGAAGACCTCTGCCCCACCTTCGGTTGCGCCAGGTAACAATTTCGGCGAGTTAAATTCGGTAAAATCGTTGGCGCGGAAATATTTGCGGGCAGCTTCTTTGACCTCTGCTTGCACCTTAAAGATGGCTTGCTCTTTTAGGTTGCGCAGGCCCACCACGCGGTAATCAAACAGGGTGTCGAGCGATCCGGACTCGTGGCCGAGCGGTTTGTCGATTTCGATTGGCGATTCGTCAGTAACCGGCACTTCGATAGTCAGTGCAACTTCGTGAAGCTCCACACCACCTGGTGCGCGTTCGTCAGCAATGGCTTTGCCTTCAAGTGTTAGCACGGTGCCAAGCTGCATACCACGCAGCTTTTCGACTTCGTCTTTTTCTTTAATGAGCGCCTGAGCAATACCCGAACGATCACGAACCACAATAAACGTTAAGCCGCCAAGCAGACGCTTTTTGTGCAACCACCCCTGGACGGTAACTTTTTTATCAACGTGTGATTTGAGATCTTTTATGAGCGTACGCATTTACTTAACTTTCTTTGGGTCGGTTGCCACTGGGCTTTCTTTTGGAAGCGGCTCGCCCATTAATTTTGCGAGTGCATCCTGCAGTGTTATGAGCCCAACGGTTTTACCAGTGTCGCCGACTACTATAAACAGTTGTCGACCAGTTTGCAAACTGGCTGCGAGCAGTGCACTGAGCGGAGCGTCCTCTGGCAGATAGTAAACACTGGGCCGCACGGCGTCTTTTACCTCTTTTAGATCTGAATCCAGCGGCACGAGATCACGCATGAACAAGAAGCCCTTTATGTGGTCGAGATCCTTTTTGACCACCGGGAATACGTTGTGACCATCTTTATGCAACCGGTCCAAAAGCAGCGGACCAACAGTTTCGCCGACGCCAACGGTTTTGACTTTGTCGCGCGGCACCATGACATCACTTATTTTGAGTGTCCCAAATTCCAGGGTGCTCAGCAGGCGCGTTTTTTCATCTTGCGAGAGCACCGATTGGTCGGCGGTGATAAGCTGCTTAAATTCGGCCTTCGACAAAAAACTTGCCGAAGTTGAGGCGCGACGCGGCGCTGTTAGCAAGCGAAGCACCACCACACCTTGCGCTGCCAAGCGGAGCAAGCGCGGTTCGTGCTGAGCTGCAAGACGCTGCGCGTACCGCGCAATCCAAACGCGCGCAGCCAGCAATTCGGCGAGTAAAAGATATGCCAACGAAACCACTAGCGCAAGCCACACATCGAGCACACTCACCTGCAGCACAACTACCAACAAGCTCAAAACTAAAATCTTGACCTGCACCAAGCCGTCAACCATCGGGAGCATTTGCCGACGCTGCGCCTCAGCCACAGCACTAGCATCCCCTTGCTGCGCGAGCCTCTCAAGCTCAAAATCACTCAGATGGTTTGGCGCAAACTGCGCGCTTTTGAGGAAGGCAATCAGCAGTGCTACGCCAAGCGATAAGAATTGAACCAACCATTCCATTGTCACCATTGTAGTCGATATATTGCCGCCTAGGCTAGTAGTCCTATATCATTACAAGTATGGATAAAATCAAATGGATCATTTTCGCTGCCTTGGTGCTTGTAGTCTTCGGCGGCATCATTTTTTTCAATAAATCTAGCGCTCCAAGCTTTAGCGGTGACGCGACAAAAGCCATAACCGCGGGGCCGATCGCCGACCACGTGTACGGGTCGGACGAGCAAAAAGTGGTTTTGATCGAGTACGGCGACTTCCAGTGCCCCGGCTGTGGCGGCATGTACCCGACCGTCAAAGACCTGAAGGAACAGTACAAAGATAAGCTCACGTTTATTTTCCGTAACTTCCCACTCACCAACATTCACCCGAACGCGTTAGCCGCCTCTACTGCCGCTGAAGCTGCTGGCATGCAGAATAAATTCTTCGAGATGCACGACGCGCTGTTTGAAAACCAAAAAGCCTGGCAAGATGCAGCGGTGAACCAACGTGGTGCCATTTTTGAAGGATACGCTAGTTCGTTGGGGCTCGATGTCGAGAAATTTAAGCAAGATATGAGCAGCCAAACAATTAGCGAAAAAATTAGCCGCGACCGCACGACGGGGCGAGATGTCTTTAAGGTAGATCAGACGCCAAGCTTTGTACTGAACGGCAAGCTACTGCCTGCAGATGTTGCCACAAGCCAGGAAAAGCTTGCCAAGGCCGTTGAAGAAGCGGTCAAACAGGCTTATCCCGACGCACAGATTCCGCCAGCCACAAAGCCGGAAGGCCAACAATAAAAAATGCCCCGGACTTCCGGGGCATTTTCTGCTAGTGGACTAGATAGTCTTGCCACTCAGCTGGGACAATCTCCACCGCAACTTTTTTTGGCCGCGAGGGCGCTTTGCGGATGTCAATTGGCATGAGTATACTCCTTAAATTACGGTGCTTGCACTTGGCGAGCACAGACCGTGCGCGCTCCGACAGCTGGCCAATGCCCGAGCAAACACACAATGTAAAAGGTAGCAAAGGCTGGTCCAGGGGTCAAGCGTAAGCTCTAAGCTAATATACGCATATTCTGCGCATATATCTTTAAAAGATGCGCTTCTTCCGTGCAATAACAAATACAACAATTGCCAGGAGTATGCTGGATCCAACAATCACCGGGTACGCCCAAACTTCATTCTGAATTGGCAGTTGAATGTTCATACCGTACATACCGTAGAGCACGTTTGGTAGTGTGATAAGCACGGTTGCAGCCGTCAGGATCTTCATGGAGCGGTTTAGATTGTTCGAGCTAATGGTCGAATATGCTTCGCGAATGTTGACGATTGATTTTACGTGCGAGCGACAGCCTTCGATCGATTGTTCGTTGTTGAGCAGCAAGTCCTCGACCAAGTCTTGATCTTCTTCAAACAGCGGAATATGCCGCCCTAGCAGCAATCGGCGCAAGATGGCGGTGGTTGGCAGCAGAGCAGACAAGAACTCATTCAGTTCATCTTCGATTAATACAAAATCAATAAAGTCCTGGTTGCCGATTTCGTGCCCTTTTAAGCGCGAACGGATGATTTTAATTTGACGGCCGATGTTGTTAATGAATACCTCATATTGGTCGACAATCTGGTTGAGGATTAAAAGCACCAGTTTGGTGCGCTGTGTGGTAGCAAAGTTGAGTTTACTGGTCATAAACCGCTGGAAACGCGGTAGATCGCCAGGAGCAACCGTTAGCAGAATATCGTGGCCGACTACAAATAATAACGGTGCGGTGGTAAGTTCCAAATCTTCGTTCGTATATGCGTAGCGTACAAAAATATAAGTCAGCTCACCTTCTTTCTCGAGACGAGGCATTTCGTCTGGGTCGAGTGCGTCTTCCATGTGGCCTGGATCAAGCTTGAATCGTTTGATTAAAAAATCAACCTCTTCCTGCGTTGGCGCCTGGGCGTAAACCCAACAGCCAGGCTGATACGAGTCCAGCTCGTTCACCTGCTTGGCACGCAAATTTTTATAGTAGTACTTGATCATCTTGGGCTTAGTATAACAAGGATAAGCGGTTTGCGGAGTAAGTTTTAGGTGTGTAATAATGGCAGTACCCAAATGGAATATTCGCTTTTTACACAACTCAGCATCGTTCTCGTTGTCGTAGCAACGGTCTCTGGTGTAATGCGATTACTCCGACAACCACTTATTATTGGCTACATCATCAGTGGTGTGCTGGTTGGTCCGACATTTCTCGATATCCTTGGCAACCAGGAGGCGTTTCATGCGTTTAGCAGTCTCGGCATCGCCCTGCTACTCTTCATTATTGGCCTGGGGCTGAACGTCGATATTATTAAGCGTTTAGGTCGGGTGGTAATTGTGACGGCCATGGTGCAAATGGTGCTCACCGCACTCATTGGAGGGTTGGTGGCGTTGACATTTGGCGTACCGTTGGTGGCAGCGAGTATCCTGGGCCTAGCAGTTAGCTTTAGCAGCACCATTGTTATTATCAAGCTCTTAAACGATAAGCGCGAGCAAAGGCAATTGTATGGCCAAATTGCCATTGGTATTTTGATCGTGCAAGACGTAGTTGCGTCGATCGCCCTATTGTTTGTAGCAGCGGGCGACACCGGTAATCTGCCAGCAACCGAACTTGCCATGTTGTTTGCCAAAGGTATTGCATTGGCGGCTGGCCTGACGCTGGTTGTTACGCAGATTTTGCCACGGTTGGAACGCTTCGTGGCCAGCTCGCAAGAATTTTTATTCCTATTCGCCATTGCTTGGGGCTTTGGCATTGCGACCGTGTTTGAGTTTGCAGGGCTTTCGCTTGAAGTTGGTGCATTGTTTGCAGGTGTCAGCCTGGCCTCGCTCCCCTACAGCCAAGGCATGGCGGCTCGGCTTAAACCGCTGCGCGATTTCTTTGTAGTGATCTTTTTCGTTGTACTTGGCGAAGGGCTGCAGCTGGCGGACTTCTTGGGCTCATTGCCGCTAGCAATTGGCTTGTCGGTAGTGGCGCTCGCTATTAAGCCACTGATTGTATTGATGAGCATGGGTGCACTTGCCTATACCAAGCGCACCAGTTTTAAAACTGCTGTTTCGCTTGGACAGATCAGTGAATTTTCGATTATTTTTGTTATTTTAGCGGTAAGTGAAGGCATTATCCCGCCGTATCTAAATTCGGCCATAACGCTCGTAGCGCTTATAACCATTGCGGCGTCGACTTATCTGATGAAGTACGACGATCACCTCTTTCGTATACTCAATAGCACTTTGCAATTATTTGAGCGCGAGGTTGTCAAAACAGCACGCGAACGACGTGCAGCGTTGCAATCGTACTCGCAGGTTTTGTTTGGCTACAACAAAGGCGGTGCCGAGATCATCAGAGCATTCGAGCGTTTACACGAACCTTTTGTAGTAGTCGATTACGATCCTGATGTCATTAAGCTACTCGAACAAAAACAACTGGCATTCCGCTACGGCGATGCCGCCGATCCTGAGCTGCTGGAAGAATTAGACATCGAAAAAGCCAAGTTGGTTATTTCGACCATTACTAACCACGACACAAGCATGGGGTTGGTGCGTTACGTAGCAGGCATGAGCCCGAAGGCAACTATCGTCTGCCATGCTAATAGTCTCGAGGAGGCTCGTGAGCTGTACGACGCCGGCGCCACCTACGTCATGTTGCCGCACGCCGTTGGTGGCGAAAAAATTGGTAGCTTGCTAGCCCACGGCATCGAAAAAGTTGATTTTGAGGCGCACCGCCGCAAACAACTGGCCGCGCTCGAACACAAAATCTAGAGCTTTATTTCCTCGCCAGTGCGAATATTCTGGATAACTTTCCAGGCTGTGCCAACCCCCATGCGCTGCATCACTATGCCCACTTCGCCATTTGGCAAGCGTACCTTTTGTCCAACACGCATTTTTTCGGGGTGCTGGGCTTGTTTTTCAGGCTTCTGTAATTGCACAAATTGTTGAGTCACCCGCTTACCCAATGTTTGCAGGTTATGGTCTATAATTTCACCGTCACGAGCTTCTCGCTTACAGGCAGGGCAATAAATACCACCTTCATGGGTAACTTTGGCGTCGACTGTTTTGCCGCAACCTTTCAGCGGACATTTTACGCATTTAAGGCTTTCCTCGAGAGACTTAAAGCCGACTTTGCTCAGTTGTTCAGCCGTTGTCGGCGCCTGACCAGTTGGGCAGTCACCATCCAAGTTGCGGCCTTCGGCTCGAGCACTGACGCCGGCATCTGCTGCGCTAGCCACGGTCTTACCGTGGATTAAGTCGTCTATCGCCGCTGCCAGGTCATAGCGATGCGGTTCCATAAGGCGATTTCGTTCGTGCGGGTCGGTCACCAGTGCGAATATTTTGCTGACATGCGCCATGTGCTCGTCGAGCAGCGTGTGCTGCGCGGTGATAAAACCCATAATGTCTTTGACGCCAATTGGCCTGCGACCGCCATGCCACTCGCCGCCAAAGTCACGGGTCATGGCGCCGTCGTAGGCCTGGCGCAAAATTTCATCCAACTCGTCGATGGACTCGACTGGTGCATCAATGTGTCGGCGCTGGCGGGCACGTTCTTCTGAAGACAGCGTTGGATCGAACGTAAACCCAAGCGCTTCGTCCATCGCTTGTACGCCCGGCAAGTAACTGCCGTCGTAGGAATGATACTTAATTGCCAAGCCTTTTTCGGTGGGCACGGCGATCCGAGTAAACATCTTCAGGCGTTCGCGGTTGTAGCCCGGGAGCAAGCTTCGACCTTGGCGTACAGCATCCGGAATAAGCCAATAGGACACGATAGCACCTGAGCCAGGACCGGCTTTCGCTAAAATCTCGTACTCATCGTATTCTTCGAGGTCAATTGAGTCACGCTCGACTTCAACTTGCCAGTCAGGGTTGTGCACTGCCATTCGCTGCGCTTCCCTAAGGCCACCTTCGATGACAGGTCGTAACAGTTCGCCACGTTCGCTGACCAAACCTTTCGCCGTGAGTGCGAACTCTTGTTCTGGTTCAATTGGCGCGCGCACGCGTTCAGCGACATCAGTAATTTCATCGTACAACCGACGCTTGTATTCCCATTCGCGGTACGCTTCAAAGTCTGTCCGTTTTCGTTCGGCAACTAGTCGGCGTTGTTCCTGTATGGTCGGCGTACGGTGCATTAAAAATCCCTGCTCTTTTGGCCTCGAGCAGGGATTTTGCGATCACGAAAGGTGGCAAAACTTTTGTTTCCTGCTCGGGATAACTCATCTCCGTAGTGTCGGACTTTCTGGCTTACCAGATCACCGTTGCGGCACAGTGTACGACTTTCACGTACTTCCTAGCGGAGCGAGTGCTGTTTGTTAATATTCTCATTCTACAGCACAAATAGTGTGCCTTCATTGTAAAAAGCACCATATATGCTACCAGCTGTACAACGCGCCCTCTTCGACGTACATCCAACTTACCTCGAGACTTTTAGCTGCCGCTGCAAGTGTGGTTATGCTGTTAACCACTCTCACTCTGTCGCCGCTCGGAGAGTCGGCTATGCGACATACTTCATCACCGTTGATCTTAAATACCGTTTCAGTAAAGGTATAGAAAACTTCAAACCTGAATTCCTTTGCTGTAACGGTAACACCTGAATCAACAATTGTTGGGGCGGCGAAAGGCCTCACGACACACTTGAACGTGGTATCACCGGCGCCGGTATCATAGCGAAACGCAGCATAGCCACCGCTCGCTGGTTCAGACGACCCGCCCATTGTGGCAATATCTAGGGTGGTAAATCCTAACCAAACACGCCGATCTGTAGTGCTACCAAAGTATGCATAGGTTTGGTACAGCAGGTAGTCCGAATCGAACGCTCTGTCCCAAGCTACGTTGCTTGATGCACCGGCGACATTACCACTTGTTGCTGTTGTAGAGTGCTGAATTGCAATACGAGGGATCGTATCTGCTGCGACCGTCCCTGTATTCGTTATGGTTGCCCCGTAGCCTTCCCATGTGGTGTCGGTTCCGTTTGCCATCTTCATCATGGTTCGGCGAGCATTTGGTCGAGGTGTGCCTGTGCATTCGGTCCATGTACCATCCTCATAGCATCGGTTTCTACCGTTCTCACTGTTATAGTACATACCGCCCTTAACAGCCGTAGGATCGCCTATAGTATTTTTGGTATCAAGCACCAATAGAGCCCCCGTAGCATCGGCAGTTGGGTCGCCAACGTATGCTCGGCTATTTGTTGTATCAATAACAAACAGGGGCACGGATGTGGCGTTGAGCACCCTAAACGACGTAGCTGAATTTGCGGAGTTTTGGAACGTCGCCGCGCCACCCGAGGCAAGTGTCGCAACAGTAGCCCCGCCTGTGACAAAGTTAATCGCATTGGCATCTGTCGTGCCGATATCCAAACTCGCACCGAGGGTATTGCCGCCATCACATACGTAGTTGCTTGTTGCCGAACATGAAGCTTGTGCACCTGTGTTGGTAATAGTCACGGTATTCGTGCCCGAAAGGCTAATGCCGGCACCCGCAGCGAGCAATGAGCTGAGGTTTTTATATTCCAGAGCAGTGCCGCCACTGTTCACGCCGAGCAGCTGGTTTGCGGTCCCCAGACTGCTTAGGTTGGTACCGCCGTTTGCAACCGGGAGCACGCCCGTGACCTCGCTGGTAAGCTCTACTGAGCTACCAAGAATCGCCTGAAGCGTCCCAGCACTTATTGTCAGACCAGTCCCGGTTAAGTCTGTAAACGCATCGCCATTAATGGTAATTGTTTGCCCTGTTGTTATGGTGGCGCCGGCGCCAAATGTCTGAAGCGCATTCCAAGTATTTGCGTTACTGAGATTAACGGATAAACCTGTCGCGCCTTTGCTCAGCGTTGTACCGTTGAGCTCGAGGCTAAATGTCGTGCCGACTAGCTCAATACCATTGCCGTCGGCGGTGTAGGTCGTATTGGTGTCTGCATCCGGTGCGCAAGCCCATTCGCCACTGGTGACCTGCGCTTTCAGAATTTCACCGCTTGCACAAATGGCGAGGCCAAACTGCGTGCTCGATAGACGCAGCCCACCATTTGTAATCGTTGAGTATGTGGTGTCTGCATCGGGAATAACAACGCTGTTGCCGTTCGATATGCTCAAAGTACGAGTTCCGCCGACCCAAGCCAGTGTTTGGGCGTCGGTATCGGTATCGACATCGGACGAACAGACAAATGCGCTTCCGTTCCATTGCAGTTTGGCTGTACCAGCGCATGTTGGGCTATTAACCGAAAATTCTGTGCCAACAAGCTGCAAGCCGTTGCCTGCAGTGTAGCTCGTCCCGCCCGCGTCGGCCGCACATGCCCACGAGCCCCCGCTTCGCTTCAAGATTTCTCCATCTGCGCACGATTGCAGACCAACTTTATACGGATCAAGCGACGTGCCAGTACCCACGCGCAGCATCCCGCCACCACTTGCAACATCGGTTACCTCATTGCCAACCGTGCCGTCTCCATCAGACGGTAACGCAATGCTATTGCCGCGCGTAATCGTAAGGATATTGCCAGAAACGCTGAGCGTCTGATTATCCGCCGTGCGCCCGGTGATGTTATAGGTGGGATAAATATTAGTAATGTTTTGTGTTACCGGACCTTGTTGGTCGGTTGGCGTTGAACTGACAACTTCCTCTATGAGAGCTTTAAGGTCAACCGCCGAGCCTTCGGTACCTGGGATACGCAGTGTCGTCCCATCAAGTTCAAGGCCAAGGTTTTTTACTGAATGGCCGTTATCGGAGGTGGGGCGAATAAGCAAAAATGCGACGATTAAAATGGCTATAGCTAATGCAAGCAGAACTGACCCTGCTATAAAAACAAGCCGATGCCGCGGTGCTGTTTGAGCAGCACCTCCAGTCCCTTGGTCCCAATACTCCATTTTTTCTCTGTTTTTTAGAATTTTTGTTTTTTACAGAGATCTACTTAACGTTCTTTACTATAACATAAAACGCTCATGGTTCTGGGCGTTTTATGTTGTGATTTCAACTCTTACAATCTAGGGGGATCGTTCTTGCTGCTTTTGATCGTTTTGTTGTTGCGTGTTTTGATCTTTCTCATCGGTTATCGCGATAGGGCCAACATTAATCAGCTTATTATCCTTTTCGCGATACAAGATAGCTGTTTTTGCATTGGTGTATATCAAAATGTAGTCGCCATCTTCGGCATTTTTAAAAAATGCCTGATCCTTTAATTTTTCTTTATCTTTCACCTGGGCAACAGTGGGTTGCTCGTCTTTTGGCACAGCATAAACCTTCGATACTTTATCGACAAGGCGCTGTGTGGTTTCCTCGGCTACCGAATTTGGGTTGTTTCTTAAATTGACATACTGCCAAATAAAATACCCGGCTAGCACTGCAAGCAGTGCAATAATGACGCCCCCTACAATGAGGAGTATCTTTGTATTTGAACGCTTAAAGTTGCTTCCTACCTCTAACATACCTTACATCTTACGCGAAAGTGCTTAAGCCGGTCAACGTTTTAACGTATTTGGAGTTCGACAAGGCCAAATTCTGGATCGGCGATGGCATCGCCGGTGATGCCGACAACTCGGAGGAAGACATCACTTTTTGCGCCACCGGTTACAGTAACCCAGCTCGAAACCTTGAGGCCGGTAGTATCAATAACCGTTGAAGGACCCGTGCCGCCATCCAGATAATTCCACGTGCTTTGGTCAGTCGAATACTGCACACGCAATTCCGAACCCGTGGCCCCAGCCGTTTTGACATTGGCCACGAGGCGAACTTGCGCAGCATCCGAAAGGTCAAACTTGGTGCGTGATGAAGTTTGGCCAAGGAATTCTGTCAATGCTGCTGGCATATTTGTCCAAATGGCGCCATTCGTACTGTTGAAGTTAGCCGATTCGTTCATGCCTAGGCAATTCTTCCAGGCACCCCCTTCGTAACAGCGGAATTTGCCAGTATTGGAATTATAGTACATGCCGCCGTTTACGCCGGTTGGGTCGCCCGAAGTGTTTTTGTGGTCGAGAATGACCAATGCAGGCGTGCCGTCTGCGCCGACGTCGCCGCCGCCAATCAGAACCCGCATATCGACAGTGTTGACCGTAAATACCGAGGCAGCTGACGAATTGAGAATACGGAAAGCAGTCGTTGAATTTGTATTGGTCTGGAAAAAGACAACACCGCTTTGGGCAATGTTCATCACTTCGGTACCACCCTTGCGCACACTGAGGATATCCATGGTCGACGCGGCGTTTTGGTTGATAATCGCCGCAGTACTGGTGGTATTAAGTGCATTCACGTCGAGTGTTGCGCCTGGAGTTATGCTGCCAATGCCGACGCGTTTGTTTACGGCATCGACACCAAACAGTGCTTGACCAGACGCATCATGGACTTGCAGCACGTTGGTCGAGTCGTTATCGTTTTGGACCGCAACCGGTCCCGTGAAGGCAAGTGCGCCAGAATTGAGTTTGCCATCGAAGAACGCGCCAATGTTGCTGGCCTGCACAATTTGCAGCGCATCTATCCATACAGTTCTTGCTGTACCGGTATCGCCGTCTTCAAAATAAAAGTATGGCGTGCCGCTAATAATGCCGGCGGTCGTAAAGGTACATTCGTAGCGAGTCCAACCCCCGGTTGCAACGGTTTGGCTGCTCTTGCAATCGGTCTCGCCACCGACCGTGCCGTCTGATGAATAACCAAAACGCATGGTGGTGAGTGTCCCGCTGGAGAGTTTCGCGTAGAACGATGCTGCATATTGCGTGCTGGCTGTGAGCGTTACGTTATACTGCGCACCGGAGTTGGCACTGCTTGAGCTTGTCAGGGTTTCGAGCGACGCCTGGCCAACATAGCTTTGGGTTGTTACACGGCCAACCGTGGCGCCACCTTTACCTGCCCAGTTCGTGGAACTGATCTCGATACTACCGTTTGTTACGAGATCGCTTACGTTATGGATAGTGCTAAGGCTTAGTAGTTGCTGACCGGCAGCGTTCACAACCTGAAGAGCATTCGTAGAGTCAGTCGTGGTCCGAATGGTCGCCAAACCATTGACCGACAGATTACTATTTACCACTGCCCCATTGCGGAACATGCCTTCGCCACTGACGTGCAGATTACCAGATATGAAAGTGTTGCCTGCCGTCAAAGTACCGGCAGAACTACCATCTGCCATGCCTTCGCCACTGTAGCCTAGTAGGTCAAGCGACGCGCCAACCTTCACCCGCGTGCCGCTCGCATACCACACATTGCTTTGCGCACCTGCGTTATAACCGCCTATGGCGTATATGTACCCGTTAATAACAGTCGCGCCCATACCACTCCGTGCAGCCGTGAGGGCTGTGCTATCGGTCGTCCAACTGCCTACTGAACCATCGTTGTTTAGCGGAGCATAGTGCACCGTGCCAAGCGTCGTGCCAGTGCCGTCTATACCGCCGAGCACGTACATGTAGCCATTAGCAACTGCCGTCGCAAGACTGTAGCGGGCAGCCGCAATGGCACCGGTGGTTGCCGCAGCGATAGTTCCATCTGCGTTAATCTTTCCGTAATAGAGCGTACTTTGTGCCGCGGTGCCAGTATTTGTACGGCCACCGGCCACATACAGGTAGCCGTTTGCTATTTGGATACTGCCATTGTTAACTACTGTCGGCAACCAGCTTGATAATGTTGAAAAGCTACCTATTGTGCCGTCTGAGTTAATGCGCGCGTAGTAGATATTTTGGTTGTTTACACTGCCGAGCGTTTGACCGCCTATTACGTACAGATAACCGTTGTAGGCGGTCATGGTGTGGTGACGAAGGTCAGTCGGGAGCGTTACGTCGAGGGTGCGCCAGGAGCTTATGGTACCATCGCGATTTGTACGGCCCATGTAAATATCGTCAGCAGTGCTGGCAGACGACGTACCGCCAGCAACGTATATGTAGCTATCGTAGCGGGCAAAGCCAGCGTTGCAATTGGTATTTGTTAGCGCAGTTGTGGTACCCCACACTCCAATCGAGCCATCACCGTTAACAGGCGCATACTGGGCAGTGTTCGTTCGGGCGCCCGCTCCATCGCATCCTCCTAACGCATAGAGGTATCCTTGATGGGCGATAACGCCATGGCTTTCACGAGCACCCGACAGTGAGTTCGCGTTAGTTGCAAAGGCGGCAATGTGTCCAGTGTTATTGCCAAATAATGACAAGATTGAATCGCTGCTGTTAAGCCCAACGAGCTCTCCGCTTGCTGCGTTTAATATACGGAAAGCAGTTGATGAATCAGTGCTGTTTTGGAAGAGTGCCTGACCGGTTGTATTAACTTGCGCAAGAAGAGTTGAACCATTGCCAATCTTCAATGGTTGGTCGGGGAAAAGGTTGCCTATTGCAACAAAATTATCTTTTATTTTCAGCCCGTTGGTACCTGCGGTCTCAATACGGAAGTAATCGTTGGTGCTATCCCACTGCAAGTAGCCATTTTGACCAGCCGTGGTAGAATCGCCCAGGATTAAACGCGGGTTGTTGCCATTGTTATAGATTGCGGCATCGCCATCGATTACCTCGAATTTCGAAAACGCCGCCGTTCCGCCCACACCAACCCGTTGGTTGGTAGTATCGACGTTAAGGACACTGCTGCCAGTAGCGTTGAGCACGCGCAGCGCATTGACTGAGTCGGCGGAATTTTGGAAGGCAATCTGGCCCGTGTTGCCAACCCCAAAGAGGATGTTACCAAGGCCAGCACCGTTGCTGGCGCGAACGTTCAGCAAGTTAGCGCCAATGGTGCTGTTTGCATCCTGAATATCAATGGCCCCCCGTGTTGCATCAAGTTTAATTTCCGGTGTTGTGCCGCCTACCGAGTTTGTGTATGAGGTTTGCAGCGTGCCGCCAGCGCCGGCACAGTTACCAGTAGAAAGACACACGGTGCCGCTCTCATCAGGGAAGGTAACGGTGCGGTTAGCGGTTGCCGTAGCAGAAATAAGGGTAATTGCATTGGCGTTCGTGGCGTTAGCAAATACCAGCTTGCCCGACAGAGCACTCGACTCACCCAGCACTAATTGGCCGTTCGTGGTATCAACCGTCGCAACGCGCGAACCGATACCATTTAGCACACGCAGCGCCGTTGTGCTGTTGGCTGCCTGGAAGGTCGCCGAGCCACTTCCATCCAGCACCAACGAGTTAAGTAGCCCGGTTGTTAAGTAAATACCGCTCCAACCAGAAAGCTGCAGTTGGTCCGTATCGGTCGTATTGGCTTCACCAACATACACCAACCCGCCGCTCCCAAATTGCAAGCGGCCACCCGCTCCGTTAATGCCGGTTCCGTTAATAATCGTCTGGTTATTGGTTGTGTCGACTGTCAAAAGAGCATTGCTGGCGGCATTCAGCACCCGCAGCGCCGCTGTAGAATTAGCTGAATTTTGCAGTGTTACCTGGCCCGTGTTGCCGACCCCCAACAAGATATTGCCCAAGCCCGCTCCATTGCTGGCGCGGATGTTTAGCAGGTTAGCAGCAATCGTCGTGTCAGCATCCTGGATGTCCAATCCAGCCCGGGTGGAGTCAAGTTTAATTTCTGGCGTTGTACCACCGGCCGCATTATTGTACGCAGTTTGCAACGTCGCCCCAACGCCGGCACAATTGCCACTTGAGGTACAAAGGTCGTAGGTACCCGCTGTGAGCGCCGGCAGGCGAAGTGTGGTGTTCGCAGTCGGCGCAGTAAACGAAAGCGTCGTCGTATTGGCGCCAGAGGTTGCCGAAAGCGTTGTACTAGCACCACCTTGGAGCGTCAGCGTTTGGGTAGTTGCACCAACTGTCAGCGTTCCGCCAGGCGTAATGTTGAGCGCACCACCCGCTGTAATATCGCCACCGTTCACTGCTAAGTCGCCCGTTAGCGTCGTATTGCCCGTCACGGCCAGCGTTCCGCCCACGCTGGTATTGCCGCTCGCGCCCACCACGTCGAAGTTTGTAAAGTCAATATTGCCAGTTGTACCTACAATATTATTGGCGCCAACACTCAAGGCATCGCCAATCTCGGCATCACTGGCGTCAATGCCGGTTGTTATGCCTCCGGTTGCTGCCTGGATCTTGATGCCGACGGGCACGGCGCGGTTCAGATCTAAATTATCAACCAGCAGTAATTGCGCGGGGTCAGCCAAACCTGTGCCATTTGCACGTACAAACGACGTAAAACCAGTGCTGTTATCGGCCGTGGTAATCGTAAAGTTAGGGTCGGTCGTCCAGTCCGCCAAGGTGAGCGTCAGATCGCGGGCATCGGTAGTAAGGATAGTATTGCCGGCATCGTAGGCCGCCTGCAAAGTGTTTGGTGAGCCAGCCCCAGAGCAGTTACCACTGGTGAGACAAATGGTACCGTTCTGGTCTGGCAAAATGTACGTGCGGTTAGCCGTCAGCGCTCCTTGAATAATGGTACCGAGGAACGAAGAGCCGCTGTGGGCAAAGTGAAGCGAACCAGTTTGGCTGGCCGCGACACCAATGGTGGCGTCACCTCCTTGGATGATTAAATCGACACTCGTGGTTACACTGGTGCCGTCGTCAGTAATGGTTGAGTCTGCAATCGTTTGCCCTGCCGTAAATTTGGCTAATCTGTTTGTCGTGCCACCGGGCGTCGTAACACCTCCACCCACACCAGTACAGTTGCCGGCAGTCGTACAAATGTCGTAAGTGCCAACACCGGTCGTCAGCAACCGGTATGTCACATTGGCGGTTGGCGCTTGAAACGCCAAAGTAGTGGTATTGGCGCCGCTGGTTGCGGTCAGTGTTGTTGAACTGTTACCCTGCAGCAATAAGTTCTGGCCGGTAGATCCGACTGTCATGGCGGCGCTTGGCGTAATTGTGTTTGCGTTTAACGTACCGGTAACGGCTGCTCCCCCGTTTAGGTTGGCTGCACCAGCAACAGCTACCGAACCCGTAAAGTTGGCGGTGCTCGAGATCGTTTGCCCATTAATACTGCCGCTTACGGTCATATTACCCGCGGGCGTAACGTTCAACCGGCTTACGCCACTTTGCTGTAGGTCGAGCAAGTTACCCGTCGCAGCGCCATTTGTATTATTGACGAGCAACATCGGGCTGCTTGCCTGCGAAGATGTAAGTGTTAGCCGACCAAATGTCGGCGCAGCGGTGGTATTAATATCTTGAACCGTATTTACAGCGCCAGAACTCGCCGTAAAGTTAGTCGCGTTAAAACTAGCGATGCCTTTAGCAACGGTTGACGCATCGTTGATAGTAATCGTGCTCCCTGCACCGCTGGCGTTCGCAATCGTCAGCGCCCCTGTCAAGCCGTTGACCGAAGTGACACCTGCACTGCTTGGACACGCCGCAAAAGCAGGCGCACCAGCCGTAGACAGCAAACAAAGGCCAGCACCCCCGGCGGTTACGGCAGTCAGTGCGCCCGAGCCTTGGCCAACAACCACGCCATTATTTGCGAGCGATGTCGCCCCTGTGCCGCCACTGTTTACGCCGAGCGCCGATGAAAGCGATAGACTGCCCGTTACACTCAAGTCGCCGTTTACCGTAACAACCGTGCCACTTTCGCTAAGAAGCGAATCGGCGATTGTTTGCACGCCGGTGAATTTAGCAATCCGGCCAGCAGTGCCACCAGGGCTCTGCACCGTGCCGCTGCCACCACCGACATCGCTGATGGTGAGGTTCCCGCTTCCGTCGTTACTAACAATTAAGCTCGCCGAACCAGAAGCAAGGCTGTTTACACCACTGTTGCGTAAAGTGCCGTTCGAAATAGCCAGGCCACTACCCAACGTAATGTCACCCGTTTGCCCGCCAATCGAAAGAACTCCTGTGTTGGTAAGGGTCGTGCCGTCGATTGCAATGCCACCGCCACTCGTCAGATTGACGTTCCCTGTTTGGCCTTGCAGCGCTAGCACACCGGAATTACTTAATTGTCCGTTACTGAGCGCCAAGCCACTCCCCACGCCCTGTAAAGTGCCACTGGAATCGGCCACTGTTACAAATTCTGTCCCGTTAAAATAAGAAAGCTGGTTAGTGGTTTGGTTGTAATAAATCTGGCCGGGTGTCCCAGTACTCGGCTGGGCCGATGGCGAGAGGATGAATGCATCATTCAGCTTAAGCGGGCCGTTAATCGTGAGGTTGCGCGTCCCCAGCAAACTCAGGTCGCCTGATTTCGCAAATTCTTCCAGTGGGATTTGCACGCTTTCAAAACGATTAGCAACAGTTGTCGGCACTTCACGCCTATTGGTAATTGTGCCGATTGTGAGCCAAGTGCCGCCGACAAGCAACAAGGCCAGTACACCGATCCCGGCGCGCTTTACAAGGCCCGGGAAATTACGTGGTTTTGAAACAGGCGGTGGTGGAGGCGCCGCGGGCGTAGGCGTAGGCGAAAACGAATCCGAAAACGGCGTCGGGCTGAAGGTCGCTGCGGGTTGCCCAACACTAGCAGAAGCCGTAGCTTGGTCACTACGGTTGTTCACATATGGAACACCTATGTCCTGAATTTTATTTTCCACCTGTTTTTGTTTTCTCTTTTCCTTTTTGTGAAAAGAAAATCTCTCCAGTTACATCGTACACCGCTTATGGCTAGTTTTACAAGTAGTTTTTACAACTATTGTTGTGGATTACTACTCGGGAGATACACAAACAAGGTCACCGCATTGTTAGTAACCTTCACAATGCCGTCTTCAATTGGAAACCGCAGCTCCTGGCCAGGGGTGCTGACCACAATGTCGCCCTTGCTCAGCAACGAAAAAAAGTTCGCGTGGTTGGCCAAAACATCGAACGGTCCCACTTTGTTGACCGCCGAAACCGAATGCGCCGGACCTTCGTAATAGGTTTGCGACGGCGAAAGTATTTTTACCTGGAGCTTGGGGTCACCTTTAAACTTCATGGTCAAATCAAGATTTCTTCAATACCGCGCAGCGTTTCTTCGCGCGTGAAGTACTCACCTTTACGGCCGGTTAGCTCTTCCGTCACAAAAAAGGACTGTGAAAAGAAGTTGATAATTTTTTGAGCGCGCTCAAAATCGCGGCGTTCGTCGAGCGAAAGTTCGCTCTGGCCAATAATGGCAATGATATTTTTAAGCGAATCGTATTTTTGCATAATTTCCTGCACGCGCGTGGCAAGCACGTAATGCCGGTCGCCGACGATATCTGGCGAAAGCATGGACGAGACAGTGCGAATAAGATCGACCGCTGGCCGCACGCCACTTTCGGCAACAGTACGCGAAAGCACCACAGTTGAATCGAGCTGCTGGGCAATCTCTTGTACAGCCGGATCGCTTAAGTCATCTGCCGGGATATAAATTGCCTGTACGGCTGTGATTGAGCCGTTTTGGTTCGAGGTGAGTCTATCCTGCAGGCGCCTCAGGTCCGAGAACAGGGTTGCCTGGTAACCACCCTCACTCGGCATGCCTCCCAGGGTAGTAGCGAGTTCGTTGTTGGCTTGCACATAGCGGTAGATGTTGTCGATAAACACTAGCACGTCGCGCTTTTCGGCGTCGCGCAAATATTCGGCAATGCTTGCGGCTGAATAGCCGACCAACGCGCGCATAGCTGGTGTCTCGTGCATCTGACCCAGCAGCATCACCGTTTTTTCTAAGATCTTGCGCTCTTTGAGCGTTTGGTAGAGTTCGTGACCCTCGCGAATACGCTCACCAATGCCCACAAACATCGCCAGTTTGCTTTCGTCTTTGGCAATGTTGTGGATTAACTCCATAGTCAGCACGGTTTTGCCAACGCCGGCGCCACCAATAATGCCGATTTTGCGCCCTTTGACAAATGGCGTGAAGAAATCGATGGCTTTAATGCCAGTTTCCAGCAACTCAGGTTTTGCGCCCAAACCATCCGTAGGTGGAGAGGTGGCGTAAATGCTGCGCCTGGTTTTGGCCTCGATTGCCGGACCACCGTCGATTGGTTCGCCAAATGCATTCAATACCCGCCCCAAAACCGCTTTGCTTTCGGGCACACTGAGAGTACTCTTGGCCGACGCGACTTCGGCGCCACGGCGCACCTCGGAGCTACCGCTCAGGTTTATGCAGCGCGCTGTGTACTGAGTTGGGTAGGTCGCGACTTCCAACCACACGCCTGGATTATCGGCCAATACCAACAATTCTTTTGGCGCTGGCCGCTCGCCTGCTAACTGCACTTCGCACACCAGCCCCTTGATAGACTTAACACGTCCTACTATATCCACGGGCGTATCACTTTCGTTATTTCTTTTAATCGTTCGTCGCCTTCGGCACGCTTGGCTCTGTGGTACTGCAAACCAAAACTGGTTACAAGGTCTTTGGCACGACGCTTGGCGCGGCTCATAGCATTAAAACGGTTCGCATATCCGGCTAACTTGGACTCCATCACAATTTGCGTCAGCGCGACACCCATCATGACCGATTCCATATAATCGGCGATTTCGTTAATACCAGGCTCAAAAATGTAGTCGCGGCTGCTGACTGTTTCGCCCTCCTCGCCAACGTCTTCACCTAAACCGCACACAGCCGACACGAGGTCGATATGCGCTACTTTTTGCTGACGCAGCGATTCGTAGGTTTGGTAGAAGACTTTAATTTGATCGTAGTCATCAAGCACCCGAATCATATCCCCTACGTCAAAACTAATGTCACTCGTCGGAAGCGAAAAAGTAGTAGTCGGGGTGATGCCATGTTGGTGCAGGAGGCGCGTTCCGAGAGAGCCGACCGCAATAACGTCTGTTTTGTCAGGCGTGCGATATGCGGCAACGAGTTCGCTTATAATACCCTCAGTTGTCTCGCCGCCCAGCTTTCCTTCGGCGGTCACGGCTACCAACACGTTTCGCCCTTTTTTGGGGCGCTTGTTCCGAGCGAGGCGTTCTTTGGGGTCAACGCGCAGGCTGCGGTAGACCGGCCACAGCTCGGCAAAAAACGCCTTGCTGGCAACCACGCGGTTGCGAACCTTGGCAATGTGCAAACTAGCGATGCTTTCGAATACTTCTGTCAGGTCTTCGATAGTGTGGATTTGGTTGAGTTCTTGTTGGATGGATATCGCTCGCCTCATATGCCAGCTCCCATGGTTGTTGCCTCGAGCAATTGCTGTTTAAGCACATCGATACTCGCATCATCGGTGACCGATGATGCTGCGTCGCGCGCCTGCTTTTTTAGCAAGCCAACATTTAACTGACGCTGTCCGGCGCTCGCCAGCACTGTTTCTAAGACGAGCTGCTGCTCGACCAAACTAAACAACTCTTTTGGCGTTTGGCGAAAGGCTTCGATTATAAACTGTCCAAGCTGGAGGTCCTGCTTTGTTTCGGGCGCTAAATCGGACCCAAAGTGGGCAAATTCGGCAGCTTGCCGGTAGTCGGCCAATTTTTTAAACAAAGTACCAGAAAGTGTTTTTTGACGTGGCGTTTGCGCCCGCCCACCAACGCGCGACACCGACAGGCCAGCGTTTACAGCCGGGCGAATGTTGCGGCGGAAACTTTCGAGGTCGAAGATAATCTGCCCATCGGTAATCGACATAATGCTCGTTGGTAAGAATGCCGTAATGTCGTCGCCTGGCGTAATGACTACGGGCAGGGCGGTCAGCGTTTTGCCATTGCTTTCTAGTTTGCCCGCGCGTTCCAACAGCGACGAATGGGCAAAAAACATATCGCCGGGGTACGAATCGCGGCCTGGGTTACCATGGGACATCAGTGCGACCTCACGGTATACTTTGGCGTGGCTGGAAAGGTCATCATACATGATCACCACATCGCGGCCGTTATGCCACAGATGCTCCGCAATTGCGCAGCCAATGTACGGCGCTAAGTATGATTGTCCCAGGGAATCGAAGATATTTGCAACGACGATAATACTATTGTTGATGGCACCAGACTCGGTGAGCGAATGGATGAGTTGGTCAATTTCAACACGGCGTTTACCGATAAGGACATACACGACCACACGATCGCTATCGGCCTGATTGACGCCAAGCTGCATTAAAAAGCTACTTTTACCCGATTTTGTATCGCCTAAAATAGCGATGCGCTGCCCAAGCACAATCGGGAATAGCATATCGACAACCGTAACGCCGGATGGCAACTGCTGGTTGAGGAGTGCACGTTCCATCATGCCTGGGGCTTGGTTAAAGACCGGCCAGGTTCCAGCCAGTTGCACATGGCCTTTGCCATCCAGCGGCTGACAAAGCGGATTTATGACCCGGCCAATCAACCCTTCGCCTACGCCTGTTACAAGGACATTATCTTGCAAAACTGCCAGGCTGCCGAGCGGCGTGTTTTCCGACTCCAAGTTTAAAACCAGCACTGTGTCTTCGCCCACTTCGCGCACCATGCCGCGTTGGCCAGATTCGAACATAACAAGCGCATTGGCTGCTACGCCATCGAGCCCTTTGACGCGCACTAAAAAACGGTCGGTTCCTACGACTTCGCCAGTCGCGTTCCCCTGTTCAACAAGTTGGCTGAATAAACTATTCTCAAACACCGGCTAGCTCCGAAATACGCGCTTTATTATCTAAAATTTGGCGCTTAAACGAGAAATCATACATGTGCGAGCCAGCTTGGAGGATTGCACCGCCACCAATGTCGCTCCGAGCTACAAACGTTAACAGGCAGTCCGGATGAATTTCGGTACGAAACCAGAGCGTCAGTTGCCGTTTTACGGCGCGGTTGGGTAGCACGGCGAACGTTAGGTGTACAACCGGAGATTTTTCTAACTTTTGTTCGAGCTCGTCCACCAGATTTTCCAAGCTTCCGCGGTCATTCTCAGCAGATGCTGTCTCGAGAAATGACTTAAGAAATTCGGATGCGAACGGTTGTTCGGTTGTCGCTTCGGGCTTCACTTTGGCGCGTACGGCCACGTCGCGCAAGCCGCCTACATAACTTCGCAGCTCCATTATGAGCGTACTCAACTGATCGGGAGAATATAGGTCGATCGGCAAATTCACGACAGCATATCCCGCTTAATATCTTCTTTGCGTTTCTGCAACGACTGCAGGATATAGCTCATTTGCGCACCTAAATCTACCTGGTTGCCGAGGCTTTCAGCTACATAGCTCGCCACCACGCTATTGAGCCGCTCATCAAATTGGTTCAAACGTCGCTCACGCTCTTTGGCTACCTCTTTATCGAGTTCAGCGAGTAGTTGGTCGCGGCGTTGGTCGAGCTCTTGTTGCAGCTGGCTAAACTGCTCGATACTTTGGTCACGCAATCCTTGCAAACTTATCTGGTATTTTTCGAATTCCTGGCTTATTGCCGCCGTTGTTGTTTCGTTCACCTGCGCTACCAGCTGATCAACTTGCTTGGCAACCGATTGTTGCAGGCGCTGTGCCTCGTCGTGGACTGTTTGATGCAGCTGCTCGCTGGCTTGTTTCTGAACCTGCGAAACATCTATTTCAGAAAGAATTTTACTCGCATCAACTTGCACCGCATACTGTTTAGAGGTTGGACGGCCGCGCAACCTGTGGTCTAGGTACGATGCCCAGATGAGACTGGCTGCGTTAACCATCGCTAACACAACAAGGCCGGCGACCAGGAAAAGCTGCAATGGATCCACACATAACTCCCACTAAGTTGTTAAGATCAAATATATAGCAATAAGCGTAAGCAGTAAAATACCGATGATCGTCAGACCAACCTCAAGCAGGCCTTTTCGGACGGCTACTTCAGAAAGCGGGTTACGGCCAATCGAGATAATGCTCGATTTTACGGCCGAATAAAGCAACGCTAAGATGCTCGCAAAGGCAAGGACCAGCGCACCGGCTGCGATCAACACACGCACCGGCGAGACCTGGTGGCCGGCGATGTTATTGGCAAAGTCTTGCAGAAAGCCTGGCAGAAATGTTGAACGATCATCGGGCGATGCATAGAATGTAACGTTTACCTGTACCGGTATCAGCCCGACACGTACCAGTTGCTGCCTGCCCTCCCGGTCAGTTATAGTGCGTTCGGTCGGTTTTGCGCCACTAAGATCTGCCTGGGCCGTACCAACAATTTGGATACTGTCGGTCGCCTTCATGCCAACCCCAGCGATGGGCGAAGCCGTAATTTTATCGCCCGTCTTTACCTCGCCGTTAATATCGCTGACGAGAGCCAGCGTAAGCCCGCCTGTTACAACCTGAACCGACTTACTATCTTGCGATAATTCAATCAGGGGCTTCTCAGCAACAACACCTATGAGCTGATCGGTCCGCTCTATATTGCCAAGTTCAACAGTGTTTGGGCTCCCTGGTTTTAAGCTCATCAAAGCACCGGTAGCCACATCTGTTTCAGACGTTTGAAAACCCTGGGCGATCGCCCCACGGCCTTCGGCTTTCAGGGGTACATTCGTCACGCACAGCAAAATAATCAGGACGACTCCTAGGCTTATGTACCCTATTTCTGTGGCGTAACGACGCATGAGCAGCAACACTGCCGGCCCTTGATTAATATGGTTATGATTATAGCGTACTTTCTGGGCGCTTGGAGTATAACAACCCACCCAAGCGTTTGTTACTGTTTGGCTTGTTTGATAGCCTGAACGACTTTGCTGTCGTCCCTGAGATTTTCCCAAAAGAGAACTTGGTCGCGGCTAACATGCATAGCGTCTTCAGGGCCATGCAATTCACTCCCCAATTTTGCGAGCGAAACCTGCGGTTGCTCCCCAGACTTTTGTTGGGCCGGTTGAATCGGTTGCTGTACCTGTAGGTAGTAAATTTCACTGAGTTTTACATAGCTATCGTTAACGTCAGTCAAGCGCCCAAAATAGACCTGGCCGTTGGTCAAGAAAAGTGCCTGGTATTGGTTGGTTTTTACCTCGGTATTACCTTTGGCCGACCACAAGAAGTAGCCGCCAACCGCCAAAAGTAGTAGTACAGTTGCAATAACGACATGTACAATCCACCACTTTTTCCCATTTGGTTGCTGCCACGAAGTAGCCGGACGGTCGCCAGATGGACGCACTGCTTGCGGCTGCGTGGGCTGGGCGCCACGGTTATCACTTGGTTGAGAATTAGCTCTAAAATCCATACGTTTCCCCAAATCCTTTATTTAGTTTAAGTCTAGCTAAGTTAGCCTACTAGCACAAGCAGTTTGACGCTTACAGGACTTCTATTTTGATTTTGCAAAAATGTCGCAATTTGCATACAATAGAAAGTGATGGAAGCTGGTATAAGTAAGTTCAAAACCACCCTTAAAGAAGCGGGTTGTAGCACGACAAAAAGCCGTATGCGCATTTTTACCTACCTACTCAGCACTGGCCCGATGAGTGTAGGGACACTCGCCTCGCGGCTGCGCAAAGACGCCGACCGCGCAACCGTGTACCGCACTATCGAACTTTTCGAAAAATTAGGTATTGTTAACCGAATTTGGCACGGCTTTAAACATCAGATTGAACTAAGCGAAATTTTTACGCCGCACCACCACCATGCCTTGTGCCAAAACTGCGGCCGCACCATGGACATTGCAAGCTCAGAGCTGGAAGCCGAGCTTGCCCAGCTTGCCAAACGTCATAGCTTTTTGGCACTCAGCCACTCTGTTGAATTGCTAGGTTATTGTAAAAATTGCCATTAAATTTGCCTGCAGAAAAGTTTTTTTGAGTGAAAAACTTTAGCATTCCAAAAAGCCAGCAGGCTAATAGTGAAGAGTTTTACGGTCATAAAATTCTACATACGGTCGGCTTGTCATTGTGAAATGCCACAATCTACGCCTCACCTCCGTTTGTAATTACCCTTCACCTATGTTCTAATGGAACTGCAGGTGCTTGGGTGAAGTTACTGCTGTGCGCAGACGCACACTGTGTTTTGATGCATCGTGTGAAGCAGGTGAGCAGTTTTTTCTCAAAGCGGTCGTGTCCTGCTTTAATTTTTTTGAATAAGGAAACGTTCATGGCAGTAAAACTCTATGTTGGCAACCTACCCTACTCGACTACCGATTCTGACTTGCAAGAGCTGTTTGGCCCGTTTGGTACTGTAGAATCAAGCGTGGTGATTAGCGATCGTGATTCTGGCCGCTCGAAAGGGTTCGGATTTGTCGAACTAAGCAGCGCCGATGAAGCGAAAGCTGCAGTCGATGCCCTCAACGGCAAAGATTACGGTGGTCGCGCCATTGTGGTAAGCGAAGCTCGCCCAATGGAAGATCGTCCAAAACGCACCGGTGGTGGCTTCCGCGGAAACGGCGGTGGCAGCGGTGGCGGCTTTCGTCAACGCAGCTGGTAAGCTCGCTTAGGCAGAGTAAAGGAACTGCTCCTCTTAACGAGGAGTAGTTTTATTTTGTACGAACGAGACGTTTTTCCACTAGCTGTTCGTGGCGCTCAACAAATTCCTGGCGCAGTTTACGAAAATCATCTTGTAAGTCATCGAGTTCTTTGTCGGTCAGCTCTTCAAGATCAACAAGATCTGTGCGGGCGGTGCGCATGGCTTTCAAAAGCTCATCTAACTTCAGGTGCATAGCACGATTATCACGATTCTGAGTGTTTTGGATCAAGAAAACAATCAGGAATGTCGTAACTGAACAGGTAGTATTGATAAGAAGCAGCCAACTGTCGCTAAAGCCCCATAAGAATCCGCCGACTAACCACAAACCAACTAAGACGAAGGCAAATACAAACGCCCATGATGAGCCAACGCGCCGAGCAATGCGCACTGCAAAACGGTGAAATAGTTCGTTAATACTCATATTTGTTTTTTTAGTGAAGTTGTTAGTGCTTAGTATACGACTAACGGTAGATAATGGCTAGACTTGCTTGGGTACGGATTGTACATGGATGCGTGCGTTGCCATTCCTCAATTGCACGGCGCACACCTGGTAAAGCTTCTGTATGATAATCGTCGACAATAATAGTTGCGCCGGGACTCAGCCTTGGCCACACCAGCCGCAAGCTAGCTAAAATCGAGCTATAAAAATCGCCATCTAAAAATGCGAAGCTAATTTGCGATGGCACGTCATCTGGGGTGAATTCTTCGAACCAACCCTTATGAATCGTCGGGAGTGGCAAGCCAGCCTGTTTGAAGTGTTTAATTAATTGCGACTTTGTCGCAATTAATTCGCCTTGTTTAAACTGCTCGCCGGCCGGACTTTGGTCCTCGCTAGTCTTGGGCGGCAAGCCAGCGAACGAATCGTAGACATGTAATTTTTTATTTCCGCCATATTGCAAAAGGAGACGCTGTAAAAATAACGAGGTGGTGCCTGCAAAGCAACCAAACTCTACAACGTCGCCTTTTACCTCCTGCTTTAGTACCTTTTCTAGTTCAAGGAGAATAATTTCGAGTTCTTTAGCGTCGACTTGGTCTGAAACAATCGGGTATGCACGAATTAGATCCACACCTCTATTCTAAATTCGTCGGGCGGTTTCATCCAATGTCTTTTCGCTCCACTTGCCTGCTTCTTTTGCTTTGTCGCCCATTTGGCGCAAGATTGTACGAGCTTTGTCTTTGCCTTCAATAAATTTTTCTTGGCTCCGATGGCGCATTTCGAGCATTCTGCGGCGTATGTCAGCGCGCGTTTCGTGACCACTCTTTGGGGCGAATAGCATGCCAGCGGCGTAGCCAATACCCGCAGCTAGGACGGTGAAGGTTAGGAGTCGTACTTCTTTGTTCATAGCTTCTCCTTATAGGTGTGGAGAAGACGAGCTTCATATCTTGCTCGCTCGTAGTTCGCTTCGCTCACCTCGCTCGGCCAAGCATAGATTACATAGACTGCCACTGGCAGTCTATGGGCGCCAGGTTGGCTGGACAATTCCTTGGAGCTTGTTAAGACGAGCGGGCGCCAGGCGGAAAACCAACTCTGGCGCCGAGGGACCGCACACACCTTATTATTGCCCCTCAACTATGAGCTTACTGATGCGCCTAAAAAATGAAAATGAAAAATTTCACTTTGTGAATCATTTTATAGACTTAAACATAGTAAACTAAATATATGGAGGAGTGGCGTCAATTCATCACAAAATTCTCGCTCCGGTCCTACCAAAAAGGCCAACTCATCGTTTGCCAGGACACGGTTCCTCCTTATTGTTACGTTGTGCGCAAAGGTTTTGTAAAAACCTACCTTATCACTGCCGAAGGGGACGAGAAGCCAATTAGCTTCGAGGGTAAAAACGACATTTTCCCATTTGATGTCGTCTTTGGTCATTCACAAGAAGCGAAATATTACTACGAGGCCTACACCGATTGCGAGCTGTACCACATTCCGTGCAACGAGTTTATCGCCTTTGTGAAAGTGCACCCTCACCTGTTTACGCGATTATTCCACTACCTCATAGACCGTACGCTGGGCTACCACGAACATATTGCCAGCTTAGAGCATGCCAAGGCGGTCGACAAACTACTGTTTGCACTTAATCTGCTCACCAAACGGTTTGGCAGGCAGGTTGCCCGCAGCCGCTCGCTTATGATGTTGCCCATCACTCAGCAAGACCTTGCTAATTTCCTTGGACTGACGCGCGAAACAACCGGTACGCAGCTCAAAACGCTCGAGCGTGAGGGTGTACTGCGCTATCATCGGCAAAAATACACTATCTACACTGACCGTCTTCATTCGCTGCTGGAAGAACGGGGTTAGGGGTTATGAGATGAGCCCTAGCTACTCGCGCTGTTTCACCCTCGGCGCCCACTGATTATTCAAAATTGCTAACTGTTTTTCTATGCGCTGCAGGCGCTTATGGATAACCTCTTCATCGTTTCTCTTTTTGGCACCCCTCAGTAAATACATGAGGAGAACAACCAAAATAAGCAGCTGCAAAAACGTTGCCTGCCAGTTTGCGAGTGTCAGGCCCAGAAAGTGTGGCCAAAAAGCATCCCAACTAAATGGCTTTACGGTGAGTGCTTGTGCTATAAATTGTCCGGCAATACTCAGGGCGAATAATCCCACCAGCAACATCAAAAATTTGTACTCTTGCCGTAAATGGCCACTACTTTCCATATCCCCTCGCTATCGTTCAACAAATTTGCAAAACCGACTTATGTGTCCCTCCGCTGTTGTTTCTTGATATAAAAATGCCAAGCTTTCTGCTTCGAATTTACGGAAAAAACTGTCCCAGCTAATTTCTTCTAGTGAATCTTCGTTGCCCCAATCGCCGTCAGGGCCTTCGGGGAAATCTATCCGCAAAATACCTATACTACTCTCTTTAGCCGTGCCCCTAACTTGCGCAGGGCGACCGCCCCGGGCCTCTGCCCATTCGCGGATTTCGGTATGGTCAGTGGTCCGTTTTGCGTCGCTGCTCATGGCTCTCCTCGTTCAATGTCTCTGCTTCGTTGGTGCGGGCCGCCGGCGTCTTCTTCGTCAAGATCTGCATCGGCATCGCCATCTTCGCTTGGGCGACCACCTGCCCCCTCGCGCATCTGGCCTTCGCCCATTGCCTCGCCAAGTTTCCGCTCGCCTTTTAGTCCATCGGCGCCAAGGTCTTGATCCTCAAGATCTTTTACTCGTTCACCTTCGTCATCGTTGGTATGGCCTGGAACATGTGTCATGCTTTGCAACCCCTTTCGTTTTTTAGTAATTCACTCTGACTAATTGTGCCCCTAAGTAGCGTAAGCGGCTATGAAATATTTCACTAGACCTTGCCACAGAATAATTTTGGAGGCAGAAAGTGAATTAGTTTTGAGCGAAAACCGTGCAGCGGGAGGAAGCGTACCGGAAGTACTCTGACGAGCGCTAAGCGGTTTGCAGCCAAAAATAATCAGTTTCTGATCCAAAACTTTATTTTGTGGCAAGGTCTTGTATGCTAAAGCTATGCATATTTTCTTTAGTGGTATTGGCGGACATGCCATTGGCCCACTGGCGCTGATTGCCAAACAAGCCGGCTATGAAGTGTCTGGCTCTGACAAACAAGAAAGTTCAGAAACAAAACACCTCCAAGAGCAAGGTATTCAGTTGCATATTGGGCAAAGTGAGGAGCAAATTGCTACGGTGCATGCCAATCAGTCGATTGACTGGCTGGTGTATTCATCGGCAGTCGTGCGCAGCAATCCAAACCATCCCGAAATTCAATTTGCAAAGAAGCATGGCATTAAACACGGCAAGCGCGATGAGCTGCTTAATGCAATTATTGACGACCACAACCTAAAGTTAATCGCCATTGCTGGCACGCATGGCAAGACCACTACAACCGCTATGGCGGTATGGCTGTTTAGGCAGCTCGGCATGCCGCTAAGCTACTCGGTCGGCGCGGAAATTGGTTTTGGACCCATGGGTCAATTCGACGGTGATAGTGAGTACTTTGTGTACGAATGCGATGAGTTCGACCGCAACTTTTTAGCCTTCCACCCATACATGAGTTTGATTACCGGCATTGCTTGGGATCACCACGAAGTGTTCCCCACGCGCGAAGATTACAACCAGGCGTTTCGGGATTTTATAGCACAAAGTAAGCAGCTAGTTATTTGGGAAGGAGAGCGTGAACTTTTAGGACTGCATGAAAACGATGACTGCTTGGTCATCAAAGAGGACGATCCTGCTATTGATCAAATCGAGTTGCATGGTTTAGTGAATCGCCAAGACGCTTGGCAAGTTGTGCAGGCTGTCCACAAGTTAACCAAACGGCCTATTGCTGAACTAATTCAACACATGAATCAATTCCCTGGGCTCAAGCAGCGCATGGAACGGCTCGCTCCTAACCTGTACACAAATTACGCTCACACCCCCGAAAAGATTAAAGGCGGCATGAATGCGGCGCTCGAAATTGCAGCCGACAACAACCAAGATATCGTTATTATCTACGAGCCGCTGACCAACCGCCGGCAACACTACATAAAAGACGAATACAAAGACTGCTTTACCGGCGCAAAGAAAATCTACTGGGTGCCGACGTACCTCGCCCGCGAAGATCCAGATCTGCCAGTTCTAAAGCCGGAAGACCTCATTCCATCACTTGCCGATCCAAGCATTGCCGAGCCGGCCAAGCTTGACGACGATTTACTTGCGGCAATTCGTTCACACCTACAAAAAGGCGATATGGTGGTAGCCATGGGCGCCAATGGAGCCAATTCCCTCGACGAATGGCTTCGACAACGCTTCCTATAAGCGTTAGTATTATAGGGTAAGGGCATATCAAAAGTGACAACACAAACACGCTCCGTCGCCCACTGGGCAAACCTTGACCGCCACCGACGCTCGGCGATTATCGCCGGTTTTTACACGTCGAACAACCAGGCGACCGCCCATGCCCTCCTCTCATTGGTAAAAGCTCCGCGCGGTTACGGCGTCTATGCCAGCACAGGACCAAATTACCACTTTTCGATATTCGGACGTGATTCTATTGCTGTCGCAGAAGACATTTTGGAATCCCAGCCCAAAGTCGCCAAAGAAATTATATTCCTGCTGGCAAAACTGCAAGGCAAAAAAGTCGACAACGCCAGCGAGGAAGAGCCTGGTAAAATCCCCCACGAATACCGAGCCCGAAAATTCAGCCACGCACCGTTTTCGCGCGCGGCCGCTATTATGCTCGATACACTCAAAATTGTATGGGGTGGCACCGAAGACCAACTGCTCTATTATGGAGCGTTCGATGCCACACCATTATTTGTGCGCTTAGTGGACCGTTACTGCGAAAAATACGGGCGCGACATACTCGACGAAATAGTTGTCGACCGCGACCATAAACGCAAGCCACTGCGCGAACATGTCTACGCAGCGGTAAAATGGACGCTCGATAAAGTTTACTCATCCCCTTGGCAACTACTGGAATTCAAGCGACTAAACCCGCTTGGCCTCTACAACCAAAGCTGGAAGGACTCCAATACCGCGTACTTACACGTGAACGGCAGCGCTGCCCAGTCTGATAGCGGCATTGCCGCCATAGAGCTGCAGGGCTACGCCTACGACGCACTTATGGCCGGCGCCCGGTTGGTTTCGCGTAACATGGCCGAAGCTAACACCTGGCATGCTGTGGCGCGTACCATCCAGGTTAAAACATTGGAGCTCTTGTGGCTGCCAGACCAAGCCTTCTTTGCGCAAGGTGCCGACCGCGACGAAAATAATGCCCTACGGCACATCGCCACACTTACTTCAAACCCGGCATTGTTGCTTGATACCGGTCTACTGAAAGATCTACAGCCCGAGACCGCCAGACCGTACGTCGAAGGAATTGCTCGGATGATTATGAGCGAAGAGTTTTTAACCGTGGCAGGAATCCGCTGCCGCGCCAAGCGCCATATCGAGCTTGTACCGTTTGCGGATTACCACGGTAGTCAGGTTACCTGGCCGCACGACACCTGGCAGGCGGCAAAAGGACTGCGCCGCCACGGCTACGAAAAGCTCGCCGCCCATTTGGAAAATTGCATCCTCGAAAGCGTGCAAGAAGCTGGCGAATTTTATGAATTCTTTTTCGTTACCCTTGATGGACGTGCTAAATACCACTACCGTCAAGAAGCTCGGGACGAACCGACCTCGCATGATTTTGGCGCAGCCAACAAGCCCGAACCCGGCCAAGCCTGGACCATCTCTGCCGTCCTTGGCATCATCAATGGACGTCACCTGCAGGCGCGCAAACCACGACATAGCGAGAAAGAGGCAGTTAAGACGCCTAGCTAGCCTAGCAAGACTGCTTACGTTTGAGCTTGCATCAAATTGGTTCCGGAGTAGCCGGCTTTTCAGGGTGCTTCTTGTGGTTTGATAGGCTGCTGGTTTGGATTAGGAAACGATTTACCATCTGGAGCTGCACAAACCTCCGGGTAACTTTCCTGGACCGGGTAACCAGCCTGTACACATTCTTCAAAGCTGCTTACCGGCGGCTTACGGAAAAACAGCACCGCAGCAGCGGTAATTAGTATGACACCCACAATAACTAACACAATAATCCATTTCTTCATGTAGCCAGCATAGCAAAAAACAGCCCAGTATTTGCGTTGTCAAAAAGTTACGTATTTTCTTTGCAGCAAAAGAGGTCCCGGGTAGAGGACCTCTTTTTCGATGCGTAACCCAGTTGCTATGCGCCAATCATGTAGTTGATGATGATGCTAATGGCGTTGTTGTTGCCATTGACGTCGAGGTCTATGTTGATGTTGCCACCGCCATAGCCATTACCCCGCTCTTTCGCCCATTCGCGTACACACTGGCCATAATTGTCGTGGCCGGCTGCCTTACATTGCTCTTTCGTCGGCTTGTCGACTGGAGCAGCGTGTGCGATGCCGGCAGTACCGACTAACGCAGTCATTGCTGCTACCAGAAAGCCGAGAACGAGCTTGTTTGGCCCGACCTTCTTCGTCGTTAACGTTTGGGTTGCACTTTGCATAAAATTTTCCCCCTTGCGTTTAGACTTGCCTCCCTATGGTATCAACGCTTAGTTAACATTATCAACCACTTTTCCACAGGTTTTGACGTGTCATTTACGCAACAGTTTTGTTTCGCGCACAAGCTCTATGCACACTTGCAATGCACCTATCGCAAACAGTAAAAAACTATAGGCGCCAAAGTTTTCGGCAATGAGTTGCCGACCGAGCGTAATGGCAATGGGCACGACTCCAAGCGACAAAAGTGCGAGCATGAATGTGGTTTTGCTGGGTATACGAAAAATAAACGACGCAATGGCATACACCCCAACCACAATCTGACCAATAAACTGAAACTGCGCCAAAAACCCGAGCGCCATGGCACTCATAATGACCAGCACGGTGCTTTTGTTGATATAAGTTTGAGCAGCCGGTCGAGAAGCCGCCTGTTTTGCCTGCTTTGCAGGCTGTGGCGGTTCAGGCTTTGGTGTCGGTGGTGTAGCCACAGGAGTGATGGAAGCTTGCTGTGGTGGCGGTATTGGACGCTGTCTTACCTGCGGACTTACCGGGGGTTTTGTTGCGGACTTGGACGTAGGCTGCGGCCTTGCCGGACGTATAAAATCATCTATTCTTCGTACCGGCCGGGGTCGCCTGCGCGGTAATTTAGGAGGTTGTGTCGATGCGGATGGTTGCATAGCTACCTCCTTTTGATTTCATAGAGCTTGAGTGTTTCGGTTTCAGTGGTTAGGTTGAAATCTGGCGACTCGTTTAGGAATTTATAATCTTCAAAATCGTGCTCTTTGGCCAGCAATACGTACTTAATGTTCTGATTCGTAAGTGTTCGTGCCAAGTGTTCGGGATGTTTGAGCGTCTCTTGTATCTCCCGCTTGGCGGCGTTTGGCACAGTCGGACTTATGTCTTTAAATTCGGGGTTGTCGCCCACCACAAAGGGTTTATCGAAAAACTTATCGCCCGGGTTGGCAATAATGCGGCCGGCAAATCCAAAATGCATGTACTGATGCCACGGCAAGAACAACACCTTAAAATCTTGCGTATCGGCGTTGAGCTTTTCATTCATGGCATACCAATCCGCCGGGTAGTGGCGCGGTGAAAGCTGACCGCTAAAGCCCCACAACATGGTTGGGGTAAATACTAACGGCAACAGCAGCGCACCCACCAACACGCCACTCGTAACAGTTGGATTAGCTCGCTCGTGGAATCTGGTAAGGAGTGAGGCAACGCCAAGCGCGCCAAAGTACGCGTAGGCAAACACCAAAATATTGACGAATTTTTGCGGCTCGCGGTAGCCATTAAAGAACGGAATAATCTCGCTCAACCAACTCATTAATGGACTCACTGCCAAAATGATGGCAGCCAGAGCACTTATGCCAAAGAGGAGCGCCATAAATCGCTGCTTGCGCCAGGCTGCCACCGCACCAATGCCAACCACAACCCAAAGCACCAATGCAGCTAGGCCCCATATCGGCACCTGATCTTGCGGCAATACATAGAGACCGCGCGCATCTAACCAAAAGCCTTGTAAGCGAATGACGTTGCCAATAGCGCCAAGCGCGCCCTCGTTATTAGTGGCAAAGGCATGGTGATGAGCTGTATCGAAACTTTCTACCGATTGCGCAATGCTGCTTGAGCCCATAAGCGCCGGTATTAGCCAGTAGCTGCTAACTACCAGCACAATCGCCATACTGGCTGCTGCCCAGCCTATGAAACGCCGGAGCATTGGGCTATCTTTTCGGTATCGCCAGAGCGCCAACACACCAGCAATAGCCGCAACCAATACAGCAATGCCCACATGGTGAATCGAAACAATACTAATTGCTAGCAACCATGCCGCTACGCTCAGCGCAGACTTGCGGCTTGGTTTAGCAACAAGCGTTATTACGCTTCGCACAAAAAACGGCAAGAGCGCGTATCCCAGAAGCACTTGCCACTGCCCCGCCATAAAGCGCGAATACACAAACGGATTGACCATGTACAGAATGCCGGCAAAATACGCCCCCCACTTCCAGTACTCTGGCGCCACCGAGCTGGCCGGAATAGTGCGCACCAAGCGATGCGTACCAACACCCGAGAGCAGCAAAATAGCGAAGAGCACAATCTTTTCGATAACATCCGCTGGAATCGCAAAGTTCAACAGCGCTAACACTGCCTGTAGTGGATACGAATTTGTGAGTTCGGTTGGCCACGCAATATGCGGCGCAAAAACCAAATCGAGCGTTAGGATATAACCCGGCAGCAACATCGGCAGCATAATGGCCAGTACCAACACACTGTATTCAAAATAAATGGATCTTTTTTCGTGCCGTATCCAGTCAAAAAATTTTCTCATGAGTTCCCTCCTTTTATCACAAGTTCAAATAGCTGTGGCTGAGCTGTGGGTTTAATGTCAACCTCTGGCCGTTCGATCGAATCGAACGTCTGTGGCACTTCATCCTTTGACAGCAACGTAGCCGACTCTACAAGCACGGCATTTTGCCTGGTGTTTTCGATTGCCAATGTCTGCGCACCGGCCACGAGCTCAATATCGGCAACAAAATAAGTGAAGTCGAGATAGTCGTTATCGGCATTGCGGTCGTCTTCGATCTTTTGCATGCGAATGCGGTGGCCACCCATGAGCGCGCTTAGCTCATCTTCGTTAGATGCACCATGCAGCAATACACGGTAAGTGCCGTCGCGAGGCACGTTGAGTGTAAGGTCCATTTTTTTGTCGCCTTTAGTGAGCCCTATAAATTGCGGCGTCTGCAAATTCACCAGACTGGGTACGTTTTCGTGCAGGTAATTGTAATCGTCGTTTTTGTTATATAGCGTGCTGAGCGACAGCGCATTGTTGGTGAAGTTAGAGCTAGCAACTAGCTCTGCGGTGAATGCCAATGTTGCCGGATTTGGGTAAAATACCTGCTTTCGGTGCTGCGCCGTATACACATCATAAAAACTTCGCTCAACGCTATCGGTTGCCAACTGCACGGTTTGCGGCTTCGCTACCAGGCGATCTAATTGCAGTGGGAAATAGAGTGTTGAGTCGGCGTACGGCCTTTCTTCTAGATATTTGGTCATGGCGTTTAATTCCATGTCCACCAATACGTGCGAATCTTTGCTGGCAGGTTGTTGGGCGGCATACAATGCATATTCGTCGCCTTCATGTACCGGCTTGAACTTTGTGCTGCGTTTTAATTGCTCTGTAACTCTATCTTCTACGCCTGGCAAGTAGGTAATACCGACCCTGCGCGATTCCAGTTTCTTTGGCATCAAAACGTGCGTAATGCCAAGATTGTTCACCAAAATATCCTCCCACCATGGCTCATTGAAAGCGATGGCACGATACACCAAATACGCAATAATTTTATTGTTGGTATTTGCCCCAACGCCGTAATAGTACGTCGGCTGGTTGAGGTAATAAATTAAAAATTTATCTAAAAAGCTGTAACGCTCACCACTTTTAACAATCTCTCGCCCACTTTCGAGCGTTGGCATAATAAATACTTTGTTGCCCTGGCTTCCGGCTAATTCTTGCTTTATGCGTTTAAGGTCATCGGGGATTGCATACGGCGCGACAAAGCTTGCGACATCGCCAGAAAACATGGCGCTGCGGTAATCGCCGCTCCCTACGATCGGGAATATTGCGAGCAGAACAACCATTGCCGTTGCCATAATTCGCTTGCCCATTTTACGGCTCAGCGCATCGCGGAGCCAGACAAGCACTATCGTTAAAAGCACGCCGGCGACGTAAAAATATATAAACTGGAACCGATGCGGGAAACGCAAAATATTAATAAAGAGCGCGATAAGCTGGCTCAAAATATTGGACAATGCACTCCCCTGCTCGGCAAAAAAGAGCGCGAGATTACCCAAAAACGAATGGAACGAAAACGGACTATTCGGAGTATACCCAAGCGACATCCACATCGCCACAATAAGCAAAAAGAAAAGTGTCACCAGCAGAACTTTTTTAACCATGTGCAGATCAGCCCATTGCTTAAACAAGAATACTGAGCCTACTAAAAAGGTTGCGACCAACGTGCCAATGCGCGGAATTGGTGCAAGGTAGTCACCATACCGAATAAGGTCCAGGTGCCCGGCTGTATCAAGCGAAAATATAAACGGCGTCGAAAGTGATGCATAAAAAATCATCCAATAATTAACTGGGATTTGCGTCGAAACCGACGATAAATCCGTTTGCGTTGCGAAGAAAATAAGCAGCGAGTACGGAATAAAACTTACTGCGGTTACAACCAAAAAATAGATGAGGTTCTTTTTTAAATAGAACCAAAAATACGACCGGTTCATAAAAAGCGTGAACACCATGTACGCCACCAGGACCAACACGAACGTCAAATAGAAGATGACATGATAGTGGATGGCGGGGTTAAACAGCACCAGTAACGATACAGCCAGCACATTCCGTTTTTCGATATTCTTTTTAAAAAACAGTTGCTCGCACATGAGTGTAACCGCTAGTGCAAACATACTAAAGCCAATAATCAGCACGTAAAAGTGAGCGATTTTGGCATACAGCAAAATGGTAAAAATAAGCAGTGCGCTAAGGGCGGCGGCCAGCACGCCAAAAAGTGAGTCGCGCGTAAAGTAGCGGCCAATGCGATGAAACGCATAAAAAAGCAAGAAGAGTGAAAATGCATTCAGCAGCACTAGCGCAAATGGCAAAATTGCCACGTGGCGAACCCAGGCTGTCCAAAACGAATAGGCAACCCGCACTTCATCAGATGAAGTAAGGGCCGAAGTACCTTCTGAAAAAAACTGTGACGTAAAGCTAAAAAACGGGACGAGCTCTTCGCGCACTACAACCGCATCGCCGCTTAGGATTGCCGGGATTGCAGCTATAACATCACGAAAAATAACTATGTGCAGCAGTAAAAATGCGACAAATACCAGGCTATACACCAACAGTGGTTTTTCTCGTAATTTGTTTAAAAGTGCAGTCTTCTCAAACATTGGTGCGCTTCTTTAAAATTATCGGCCGCGACTGCCTGGAGTTGTTTGGCTGAGGTTTTACGTTGGCCAAGGGCATTATTGTATGTTTGGATCAGTTTTTTAAAGGTAAGGTCTTCAATTTTTACCGCGTGTGGGTAGTTTGCTTCTTCTATAAACCGCCAGCATTTTGTGTCGTAGGCAATCGCAACAAACGGCGTGGCATTAGCTGCAGCGAGCAGCAGGGAGTGGAATCGCATACCGACAAACACGTCAAATTGTCGCATATAACTGCTCGCTTGTTCGAGCGGAACTTCTTGTACGACATGCAAGTTGGCGGGCTTACCAAGTGGCGCGACAATTTCTTCTTGCATGAACACTAAGTCGTTGCGCGGATTAAACGCATGTTGGAATGGCAGAAAAACCACATAGACACCGGCATCGAGCAACCGCTGCACGAAACGGCGCATAGCGGTGATGTACTTTTCACGATTGACCCAGTCGGGTATATCGGAAAGTGCATTAATGCCGACGACCGCTTTATATTTTTTACGCGTTGCCGGCAAACGCGCCGGGCGCCATGGCTTTTGCCAGATTGGGTTTAAAAATAATCCATCGGTCGAGCTGCATACTTTGCGCTCCGAGATACCAAGCCGTGCCAATGCAAATTTATATGACTCATCATCTCGAAACACACTGTACGTAGCGGCCGTAAGTGCCCATTTGGTAATCATCCGCCCGCGCCAAGTACGCAGACTACCAATGCCAATGTTTAAGTGATAGACTTTGACGCCCATGAACCGCGCCAGCCAATTAAAAGCCAAAAGCCGCCGGATTACACTGTACTTCGAACGGCCGGTCGAAGCATATAATTCTTTATAAATTGTGCCGCCGCCGTACACCGCACACTCGACCGAACGGAGGATACGGATCCAACTACGCATGCTAGTGCGGTAGGTTTCGACAATTTCGATATCAGGATATTTTTCACGAATTATCTGCGGAATAAGCGCTTTAGTGCTTACATTGACGTAGATTCTTTTAAAATCTTTTTTGCCGAGCAATTCGAGGTAATTCCACATAAGCAAATCATCACCCAGGTTGGTCTGCCCATAGCTGCCCAGTAGCAATACGCCCTTTTTATGCGCCACCTGCTACCTCCGCGTAGAGCATTTTGGTCTGCTCGCCAACTTTTTGCCAGAGCCGCTCTTTCTTTAACTGCTGCGAAATCTTGTTAAATGCCTGCTGATCTTTAAAAAACGCATCCAGCTTGGCCGCGAGTGCGTCGGGTTTGCGATTGAACAGTAGCTGCGGATAATCGGCAAAAACATCGGCAAAAACAGTGCTGGCTAAAAATGGTTTTTCGAACCCAATAGCAAAAGACATTGGTCCAGAACTCGACATAGCAACGGTATACGGATAAATTGATACGTCGCTAGCGCTGTAATAGAGCGGTATGTCTGGTTCTGCGATAAATCCAACCCACTGGTAATTTTGTGTCGGGATTAAATCGTTCGTTTTTTGTTGTAGGCGCGTGTATTCGGCTAGGTATGTTTCGTCATGTTCGAGCTTGGGATGTTTGCCAGCACCGATGATTAAAAAAGCCTTCGGGTTATTTTTACAGTGCATAGCAAAGCCCTCGATCAACAAATCGATACCTTTGTAGCCCGTTAAGTAGCCCATATAAAGAGCAACCTGCGCATCTGGCGGAACTTTTATTTTTTTGCGAGCGGTTGACTGTTCGATAATATGTAAATCTTCAACACCATGGTGAATCACAGCTACTTTTTCTGGCGAGGCACCGTATTCTTCCACCAAGATATTTTTAAAATACGTTTCGTGCACAATGATTCGGCTCGTCCATTTGGCCAATGGCGCATATATAACTTTGAACGCGAGCTTAACTAGCCACACTGGCAAATCTGCATTGTTTTGCCGTACAAAATCTTTGTTGATACTTTTGATACTCACCACACCATGTAGTGTTATAACAATGCGTTCGTGCCACCACCGAACCAACCACTGCAGCAAATACGCAGTTATTACATTGCCGAATAGCGCCAGTTCCTGTTGTATGTGGATGACATCCGGTTGCAGTGTTTTTAGTTCTTGGTGCAACTGCCAAATAAAGCCCGGAGAGCGGTCGAAGCAGCGAATAACCGTCACCCCGTCTTCTTCATAGCGGTCGGTCACGCCACCTTGCTTTTCGCATAGCACATACACTTCGTCTCTTGTATCTACCGATATATTTTCGAGTAAATTTTTAGTGTACGAAGCAACGCCGCTGGCGTTTACGTGCTTGCTATTTTTGGCCGGGTAAATGGTGATGTGCGCTATCTTCATTCTTGTTCTTCGCTTGGTCTCTTTGCCACGTACAGCGGCCGGTTAATAACTTCTTCGTGAATACGGGCAATGTAGAGCGCCACCATGCCAAGGCAGATTAGCACGACTCCAATCAAGAACAGCAAAATAATCGCGAGCATAGCCGTACCGGTAATGTTGAGGTTATATGGATCGCCCATCATATATTCTTCGACATACACAAATACGCCCAGCGCAATAGATAGGAATAAAATTAGGACGCCTAAGTATCCGGCAAACTTCAGCGGCAGCAGGCTGTAAGCCGTGAAGCTATTCATGGCAAGCTGAATGAGTTTGCGCGGGCTATAACCAGCCTCTCCGTTGACGCGCGGCGGCGCCTCGAAATAAACGTACTGGCGATTAAAACCAAGCCAGTCAATCAGGCCGCGAGTCATGCGATTTCGTTCGGTGAACCGATTAAATTCGTCGATGGCCACTCTATCCAGCAACCGATAGTCGGTAGCGTGGGGGGTAATTTCGGTTGAGGCGATCAGCCCCAAAACGCGGTAGTACATCGATGAACTTGCTTTCTTCAGCAAGCCTTCTTCTTTGCTGTAGCGTTTCACACCAACCACTACTTCTGCCCCTTCTTCCCATTTTTTTATAAACACCGGAATGAGGTCGGGCGGGTGCTGTAAATCGGCATCTAAAATAATTGCCGCGTCGCCACGAGCGGCGTGCAGTCCCGCACTGACAGCAGCTTCTTTGCCAAAATTGCGCGCAAATTCGACAAGGCGCACTGACAAACTACCGGACGCTTGCAATCTTTTAATGGTATCGATTGAATCGTCACGGCTGCTATCGTCTACGAAGATGATTTCAAACTTATACGGTAAATCGGCGAGTGCAGAATCTAGTGCCTTGTGCAGAAGCGGAATGTTTAGTGCTTCGTTATAGACGGGTACTATTATCGATATGAATTTCTGCGTCGTCACTTGTTCTCCGTTTGAGTTTATTGACTCCTACTGAGATGCCGAGCAGGCATACCATTGCAATACTTCCTAGGAGCAGGCTCTCAACAACAGCCTGCAGCGTTTGGTGGTGCACGAGCATGAGCCCGAACGCGACACCAGCACTCATTATACCAATAATGGCGATTATGTACCGACGCAATGCAATGTAATATGTTACAAACAGGTTAAGAATAGAAATAATAAAAATTGCAACACCCAAACCTGGCAGCAAATTTGCGTATTCCAGATACTTCTCGCCCATTAATATTTCGATTACCAACCTTGGCGCGAGCACAAACACAGCAAGCGCCACGCCACCTATAACGCCATTGAGCGCGAGCGATTTTACAAGCACGCCGCGATTAGCGCGCGCCGATTGCTTTAACTGAATTGCCGGCATCATAACCTGGCTAATCGACATGGTCAGGAAAAATATAATTCGTGCGACAGTTGCAATGCCGGCATACAAACCTGCTGTGTGCGCATCGAAATAATGCTTGACCACGATAATATCGATGCTATAAAACAGCGTGATAACCATCGTGCCCACGAACACCAGGGCCGCGTACTTTAGTTCTGGCCGAACAACGCCGAGGTCTACCCTATGCAAACGCGGGCTATCCGGTGGCCGCTCAAAGCCTAATCGAGCAGCGTGCCAGGCGGCGAATCCAAACGCCAGACCTTGCGCTGCAATAATCCCGCCGATTGCTCCGAGCGTTCCCCAACCAATCAACACTAACGCAACCGAGGCAATCAACTTGCCTACAGCGCCAAACAAATTAATTGCCGATGCCGCGCCAAATTTCTGACGTGCCCGCACGTAAGCAGTACGGAAGGCAAGCGGCACGCTCACCACAAACGCCAACGCCAACGCGACAAAAGGCAAACCAGATTCAAACTTAAAGAAATGTTGGAGGGGCTGCATACCAATAACCACCACGACAACAAGCGCCATACTCAGCAGCAGCGCCAGCTTTTCCAGCTCGCTCACAACCTTGTTGGCTTTTTGCGAATCATCGTAATTGGAAACGATGTTCACCGTGATCATACTCAGCACATTCAAAAATATGGTGAGTTGTAGAAATATCGAAACAAGGGCCTGCACCTCACCAAACACAGCTGGTTCTAGCAACCGCCCCAGTATCGGGTAGTACAGATAGTTCAAGGCGCCGACTGCGACAGAACCAAAAAAGAAAATCGCATTATGTCGCACAAATGTACTGCGACGCGCTTGGTCTAACATCTCGAACATGCGAGTTTTAGTCACTATACGATGATACCAAACTATTCGGTCCGTTTGCGGCGGCGCTTGGCTGCGGCCGCAAACAACCCGTGGCCAAAAAGCGCAATAAAGATGCTGTTAGCGATCAGCAGAAGCAGCACGAGGAGGACCAGCGCAACCACTACTATAGACAATGGCCCCATTATCAGCCCACCTTTCCCGGCGTCGATGTAATAATCGGCGTCGCCGGTCGGGGTGGGAATGGGGATATCTTCCTGCGGTTGCGTTGGTTGCGATGGTTGCGACGACCCAGACCGGCGGATCGTGCGGCTTGGAACTTCTGGTATCACGAGTGGCCCCTGCGGTACTTGCCCTGGTTCTGGCGGGCACGTAATAACTTGGACCGGCCCTTGCCCATTGTCGACAGTGTCAATGGTACATTCTTGTGGTACGATCCGGAACTGGAACTGCGAACCGTTTGCCGCAAATGCAGGCTCGGCAGCAAGAAGCGTAACTAAACCAACAAGCGCAAGCAACTTCTTCACTAGTTTGCTACCACAGTTAAAGTCATCTGAATTGTGTAGGTGCCTGCGGGTAGCAATTCTGGGACGGTTTGGCTCAAAGCAATGCCCGTAAAGTCCCAGTAGCAGTTAGTGGCAGCGCTT
This sequence comes from Saccharimonadales bacterium (SeqCode), assembly GCA_050730875.1. Taxonomy (GTDB): domain Bacteria; phylum Patescibacteriota; class Saccharimonadia; order Saccharimonadales; family EFPC-124; genus JBOHNX01. The sequence goes on from JBOHNX010000002.1 coordinate 143,511, forward strand.
GACGAAGCACTGGCCAGTGTGATGCTGTTGGTGGTACCCTCAACGAAAGCACTACTGCCACCAAGACTCACCCCTGTATTAGTGCACCCGGCCTGTGGTGTGCTGGTGGCTCCGGAGGGGTTTATGCTTAACTGACCGACTAGGCTATCACTATCACCACCATCGGTGCATCCGCTCCCGCTGCTGTCGTTAAAATCATAATTCGCGGTGCCGGATGACCAATCACTTGTACTGCCTGCGGTCGCGGCAACCGAAAGTACCCACGGGGCAGCAGCAGTTGTATTGTTGACGCGTATTTTTTCGGAAGCTGTCCCAAATGTACCCGTAGATGTCTGGCACGAACCGCCAGAACTAATCGCGCTCATGGCAAGTGATGGCGAGGTAACCGGATTACCGCTACCATCCACAATATCCACTGTTAGCGAACCGACCGAAAAGTTTTGGTGATAGGTAAACGCCGCTCCCCAGCCACCTTCTGTGGCCATGGTATCTTCCAGCGCAACACCCCCCGGTTCTACATTGGTCCATGTAAAAGTAGTGCCGTCAAATGTCAGCTTTTTGGCAAACAAATCGGCGTTGTCGTCGGTCACAAAAAGCATAGCTTCGGCGTTATTTTGCGGATTGGTATATAAACGTATAAGCTGGTCGTTGATCGCCCCCGGCGTTGGCGCGGTTGCGAAATCTGTTTGCGACGTCCACGACGTTTTATCGTAAGTAAACCAGTCGACACCGGCAGCATTGGTGTCATCGTAGGCCACAACTGCCCTGCTTGTGCTGCCGCTTTTGACCCACGTGACCGAGAGGCTGGTCGTTCCGGCAAAAACCGCATCTGTCGAGTTATCAAGCTCGCTTATCGTACCCCACGCCGAACCATCCCAGGCACCTGCGACTAATCCCTGGCCGGCGCCTTCAGCAGTCGAAACAAACGCAATGTAGTTGCCGCCTGGCTCAGCAGCAAGGTCCATATCGGTTGCTTCACCTGCGGACGTAGCCGCGCTGACCGTCCCCCAAGTGCCACCCGTACCCACACCACGTGTTACATAACCAAACTCAACCGTAACGGCGTCCTCTCCCCACGCAACCAGCAACTCGCCCGAGGTTTGCTCGAGCGCAAGGTCAAACGAGTTAGTCGTAATACTGGTTGCGCTTCCCACTTTCGAAAGGTTGGTCGAGAGAGCACTGGAGGGCTCACCAGACCAAGTGCTGTTTGTACCATTAAAATAATCTCCGGACAAGTCAAAATTGCCATCTGCCCAGATCACTGCGATCTCGTTCGTGCCAGCCCGGGCCTCGGCGCGAATTGCTTGCACTGTACCAGATGTACGCTGCGCATCATAGAGCGTTTCAGACGTCCAGGACGACCCGTCCCAAATACGAAAGGCAATTTCGTTACTAGCGCCGACGTTTTTGGAGTAGATCACCATTGCTTTGCCAGAACTGGGCATATAGACAATATCGTAGGATGGTGTATTGGTCGCGCCGACCGTTGCCGTCCACTCGCTGCTCCAGCTCGTGCCGTTCCATCGCAATATGTTGAGCGTACTACCCGTCACAACGCCAGCTATAATTTCGTTGCGGCTTGGGGCTGCTTCCATAATCGACTGCGAGAACGTACCGCCAATACTTGGCAGGTTGCTTTCGGCAGAAAATGTATCGGTGCTATTCGTCCAATCGCGGGAACGCGGCGTCTGCACCGTGCCTTCGCCGTACAGAACCATGCCATCGCCCTGCGCAAAGGCGCCTACCTTTTGTTGCGGCAGCAAACCAAATATAAGTGCGGCAATAGCTACCACAAATAATACTCGTCTTTTTGTGCTGACGCGCGGATATTCGCTCGCCATGGCCCAATGCCTCCCTAATTTTTTCGTATTTTTAGGCCACTCTGTTTTGTTTCGGAATGCGGGACATGCAGAATCTGGTTTGGACGTAATGTATACGGTGCCTTCAGTTGGTTGAGCTTGGCAAGCCGGCGCCACGGTATATTGTAGCGAGCCGCAATTTGCTCGAGCGTTTCGCCAGGTTTCACCGCGTAGCTAACACTCAGTAATTTCAGCTGCCGTTTGCGGCGTTTCACAAGGACGAGAACACTAGCGGCGAGCAATGAGGCGGCTGCGAGCCCGACCTCAACGGCTAACGCAACCGGGTGCGGCACCACGAATTGCCAAGTGGCCGGAACGCCCAAAGTCTGAGCTTGACCTGCTTTTTTCTGACCACTTTGTAGCCGCTCGTACGTTACATTACCGCTAATTTGATACCAGCCACCCCAAAATGGCCGCTCAAGTTCGAGGTTAAATTTACTTGTTGCGCCCGGTAATATAGGGAATGTACCGCCAGCTTCGGCCAATTGCATCCCAAACACATTCCGCAACCGCACTTTTACATCGGTGTCGAGTGATACGTTACCATCGTTATGCAGTACCGGGCTTGCAATAAGTTGTTTCTCGCGCTGCTGGATACCAAGTTCTTTTAAGGTCAGGTTTGCCCGGACATCGCCAGGTACCGTTACAGCTACCCGTAGTGCGCTGCGAAAACTCAGGACGATTCCATTTGGAGTAGCTTCGTTCTTTTTTAAATCCTGCACGGCGATACAGCCGTTATGCTCACCCACGCTAGCGTTTTTAGGTGCAGTAATGGTGAAGTCAATCGTTTCGCTTGTACTTGGCTTTAGGACTACTTCTTGTTTGGCTAATTTGATCCAGCTGCCAACACTTTTTTTCTCCTCGACTGCCTGGGCACACGCAAAAGCGCCGTCGCTCGACAGTTCGGAATCCACCGCGTAGACGCTTAGTGTTTTTTCCTCTTGCGTATTATTAATGACCCGCACCGCATCTTGTACACTTTCGCCTGGGCCGATTTCGTGTACAAAAATAGAGGAAGTACGTGGATTATCTGGGCGAGGATTGGCTGGCAGCGCGCCAACACCAAACGATTCGATCGCATGCGCCGGCGCTGCCATCAACAAAAAGATAAAGACGTTTGTGGTAATAAAGGCTCTCAACAGTCGCACGCTTGGCACGATTTCTCCTATGAAGCTGTTACGGTCAGGGTCATATTAAGCGTGTACGTACCCGTCGCTTGCTCTGCAGGTATTGTCTGTGATAGCGAAACGCCCGTCAAGTAACCGCGCCACACATCATCCGAAAGCGCAGCGGCGTTCAAGAGTGTCACACTGTTTGTGGTGCCTTCAACGTATGCGGTACTCGAGCCTTTGGTTACATTGGCTGTCGTACAGCTTGCACAGTCGGCCGTGAGCGTGCCGACACTCGGGTCAACAGTAAGCTGGCCACCTTTCGTGTCTGTGTCAGCGCCATCAGTACAGCCACTGCCACCAGCGTCGTTAAAGTCCATGGTAGGAGTTCCGGCGGACCATGTCGCTGTTGCACCGCTCGTGGCCGCCAGTGCTAGAGTCCAGCCGCTATCCGCGGCATCCGGGTTTGTCACGTAAATTCGTTCACCGCTTGTACCGAACGAACCTGTGGACGCGCTTCCACCCGAAAGACAGTCGAAGCTGAACGTTTTCGCGCTCATCGTAACAGAAGGGCTAGCCACCGAGTTATGCGATGCATCTTGAATATCGGTCGCAAGCGTACCAGTGTTGATAGTCTGGTTAAATGTTGAGTTGTTCGCTGCCCATACTCTTCCCGCAAAGACACTCGCCAGCAAAAATACAGCGGCGAAGAGTAATATTTTTTTATGTCTCATTTTTTTGTTTCCTCTAAGGATTTTGCTTACGTTAATCTTAAAACAAGACTGTAGCAAAAGTCAATGCATGATTTATGATTTTTACAACACTTACCGGGCAGGCAGCGACAGCGTGAAAGTAGTCCCCGCGCCTTCCTTCGAAACAAATTCGACTTTGCCTTTGTGCTGCGTCAAAATAACCCGTGTCAGATAAAGGCCGAGGCCAGTGCCCTCGACGCCCTGCGCTTTGGCATTACTTGCACGATAAAAACCGGCAAACACCCGGTCTTGCTCTGCCTCTGGAATGCCGATACCGTGGTCTTTCACAGAAATCCGATGCATTTTTTGCACTTTCTCATACCGCAAGGTGACATCGGTATTCGGTTGCGTGTATTTTACGGCGTTCGAAACAATGTTATGAAGCGCTCGTTTGAAATGCTCGGCATCACAATTAACAGTGAGATCCTTCGGCCACGAATCGTCCATGACAATTTTGACGCCACGTTGCTGGGCGGCCAGTTTTTGGGTGTCAATGATTTCTTCTACAAGTTTGGTCATGTTGCACGGCGCAAATGTCAGTTTGTCTTTGTGGCGAGTGACGCGCGAGAGTTGCAAAATGTCTTCAACACCAGCTTGCAGGTGAATCACGCTGTCGTAAATAGCTTGGGCGAGTGGTTTGGTGCTGGCGTTGGCTTGCTTGAGCAAGCTTTCTGCCGCCCAACGAATGCCCGTAACTGGCGTGCGCAGCTCGTGCGAGGCAATCGAAACAAGTTCTGACCGCATTTGCAGCTCGCGTTGGCCACGGCGCAGCATCCATTCGTACACCATAACCACAATAATCAGCACGCTAGCCACAATTACCGGCGGCGCGGCTGCAGCTATAAGTGTTTGGTTGTATTCATCGGCCGCAACATCAATACCAATCACAGCTACTGTTTTTCCGGTTTTTGTATCGACAATCGGCGCTAACGATGAGACCCACGTACCAAGCGAATCGGTCAGCGGACCCTCTACAATCGCTGGACTGCCGCCAAAGAGGTTCTGAAACTGCACGGATGCTTCTTCGTATTTTTCACCAGGTGTCGAAAAATATTCGCTGCCTGGCGATTCGGAATCAACGTAAAAAAACACCTGCCCACCCCGCATACCTGCCAAATAGAGGGAACGCGCATCGGTATTCACTTCTTTTAGAGCGTTGAGGCGCGTTTTTAAATCCTTATACGCCGGGGTGTTTTCATCGCCTTTTGTGCCAGAAAGTTTTTCAATAAGATTTGCGTCGAGCGCATACGCAATAGTCTCGGCGCGATCTTTCAGCCCTTCGCGTTTTTCGTCATCAGCAATAAGTATATTTAAAAACGCCAGCAAACCGGCACCCACAATAAAAATTATGATGAGCAGCAGCGATATGGTAGTGTGGCCAGCGGTTCGCTTGGGTAGCAGCATATCCCTTCTTAGGCCAATTTACTTTTTACCAGTTCAACAATTTTATCGATGCTGACATCGGTTTTCATTATGTAATCAGTCACGCCGGCTTCGAGCGATTGGTTGACGGCATCAACGCTATACATGTTGGTCATAATAATCGCCGGCACCGTTTTACCCCATGAATCCTTGCGGACTTCGGCCATCATATCGACGCCGTTCATAAGTGGCATCAAATTATCAGACAAAATAAGCGCTGGATGTTGTTTTAAGGCAGTCTCTAGCCCCTCTTTACCATTGCCCGCTTCTAAAACCGTGAAGCCACTTTGTTGCAAAGTAGCGGCTAATACTTTTCTAAGCGGTGCTTCGTCTTCGACGATAAGAATTGTTTGTGTCTCAATGGCCATAATAAACCCTAGCTTTTATAGCCTTAATGTACCACATAAGCACTATCTAAGCGACACTACTTGAGCCAGTCAAAAACAAGAACAGCACCCACCGCAGCAATGGCGACAAGTACTACCCTTTTGAACTTCTCCTGGGGAATTTTATCGACTATCTTTTTACCAACAAATGACCCCGCTATCGCAAGCACAAAAAGTAACGGCACAAACCAGTAAAATTGCTGCTGCAAAAACCCGCCCGATAGATAAATCGGGATGCGCGTAAGATCTACAGCTAACGAAACTGCGGCCGCGCTTGCGATATAAGTGGTTTTAGGAACATCAAAAGCATTTAAAAACGCTCCGCGGAGCACGCCACCCGTACCAATTAGCCCGGCCAAAAAACCCGACGAAGCACCACCAAGCGCCAGGGTAAATAAATTCTCGGGCATCTTTATCTTTGAGCGCAGTAATGCATAGGCTGCATACCCGACCAAGAACACTCCCAGCAAACCCTTCAGGACAGTTTGATCAATAGCCAAAACAAGCAACGCCCCAACAAGCGTCAGGGCAACACTCGGCAGCCCGAAAAATAGAATAATCCGCTTATCGAACCCGTGTTTAAAAAAGGTAATTCTGCCGATATTCCCAAAAATGTGCATAAACGCCACGAGCACTAAAGCCGTCTTAAAATCAAAAAACAAAACGGCTACCGGCAACAAAATAGTAGACGAACCAAAACCGGCCACCGTGCCGATAACCTCCGCCAAAAAAGCAGCTACAAAAAACAAAGCTACCATGGTTTCCATGGTAGCAGACTCGGTCGGTTAACCCTGGCTATCAAACTATTTGTAAGTTAACATTGTTTGCTTAGGAGATGTATAATACCGCTAATGGTTGAAGCAGAAACTCCAATAAACGAAAAAAACGAGTCGGAGCCTACAGATACCGCGCCTCAGGGATTGCTGAAACGTAAAAAGAAGCTCGTGCTAACTATTCTTGTCATACTTGTCGTGGCAGCCGCATTTTTGCTAATTTTTTATCGCAGTCAAACCGGTCGTTTGCCGGGTGCGCCTGAAGTAGTCAACCCAGTAAAAATATCGGCAGCTGAACAAGAAGGCAGAAAATACTCCAACAATACCTGCACGGGTAACGAAGTCAAAAAGCTTACCCACCTGCCGCTTGATGCAGAAAACATTACCAACGTATTGCCATACGGGGGTGTTGTGGCGGCACATGTCATGCCAATCTCGCATGGCTATATTTGGCCTGGCAGAATGGGAGACCCGCGTGATAAATATAATGTCTATGCCATGGCGGACAGTACGCTCTTCTCTATATCTAGCCGTTCCATAAATGTCGACTCCGGCCAAGCCAAACAAACCGAATACCAACTGAACTTTAGCGTCAGCTGCGTTGAATTCTACTACTATGACCTTATGACAAGCTTGACTCCAGAGCTACAGAAATACCTCGATGATCACCCGAGTCCAGGTTCCGCCGGCAATTATGTGAGTGTCAATATACCAATCAAAGCCGGCCAACTGGTTGGCAAAATTGGCGCCCAAACGCTTGACTATGCTGTCTGGGATTTTAACAAAACCCTGACGGGTTATATCGTGCCGGAGCATTATGACGGTGATGCGCCACGCACGCACTTGGTAAGCCCGTTTGACTATACGACTGACGATGTCCGGAAAGTACTTGTAAGTAAGCTTATGCGCAGTGTAGAACCAATTGAGGGCAAGGTTGATTATGACATCGATGGCAAACTCATTGGCGGCTGGTTCCAGGAAGGTACCAACTATTACGAACAAGGTGGAGACCGCTACTGGGCGGGTCACTTAGCAATTGTTCCTGATTACTTGGATCCGACACTTTTGCTGGCTTCCATCGGCACCTACAAGGGTACTGAAACAGCGCAGTTTGCCCTTTCGCGCGATGCGCCAGATCCAAAAACGGTGGGGATTGAGGCAGGACTTGTTAAATACGATCTTTTCGAGATTGACCATACTCTAGCGGACGGCTCGAGGTGGGATCGCTTTACTCCGGCTAAGGGCATTAAAGGTAAGACTAACGGCCCCAGCCAAGGCTGTGCGCTGTTCCAGCTCGTCGAAACACGTAAACTCAAGGCTGAGTTCTTCGCGAGCAAGACTTGTTCCGCAATACCTGGTTTGACCTCACAAGCTAAGACCTATATTCGCTAAAGGTAAAAATGGCTCCGGGGCGGGATTCGTTCGTATTCTGCTCGCTCGTAGTTCGCTAACGCTCACCTCGCTCGGCCAAGCGAGGATTCCTCACAGCGCCACTGGCGCTGTTCGACCCATGGTTCGAGTCCTGTCCAAAAAAACATGTGATCTGTCGACGACCTAATGGTCATCACCAAATCACATGGCTCACCACGATAGGGCAAGTTATAACCATAATCAAGCACGATCTGACAGGTGTAGCTGTGCTATAGTGATTTAGATCATGGCGAAGCAATCGAAGTACAGCATAGTCATCCCTGTTGGTATGAAGCCCCGGCCTAAGATACACGAAGAAACAGCAGCCGACATACTGGCTAATCATTTCAAGTGTGATGTGTATTTTATTGAAACCGGCAGTCACGGGACACCAGATATATCTATTCAAGGTGTGGAATGGGAAGTGAAGAGTCCTATCGGCAGTAGCAAGAACAATATCCGAAAAAAATATGCGCGAAGCCGGCACCCAGTCAGTAAACGTAATTATAGATTTACGACGCTCTAAGCTACATCAAACGCGAGCCTTGGGCTATATCAATGAATATATGAACACCTCGAAGAAGCTCAAGCGCGTCGTGGTCATTACTAAATCTAAACGTATATTGACAATAAAGTAGCACCAAGAGTATAATGATAGGTGTAAAAGACGCATACGGGACTGAATCTGACCCAGAGGCGTCTTTTCTTTTTGTCTCGACGATAAACGAACTATTACGTCTATCTTACAACTCGCTGGACCTCAAATATTTCCATAATTTTATCGACAGTTTCGTCGATTGTCATATCAGAATTATCGATTATATAGCCGAAGCTAGGTGATGCAATTCCAGTATCGTAGTGATGCTTTATTCTTGAAACCTCCCATTCAGACAATTCACGGCCGCCTCTTTTACTTTGGGCTACTTCAAGTCGGGGTGCTAACGTAATAACGACTTTGGGCTGCGTCTCTATTTCTTTTTCAAAACGATCAAAATCTTTTTGCCTCACCACATAATTAGCCACAACGTCTTTCCCTTGTTTGGTATAGCTATTGATAGTTCGGATTGCTAAGTCCATGGACTTATCCAGATCAGTCGCCAAGTTGAAGTTCGGGATTGTGTCGTTGAGATCATCGACATTGATAAAGGCTGCCCCCATACGGTCGGCCAATAACTTTGATGTTGTCGTTTTACCTGAATTAATACTACCGCTGACGAATATCAACATTACTTAATAATAGCAAAGTATAGTGGTTTCAATTCTAGTCTGCCTGCATAAAAAGTCAGAACCAATTACTAGTTCTGACTTCATACATTACGGCTTGGCTCCGGGGGCGGGATTCGTTCATATTTTGCTCGCTCCTGATTCGCTTCGCTCATGTCGCTCGGCCAAGCAAGGATTCTTCGCACTGCCACTGGCAGTGCTCAACCTTCGCTTCAAATCCCGCCAAACAAAAATGTGATCTGCCGACGACCTGAAGGTCATCACCAAATCACATGGCTCCGGGGGCGGGATTCGAACCCGCGACCAATTGATTAACAGTCAACTGCGCTACCGCTGCGCTACCCCGGAATGCTTTGGCTATTATAGCAGCTTATCAACAGAGGTCAAATTACTTTTTTGTAAGTGTGATTAATCTGCTTTTAAATGAGGTTGCGGCATCGGCTAACCCCAGTACCTGCAGCGAGCCGACAAGTACAAACAAATCATCAATCGCTTTTTGCGACGGTTTTGCAATTTTTTCTACGGCTGTGAAACGTTCGCTTATAAGATCTACCAGCCACTTTTCCTGCGACTGGTTAACTTCGCTGAGGCCTTTAAATTCTGCGGCGGTTTGCACCACTTCGAGCGAACGGGCGGAATGATCGCGCTTGCGCAGGTGCCCTTTTCTGATCAAATTATCTACATGGATTGCGACCGTCGAGACCGACTTATAGCCTAGCCCACGCATAATTTCGCGATAGCTTGGACCGTACCCATGACCAGCAATAAAACCATCGATAAAACTCAAGAGTTCGCGCTGTTTTTTAGATGGTCGAGTTTCGCTCATATCCGTATAGGCCCAAGTTTAGGTCCGCGGAAAACCCAGTACTTATTGCCCGCATACACCCAAAAGAACATAAATGCGCCAACCACAAATTTGCCAAGATACGGCGTTATGCCAAACCACTGCTCAAGTGCCCATAATACACCGTAGGTAATACTAAGGTTTACTATCAAAAATATGGCATAGCGGACCATATTGGCCCGGCCGGTTTGCCTGTCCGCCCCTTTACGGAAAACCCAGTACCGGTTTAGCAGGTAGCTTACTAATAGCCCTAGAAGATAAGCGACGACCGTTGCCACCAACAAGCTATGACTTAGGAGGGTGAACAAGAGGACAAACGAGCCGTAATCAGCAATCGTCACAAAAAAACCCGAAAGCATGTACGCCACCACAGTTTTTTTATCTTCAAAATGGCTGAGGCGGGAATACATTGGTCCTTGGTAGTACAGGTGCAGTGTCATGAAAACGTAACCTTTAGCTTTATAGGGATAGTACTACATTTTCTTGCTTGAGCGTAAGGGTTGGGGCGAAAATGCCCATAATCCTACGACCGCCCACCAGGTCATCGCGGTGGGGTCATCAACCCATGTGTGTAAAAACATATTAATGAACGTAAGCCCGGCAAAACTGGCAATAAGTAGCCTCGGCCACAGTTCCTGAGGCTGTCGCCAAAGAGCCACCGCCAACGCCACATTAATGGCAATAAACAGCCCCAAACCAGCAATCCCAATCTCTTGCGCGATTTGCACAAAATAATTTTCGGCGATTTTCGGCGAATCGTTTGTGTTGTAGTACGAAGCTGGTCCAGCCACACCAACACCTTGGCCGAATGGATGCTGCAGGGCGTCTACTGCACCAGCTGCTGTCGAATGCCAATGCTGGGCGCTCGATCCTTCAAGAAGAGATGGGTCTCCTGGGCTTGAATGAAAGATAGCCAGCCGTACCGAAGGCACGGTAGTTGTTAACCACAAAAGCATTGCCCCTACCACAATAGCCGGTATGCTGCCCCACTTCACCAACTTCACAAGCTGCTCTTTTCTGAAGGATAATACAGCCAGAACGCTCAAAGCCACTGTGGTGCCGAGCCACGCACTCCGAGAATGTGACAAGAATAATGCGACAAAACCAAGCCCCAGCGCTGCACCGGCAAGCAAATTGCGTCTCTGCTTCACTACCAAAGCTGCTGCCAATGTAAGCACTAAAATAAGGTAGGAGCCCAGTTCATTAGGACCACGCAAAGTTGCGAACGCTCTTGGTGTATCGGGATTATCATCAACAAGAAGATATGGTGGAATAGTTTTCAAACTGTCGTACCCAAATTTAGCCAAAAAATCATTAGGCAATACCGATACTTGTAGAATTGCCAACACAGAAATTACAATTGCCGTCGTCAAAAGCCAAGGAGAACCCCAAGTTTTTAATTTCTGCACCCAAGAGTCATTGCTTGCGACAATCAGTTGAGCTAGCAAAAACATTGCCAAAAATCGTAGGTTCATAAGTAATCCGGCAACTGCTGCTTCGCTCGATGCATTTGACGTTAGCGCATATACAACAATAAAAATTGCATAGAACAAGACTACTCTGTTAATCCATCGGTCCCATAGAGTCTTAAGAACATCTGGTCGCGCTATGCAGTAGATGCCAGCGATAATGCCGAGCCCGAGTAGCAAAATCTCTTTCCAACTCTTCCAAGCCAAAAGTGGTCCAACAGCAGTTCCTCCCCAAGTCGATAAAAAAGCATGGAGCGGTAACAAAAGCAGTATACTCACGAATCCGACAATGAGCACTTTTATGAGTATGGTGAGTATTCTTTGATTTTTCATTATCCCTACTATACCGCAGCGCATGGTACTATACCTGCATGAATGTCCTAGTCACTGGTGGTGCCGGATATATTGGCACGCACACCGTTGTAGAGTTGGTTAACGCAGGCCACGATGTCGTTATTGTCGACAATCTTGTTAATAGCAGTGCGGAGGCCGTGCATCGTGTCGAAAAACTTACAGATCGCAAAATCCCGTTCTACAAAATAGACGTAGCCGATAAAGCGGCTCTGGGACGCATTTTCGACAATCACAGAATTGATGCTGTTATACACTTTGCCGGCCTTAAGGCAGTAGGCGAATCTATAGAAAAACCGCTTCTTTATTATAGAAACAACATAGATTCCACCTTAAGTCTTTGCGAGGTCATGCAGGAAAAAGGCGTTACAAAAATGATTTTCAGTTCGTCTGCGACGGTTTATGGCCCTCCTCAAGAACTGCCAATCACCGAAGACCATCCGGTGGGTGCAACCACCAATCCCTACGGGCAGACAAAAGTTATGATCGAACAAATCTTGCGCGACATAGCTACAGCTGACTCTCGATGGCAAATTAGTTTATTGCGCTACTTCAACCCTGTAGGTGCGCACAAAAGCGGCCGCATTGGTGAAGACCCACACGGACTCCCAAACAATCTTATGCCCTACATAAGTCGTGTCGCCGTTGGTAATTTGAAGCAGCTAACAATCCACGGCAATGACTACGACACACCAGATGGAACCGGTATACGCGACTATATACATGTCGTGGATCTTGCGAAGGGTCACGTAGCCGCGCTCGAACACCTACCACCAAAAGGAGTTGCGGAGCCGTATAACCTTGGTACCGGTAAAGGAACGAGCGTTCTGGAAATGATCAAGCTTTTTGAAAAGGCTTCCGGACGGGAAGTGCCCTACGTTATTGGACCCCGCCGTGCAGGGGACGTCGCCGAATGCTACGCCGACCCTAGCAAAGCCAATGAAGAATTAGCTTGGCACGCCGAAAAAACAATTGAGGACGCTTGCGTTGATAGTTGGCGATGGCAATCGCAGAATCCAAACGGGTTTGCCAAGGAGTGATACAATACTAGGCAAGATATGCCAACACGTTCTGCTCGTCTGTACAGTTTAGCGCTTCTCGTGGGCGATTTTTTGATTCTTTTGTTTGCGTTTTCACTTGCCTACACGGTGCGCGTGCAGTTTGACCCCCGGCCTTTAGTAGCACATATCTCTGCTGTCGATTTCTTCCTGACTGCGCTGCTGCTGGTACCGTTTTGGATTGTTGTCTTTGCATTTCTTGGTCTTTATACAAGCCAAATCTACAGCAAGCGGCTGGTTGAATGGGGCCGCCTACTTATAGGGAGCGTTATCGGCATCCTCATTGTAATCGGTTACTCATTTGTGATTGATGAGCCTGTCTTCCCTGCTCGCTTGGCTGCGGTATATGCCTTTGCTGGTTCGTTTGTCCTGCTGGTTGTAGAGCGCGAAATTCTGCGCTTTGTGCGCGAAGTCCTTTTCCGGTTTGGTAAAGGCATTAGCCGCGTGCTGGTTATCGGCAATTCAGCTGCAACAAAGGACATTGCATTTCAGTTGAGCAATACTGCGCAGTCGGGCTACCAGATTGTAGCGATTGCCGGGCCGCAATCTGTATTGCCAACAAACTTTAATGGCACGCAGTATCGCAGTGTCGAACAAGCGTTGAATAATCTCGACAAAAAACATATCACAACCATTGTGCAAACCGATTTATATGAGTCAGCCGAACGCAATCAAAAAATCTTGAGCGCGGCGCAGGAACGGCACATTAATTATTCGTTTATCCCCGGCGAGGCCGAATTTTATTCGGGCAAAAACACCGTTGACGTGTTCTTGGGCTATCCTATTATTTCAGTTCACCAAACACCGCTGGTTGGCTGGGGAGTTATTGTAAAGCGAATCTTTGACCTTATCACCACCACGATGATTGTTATTCTTCTCTCGCCAATCTTACTCCTAATCGCCCTGCTGCAAAAAGTCTTCAACCAGGGCCCGATTTTTTACGTCAGCACCCGCCTTTCGCGCTATTCAAAGCCTATTAAAGTCACTAAATTCCGCAGCATGGGCGCAAAATACGGTAAGAAAGATGCGGCCGAAGAATTCCGCGCCATGGGTCGCGAAGACTTGGCCGAAGAATACGAAAAAAACCGCAAGGTCAAAGATGACCCGCGTATTACCTGGTTCGGTAAATTCCTGCGTACTACTTCGCTCGATGAGCTGCCGCAGTTCTTTGACGTACTGAGAGGCGACCTCAGCCTGGTTGGACCACGCCCAATCCTGCCACAGGAACTTCACCTATATAAAGGCAAGAACGCGCTGCTACATAGCGTAAAGTCTGGCGTAACCGGGCTGTGGCAGGTCTCCGGCCGTAGTGAGCTGCCGTTTGAAAAACGTGTAGAGCTAGAACTCTACTACGCCCAAAACTGGACCTTCTGGCTCGACATTAAAATTCTGCTCAAAACCATCCCCGCTTTGTTTAAGCGAGGCAGCGCACTGTAATGAAGGTTGCCATCGTCCATGACTGGCTCACCAACATGGGCGGCGCCGAACCGGTCGTTTTAAAACTGCACGAAATCTTCCCGAACGCGCCAATTTACACATCTGTCTATGACAAAGAGAAAATGACCGCTTTTGCTGGTTGCGATGTGCGCACCACCTACCTGCAACGTTGGCTACCTTCGTTTTTACGCTACAAGCACGTGCTTTGGCCGGTGCTTCGGGCACACGCATTCCGCATGTTAGACCTGAGCGAATACGACCTTATAATTTCCAGCTCTAGCGCCGAAGCCAAGTCCGTTCGTAAACGTTCTGGCGCCATACATATTTGCTACTGCCACACGCCCATCCGTTACTACTGGAGTCATTACGATGATTTCCGCCGCGACTTCAATTTTGGTCCGCTCACCTTCGCAATCCGGCCATTCATTCCACTTTTTGTCCGCTGGATGCGCAAAAAAGATCTCGAATCGATCAAGGGCGTTGATCACTTCATTGCAAACTCGCACGAAACCCAAGCGCGAATTAAAGAATATTATGGGCGCGAGAGTACGGTCATTTTCCCACCAGTAGATATTGAACGATTCATGAACAAGCCAGCAGATGCAACCGAACGCGAAGGCTTTTTAATGTGGAGCCGCCATGTACCATACAAGCGTTTCGACCTCGCAATTGAAGCCTGCAATCGGCTCAAACTGCCGCTGACAATCGCTGGCACCGGCCCAGAAACAGAACGTCTCAAAAAACTAGCAGGCCCAACCATCACATTCGTAGGCCGCGTGTCAGACGAAGAAATCGTGCGCCTCGCCCATTCACACAAAGCCTTTTTGTTCCCCGGTGAGGAAGATTTCGGCATCACTCCCGTCGAAGCAATGGCTGCTGGCCTACCCGTAATTGCATATGGCAAAGGCGGCGCATTAGATTATGTAATTCCAAATAAAACCGGCATCTTATTTAAAGAGCAGACAGCGGATAGCTTAATCGCCGCTATAAAAGAATTCGAAACCAAAACCTTCGACCCTAAAACCATCCAAGCCTCCACCGAAAAATTCAGTCCAGAGCGCTTCGTAAAAGAAATTCAACAATTCGTAACTAATAAAGCCAAATAAAATCAAAATTGAGCTAGCCAGGGTGAATCGCTGGATGCGAAACACCCTGGCTGCCTTTACTCGGTCATGCAGTCAATTTACAGCTGCCATCTGGTGTTATCGAACACCAGGCCGGGAATTCCGACAAGCTGCGGACTTGCGAAGTGGTCACCATGCGAAGCGACCCACCAGATGTCCGGCGCCCCGTCTGAACGGCGCTGCGGTACCAGGAGGTCATCCCTCCCTGCACCGGTCAGATCCGCCGGGACGCCCGTACTGAAATCGTCATACCGCAGTTGGCTCGGCGCACTCCAGAACTGTGTGGCGCCCAAACCGGTGCCATTCGAAGGCAGAACAATCAGGTTCGGCGCCGTGTCGCTGCGACGACTGATGGCCAGAAGATCATCCTTGCCATCACCCGTGTACTCGCCCACCAGCCACTTCGTGTTGTCGGCCACGAGGCTCGGTACACCGGCGGAGACCGGGGCTTCGAAGCCACTGCCAGTGGAACGGAGCCAGAAGATCTCCGGCGCCACACCACTGCTCTGCTTCTGAATCGCGAGCAAGTCGTCTTTGCCGTCACCGTCGATGTCGGCCGTGACGAAGAGCGTCTTGCTGAACTCGATGCCGCTGGGAGCGGCCCACAGTTCGGATCCACCGAGCCAGCTGCCCGTGGAGCGGAAGACGATCAGGTTCGCGGCGGGGTCGCCCCGCTTGCTGACCGCGAGCAGATCATCGTTCCCATCCCCGGTGAAATCACCTGAGGTCCACCTGGTATTGTTGTAGACGAGACCGGGTGTACCGACGTGGCGCGGCGATTCGAAGTTACTGCCGGTCGAACGGAGCCAGTATATGAGTGGTTCTGAATTGCCGTCACCTTGCTTCTGGATGGCCAGGAGGTCGTCCTTCGCATCGCCGTCAACGTCGGCAGGAGCACCGACGAAACCGTCGTAGGCGAGAGCACCAGGCGCACCCCACAGCTCCGAGCCACCCAACCAGCTTCCGGTCGAACGGAAGACGATCAGGTTCGGCGCGGTGTCGCTGCGCCGGCTGATGGCCAGAAGATCATCCTTGCCATCACCGTTGAAGTCAGCCCGCACGGGCACCGAAGTCACATTCGGCGACGAAGGCGGAGGTACGTCATACGAATCGTTGTAAACGAACTTGTCACTCCAGGAAGGAACCTTATCCCAACTCAGATAACCGAGGTTGCTCGGATACTGAATGAGCAAGCTCCCATGCCTAGCGTTCATCGATCCAGGATCAACCTTGGAGCCGTTCACCAGCTCGTCGTAATGAAGGTGCGCCACTGGCGAGCCGCCGCTGTTGCCGACGTAGCCGATGAGCTCACCTCGCGACACCGAGCCCGAGGTTCTGACAGCGTCAGAGAGGTGGAGGTAGCGCGAGTGACGGCCGTCGGGATGCTCGATCTCGACGAAGCGCCCTCTGCCTCCGCTGCATCCTGGTGAGTTGGTGGGATGACAAGTGTCGTTCGAATCGACGACCGTTCCCGGACCTGCCGCGTAGACAGGAACACCGACGTCAGCGATGAAGTCGATCGCCGGCGACAATCCGCCGTGATACCCACTATCGCAGCCGTTGTTCCAGGTGCAGCCGACTTCGACCACACCACTGCCCACCTTGAACGGCAGCCAGTCGGCAGTCTCAGCGGCGTGCGCTGGTGCACTCACTCCCAGCAGTGCGAGACTGCTGAGGAGGGCAAGCACGGCCGCAGTGGCCATACGCTGTTTGACGCGTTGCACGTAGATCACACCCTTTCAAGGTGCATAAAGAAAGCGCCCGGGCTTATCCGGTCTCTGCGTTAGCCCTGTGCCAACGCAAACGCTTAGAAGGAGTCTACTTGAGTTTTGGTAAAAAAGTCAACAAATTTTAGAAGCCGCCGTAGCCGTAGCCATAACCGTAAAACTCTAATGTCGGTTTATGGTAGTCGGTCACCTTGACCGGCTGACTTTTTGCAGCGTCTTGCCGTGGCAAAATGTAAAGTTCACTGCCTTTTTTGGCTACAAGTAGATAGTCGTCACCGTACCAACCATAAGGAGTATACTCGCTAAGGGTTGCGATCTCTTGCCCCTCTCCACCCTTAGCACTTCCTACAAACAAAGTATTTTTACCGTCGCGAGGTTCGTACCAGAAGCTCAACTGACTCGACGGAGAAAGGAGGTGAGTCGGGTAAAACTTATTGAAGAAGGTATCGCGAGTAATCTCTTTAGCTTCAAAAATCTTTCCTTCCTCATACTCCCAGAATCCCTCTTTGCCGTCTATAAAAACATCAAAGATCACTTCTTGGGGTTCATAGATTTTTGAAGCAACGATAGCGCTGTTTCTTGCAGAAAAACCCTTTAGCACACGACTTTCCGTCCCGCTTGGTCGTACGCTCATGATCACATCTTGTTTGCCATCTTCCTTGTGCGGTGAATAGTAGCTCGAACTCCAATTCTTGCTATATACAACTAGGTTCTCGAGGATATAGACATCACCATATACCTCATTCGTGTAATCATACTCACCTGATCCTTCGCCATTCGTTTCGTCCAGAATCGAAAGCTTAGCCGTACTAGCATTAAAGCTCTTAATGGCGTTTTGTTTTGGTTGCCAGCTCTTCATATCGTTGCGAGCAGTCTTAAAGATAAAGCGTTCGTTGTACCAACCAATTGGAGTAAATTCGGCATTACCTTCATCAATAATCGACAATTTATCATTTGAAGTATCTAGAAGATATAGTTTTGGTTTGGTACTATCGCGTTTCGCCTTGAGCGCGAGGTACTTCCAATCGCGTGAGGCGAGCAGCACTGTTCCACCATCTTCTTCTTTACCTGTACCAGCAACTACAACCTGAGCATCACTACCATCGAGGTTCGACTTCATGACGTTGATTTTGCCCGTACGTTTGCTAAGGAAGTAAAGCTTGCCGCTCGGGGTGAGTGAGAAGGCGTTTTTATCTGTTGTCTGTTCGGTAACTTCAATGTCTACAGTAAGATCATTGTATCCCTGCAGTTTTACCGTGCCTTTTTCGGATATTTTGTCGGCTGGCAGTACAAGCAGCGCTTCACCCTTTTCGTCGGTAGTAACTGCAGTGTCGAGCGCACTGACTATGGCTTTTTCGATTGGTTTGCCACTGATTTTATTAAGGACTTTCACTGGAACTTGGTGGCCGGTTGCTTCAATCTTCAATTCGGTAGCTTTTGGCGCAGAAAAGATTGGCAGCAGCACGGTTTGCGATGCATCTTTGTAGTATTTCTTCTTCACTACCGCTTTTTGTTCGCCGACTGCCACACTCTTAAATTCGACTTTGCCCTGTTGGTCTGTTTTGCTGGTTCGGTTTGCCAGCGTAACTTCTACTTCGCTGACCGGCTTGTTGGTTTTGCTATCGATAACCGAGAGTACGACATCTTTCTTTACAACCGTGCCCGCAATAGCATACCGAGTGTACGGAATTGCCGAAAGCACAGCAATTACCAAAAGTAGCGCAATAACCGCAGCGACGATTTTGCCCTTTTTGGTTTTTAAGAAGGCCATCAAACGATGTTTGGGGTGAAGTGGCACAGCGGCAACGGGCGGAACTTCTGTTTGCTCGAGGGCTTTCGGTTCCTCGGATGTGTCGGGATCATCAGATTGCTCTTGATCCTGCTTTTCCACAGGAACTTGGTACGTTTCAGCTTCGTGGTGCTGGATTGTTTCTTTTGCCGTTACGTCGCCTGGCTGCTGATCTTCAGCAGCTTTTTCTTTGTTTGCCATTCGTGTGCACTCCTTTGCTTTAGCATAAGGAGTTCGAGAGTGTTGTGCAATATTTTTATTAGTTTTTTGCCTGGATTTTTTTCGCAATGTCACCGACTTTTTGCGAAAGGTCTTTGCGGGCAACAAGCAGGCCGTGTGGAGTGTTTACGACAACAATATTATCGAGGCCAATGACAGCGATGGGCTTACCCTCTTCGTTACGAATATACGAGTTTTCAATACCTTCGAGTTCGACACCTTCGCCACGGATGTGGTTACCAACTTCATCGGATTCGTTAGCATTGTGCAGATCCGCAAAAGATCCTACATCCATCCAGTCGAAAGAGGCAGGCACTACCAAAAGGTCATTTACTTTTTCAATCAAGGCGTAGTCGATTGTATTGTTCTCAAGGTCTAAATAGGTATCGGCGTAATTATTGGCATCTGTTTTGAGCAGTTTTTCGTAATTCTCTTTTAGTTCTGGGCTGTGCGCCCCCATAGCCTTTATGAACGTACTGACGGAGCCAACAAAATAGCCGCAATTCCACAGGTAGTGGCCGCTTTGCACATACTCCTGCGCAACGTCAAACGCTGGTTTCTCTTTGAATGCCAACACGTTATAGACTAGCGCATCGTCGTCAACCGCGCCGTCCTTTTGGATGTAGCCAAAACCTGTTGCGGGGTACGTTGGCTCTACGCCAACAAGCGCAATCCTGCCTTGCTCGGCCGAAATTTCACCGGCAATTTTAAAGGAATGTTCAAAGCCATCGATGTCTCTAATGTGGTGGTCGGCCGATAGGAAAGCAATTGGCTCACCTTTGTCGTGGCGCGATTGAATGTGGTGCAAAGCAGCAATGATACAGCTCGCCGTGCCACGACGGCCTGGCTCTACAATAAACGCATCTTCGCTCAGCTCGGATAATTGCTCACGAACGTGCGACGAATGACTCGATTCGGTAATGACATAGATGCTTTTTGATAAACGCTTTGCTCGCTCGTATGTTGCCTGAAGGAGTGAATCCTCACCTGTGAGTTTTAAAAGGTGTTTTGGGTATTGATTGGTTGAGAGCGGCCACAAACGTGTGCCCGAACCGCCGGCTATAATAACTGTGATCATACAATCAAGTGTACCAGAATCTTTTGCAGACCAGCTCAATGATATAGCCTGATTTTTTAAGCATAAACAGATTGACCAAAGGAAGATTTTTTGTTATAGTTAGTTTAAATATGGCACTGTCCCTTGGCATGAAAATTAAGAATAAAAAAACAAACCGTAAAAAAATATTCGCCCTGCTCGTCGTAGGCGTTGCATTAATAAGCCTGGGAGTCTATGGCTGGCTTCAGATCCCTAAGAACAGCTCCACGCAAGTCTCTCCCCGCCCCGTAAACGATGTTAACTACAGCCCAGCAACTGAAGAGGATAAGGCTGCAGTCGATCAACGCAAAGAAGATCTAGCCAAGGGTCAAGAACAAAAACCCGCAACAAATCCAGCAATTTCTCTTACCGTCACACGAGCATCACAATCTGACGCAGGTCAGCCACTCAACATTCGCACTGTAATTAGTGGGGCGAGCAGCGGTACCTGCGAGGTCAATCTCACAAAGTCAGGTCAGCCAACCATTACAAAATCGTTTTCTGTACTATTTGAGGCAACCTCGGCTATGTGCGCGGATGCCAATATTCCTACAAGCGACTTTTCGACTGGAGGGGAATGGCAACTGAAAATACAGGTTAAAAAGGATGCTCGGCAGTCCAATATAGTTGAACAATCGGTGAAAATAACGAAATGACGACTACACGCACTATCGGTTTTACTATTTTTCTCGCCATTATACTGAGCGCTTCGACTATCTTTCCTGCTGCGCCTACTCAGGCCTTATCAGGATCAGAGTTTAACCCTGGTCGCATAATCGACAATGGCGTCTTCGAAAACAAGAACGCAATGAACGTCGATCAGATTCAGCGATTCCTTAGCGCCAAGGTTCCAACTTGCGATAGCTGGGGCACGCAACCATATGCTGGTACCACCCGCCGCGAGTACTCCGAGGCGCGTGGCATCAAGTTCCCACTTACCTGTTTAAAGGACTATCACGAAAACCCAACAACTCACGAAAATAATCTAGAGGGTCGGTCTATCCCTGCCGGCGCAAAAAGTGCAGCTCAGATTATTTACGACGCAGCCCAACAATATACGATTAACCCACAAGTGCTCATAGTTTTACTTCAAAAAGAGCAGGCTCTTGTAACGGATGATTGGCCATGGCCAATCCAATACCGCAGCGCAACCGGGTATGGCTGCCCAGATACAGCGCCGTGCGATTCTGAATACTACGGGTTTTATAACCAAGTCATGAATGCTGCGCGCCAGTTCAGGCGCTATGCGACCTACCCCAACAACTACAACCATGTGCCGAACCAGAACAACTTTATCCGATGGAGCCCAAATAGTACGTGTGGCGGCAGCACCGTTTATATACACAATCAAGCAACCGCCTCTCTCTACAACTACACCCCTTACCAGCCAAACCAAGCAGCCCTGAACAACCTCTACGGCACGGGTGATAACTGTAGTGCTTACGGCAATCGCAATTTTTGGCGATATTTCAGAGACTGGTTTGGTGCAACTATAGGACCTGCGTACGCATGGCAATATGACAGCCAATCAGCCTATACTGACAGTACTCGCACTAGGCACTACTCGTACGAAACCATCTCACTCGCTCCCGGTGAGAAAGCCTATATCGTCCTGAGAGCCAAAAACACTGGGGGCTTAATGTGGCATAAGGGTACCGTCAAGCTGGCGACTGCGAGGGCAAGTGATCGATCTAGCGCATTTGCCGATGGTAGCTGGACGACACCTTCTAGGATTAACCTCCAGGAAGATGAGGTATACCCGTCATCAGTAGGAACATTCGTTTTTTCAATCACAGCTCCAACGCAAACAGGCAGCTACCGCGAGTACTTCAACCTTGTAGCCGAAGGGATCACTTGGATGAACGACTTGGGAATGCATCTCAATATCGACGTAACGCCGAAACGTTCCGGAAATAGCGCCTCTCTGACAAAGCTTGATTCAGGCCAGTCTCTAGAAACAGGCCAATCATTGTACTCCCCTGATGACTACACGATAGTTGCTATGCAAGGAGACGGTAACCTTGTTATCTACCGGGACTTCAGGGCGGTCTGGTCGAGCGGAACGAATGTTACTGGCGGCAAAAGACTAACTATGCAAAACGATGGCAACCTGGTCATAACTAATGCATCTGGCGGCACAGTATGGTCCAGCGGAACGACCGGGAATCCTGGCGCGTACTTTATGGCGCAGGCAGATAGTAACACAGTCGTTTATACATCGTCGTCCAACCCAGTCTGGTCAAGTGGGACTGACACGAACCCCGATGGTTTGTCGCGCGTAAACCCTACTCTGCCAATAGGAGCGCTCCGCGTGAACCAGTCCCTCACCACAGCAGACTTGTACTACAAATTTATACTGCAAGGAGATGGCAACCTAGTACTGTACGCAAACAATCGAGCAATCTGGTCATCGGGCACACACGGGAAGCCTTCATCAGGCCTGGTTATGCAAGCAGATGGCAACTTGGTTATATACACCCCCGATGGCAAACCACTTTGGTCCAGTGGAACTGACGGTAAGGGTGGCGCCAGGCTTACTGTCCAGGGGGACGGTAACCTCGTAATGTATACTCCAAATAATCAGCCGGTGTGGTCGAGCAATACGGCGGGAGTACGCTAGTAGCTCAGGCCTTGTGCTAGAATATCCATAAATGAAAAAACGAAAAGATAGCTTTACCCTATTCAATCCTCTGACCGTGGTGATAGGGGCTGTCCTTTCACTGGTAGGCGTCTACTATAGTTTGAACTTATTAGTTTTGCTCCTTTCGCTGGGTGCAGCATATTTCCTCTTGCGCCCTCTCCTGTACTCAACCACTTTCGACACGGTATTCGCCCGTCTTATTGCCAGCTTGATGCTCTATGTGGTCATCCTGCAGGCGGTAGTACTTACCTCTTGGTTAATCGACCATAACATGTCCTTGAGGGCCGTGCTGGATATAACTCTTGTTATCTTATACGTGTCACTTATTTGGAGATGGTTCACTGAGAAAAAGTGGTACATGGACCTCTCTGATGAGAGTGGCAGTAGAATTATTGGCAGGATAGACGTAATCTGCATAACTGTAGCACTTGGCCTTATCTTGCTCGTCTTTCTAGGGCCAATCATTAAAAATGATAAGCTCTCTTCTGAGGTTGCGCTTAACTACATCAACACAAGCCTCGATGACAGCAATCACCTCTCTCGTATCAATGACCGCCTACAGCTTGATCGCGGAGTCTTAGCGAATACAGATAAAGTTGAATACGTCGTATTGGCAGAGTCAATAAGCTCGTACCCGCCGGGTTGGCACTCGGCAAATGCGATAATCATCGATTCGCTGTGGCCAAATATCAAAGTCGGGAGTCATACCGTTGTAGCTTATGTTATTTCAAAGGCCTTCTGGCTATTTGTGCTAGCTTACTTATTCTGTAAAGCGATTTTTCATTTTTATAGGAAATATATCAATGAGTCCTTTACTGGGTACGGCCTGGTCACGATTACCTGGCTTACTGGAGCAGCGGCCTTTTTTGCATACTACGCCTTGCTCGAGCAATTTCGAGAGGGATTTTACAGTTTCATACCTCAGCTCATTTTTCTCTTGCTTGCCATGCTGCTTTTCACACAGAAAGAACTTACCTCCGAAAGATCTTCCGGCCGCACCTTTGTGGCGTTAATGCTTACAACCGTTGGCATTACACTTTCCTGGATCCTCGCACTACCGGCAATCAGTTTAGCCATCCTCGTTACATACCTTCTCTCTAGTAATATCCGTGTTGTGGGTAAGAATATCACTAGAGTATCTACTCAGCTTGGACACTTCCTTCCACTCCTCCTGATCTCGGTGGCTGCGATTTTTGTACAGATTTATTTGATCGTAACCACCGACTACCGGTCCTTTTCAGAGGCCGTCAATGACCCTGGAGCAATCAGCCTACACAGTGACTGGTATTACGTGTTCTTGGTGGTTGGTATTGCGGCATTTTATCGACTTGCCATCGCACGGGCGAGTTACTTAAACGGGGTAACTGTGTTCTTACTGGGACTTCTGGGCTTTTCGTTATTTATTTTTCTATTCCAAATGTACAGTATAGGCAAAATAGAATATTACAGCCTTAAAACTATAAACACTTTTGTTGTAGTATCCCTCCCACTGGCCATAGTCGGGATTTATGCCTTGTTAGAGAGAGCGTCACAGGGATATTCCCGATTAACGCAAATCGCGATCACGCTGCTTACGTTGTTCAGCCTGCCGATCATCATCGGCGTTAACCCTACAAACACCTCGAACCTCGCCTACCTTGTAGGGCGCCGAGACCTAAGCTCGTCCGAAATCACCTATATTCACCACAGCCTGGATGAGCGCTCAAAAGTACCGGTAGAACATCGAACTCAAGATGTTATTTTTTATACTCCTGGTCGAGTTGGCCATAATATAGTTGCTTCGAATATATTGCGCTCAATTCAGCATATTGACACCTGTGATGACAAGGCATTTAGTGCCTTGTTGCAGGACTCACCTGATGCTTTAGTGAAATCGGTAAGCACGTGCGGCATTAAGGAAAGGGAACTTACTGTTGTGACGCAAAAAAAATATTACGAGGCAGTAAAAAGTCTCTTCTCCAACCCATCTTTTGCGGAAAAAGTACGAATTGTTGCGCTCGACTAGATTTCAGTAAAAATACTCGGTTATTTTGAGAACAAATTGAACCGGATGATATCGTAGATCGCTTCTATTCCGTCCTTCAAACCAATCTTCTTGCCCTCCGATTTTGTCCTGCCGTAATACGAAATGCTTGTTTCACAAATACGAAGAGCTTCTTTCTCTTTTGCGATCATGGCAACTATCTCAGGGTTAAACCCAAACCTCTTTGATTGAAGCCGCGGGGCACGCGAGCGAATCCAGTCCCCGTCAAACATGATATAACAGGTATGTATATCGCTCACATACAGACCACTCAATACGGCAGACAGACGTGTCATGAATTTATTCGCAACCGTATTGGTCAAGTAAACAACCCTACGTGGCGCACCCCCAGAGAATCGTGAGCCGAGAACTACATCAGCTCTATCTTCTTTGAAAATATCGATAAGTTTTATGTAGTCTCGTGGGTCATACTCCCTGTCTGCATCTTGCACTATAACCAAATCACCGGTCGACTCGAGAAACCCTCGTTTCAACGCAGCACCCTTACCCTGGTTGCGTTCTTGGTATATCGGCTTGATATTCTTGTGTTCTTTGGCAAGAGTGGCGATAATCTTGGCGGTATTATCTTTTGAATGGTCGTCGACCATTATTATTTCTTTTTCTATACCTTGTAGATCAACTGCAAGGATTTCGTCGACAATATCCTGTAGTGTTGTCTCTTCGTTATAGCAAGGCATTACGATTGATAATTTTTCCACAAGTCTTTCCTTCACCTATTTTCCCTTCTTTTGAATCTGAATATAAGCCTGTAGCCCAAGAAATTTAGCATAAACGACGCCCCTACACTCATAACCTTTGCAATAAAGTTGAGAGTCAGATCATGTTCGGCGAAGAAGGAGATAGGTGAAAGAACAAACCGAACCGCCACAATCACCGCCGACTGCACCACCCACGCATTGAACGCGGTTACACCGACAAAACCCACTATGCTGTATAGCCTATTCTGATCGGAACGAAATACGAACTTGCGGTTCAGGACATAGCTCACACTCATGGTTATGCCTGTCGACATGGTGTTCGCTACAACAGGGTGCCAGTAAAGTATGTTGGCGAAAAAGAGAAAGAGAGTTATATCTAAAACTGTGTTGAACGAGCCGACGAAAAGAAACTTAACAAAACCCTGGCGTCGTTTTAAAAAAGCGGGCAAAGGTAATCTGCTCAGGTATCTTGCGTCAAAATTTTCCATTACTTGTTTGCGGCCTTGTGCTTAATTATATCTGTGATAGTTCTTTTCTCCAATCACACAAGGCTGATGTCTGCAGCGCTCCGACTATTCTTCGTCTAGTCAATGTCGACTTGTATCTGTTATGATTACTATTATATGAGAAGAAATAAAACCATTTTTATCGATGGTCTTGGATTAGTCGATGGTCATTTTAGCGGCGTCGGCCAGTACATACTCGGTATTCTTCAAGGTATGGATGAGTTGCTCGATGAACTCAAATCAGCTGGAGAACCTCATCCTGATATATGTGTAATCATTCCTTACGACAAAGTAGAGCGTTTTCATGAATTCGGTTTCAAACACCTTCATTATCGGCGCTTCCCCGTCCCGTTTCGCTACATGGCAAAACTATGGCACCGCGGGCTATTACCCCCAATAGATTTGTGGTGTGGCAGAGGAAACTACATTTTTCCGCGCTTCGTCGATATGCCGCTGCTTTTTAGTCGTAATGTTGGGCTAGTGATTTTCGACCTCTCTTACGAGCTGCACCGTCAATATTCCGATGAAGGTAACGCAAAGTTTTTGTCCCGACGCGTAAAGCACTCCCTTAAACGCGCAAAACATATTATTACGATATCGGAAAACGCTAAAAAAGAGATTGTTGACTTTTATAACGTTAAGCCAAGCGATGTTCTCGTTGCTACTCCGGCCGTTAATCAACGACAACTTTACAGAAGGAGCGCCGACGAAATTGAACGGGTGAAGATGAAATACGGGATTAAGGCGAAACGATACATCCTGGCGCTCTCAAACCTAGAGCCGCGCAAGAACCTGCAAGCACTCGTTGACGCGTACTGTTGTCTACCAGAGACACAGCGCAAAGACACTGCCCTCTTGCTTGTCGGTGTAAGCGGCTGGAAGGCCGACGCCCTCTTTGAAGAAATTATCCAAAAAGTTTCCGAGGGGTACAATATCATCCGACCAAGCAAATACGTCTCGGACACAGACAAGGCTGCCATCATTTCCGGCGCATCACTTCTCGTCTATCCAAGCCATTATGAAGGGTTCGGCATGCCGCCGCTTGAGGCGCTTGCATGTGGCGTGCCGGTTATTACATCTGACAACTCGTCCCTACCAGAAGTTGTTGCCGGGGTAGGTGAAATGGTAGACGTGTCACAGGGCAATGAACCTCTTCGAAAAAGTCTTGCAAACGCGGTAAAGAATCTCGATAGACTATCGCGCGACGCACTTACCAAAGGACCTGCCCGTGCAGCTGAATTCTCTTGGAAAAAGAGCGCTCAAGTATTTCTTGATGTGGTAAAGGATAGGCGGTGATGAAAAAAACTATCGGTATCGATCTCACGCCAATCCAAGGCCCTCACCGTATGCGAGGAGTTGGCTCGGTTGTCGTCAACTTTATTCGACACATTCCACTTACCGAACGGAAGTCAAACCACTTCGTTTTCTACTTGTACGATAATGATATAGAGGAAGCCCTTCGGCTCGCCGGAATCGATGACTCATTCACCTACAGCCTCCGGATGGTTACAAAGCAAGAATCGTTGCCACCGAGCATCAAAACTCTCAAGGGTATGATTTATGTCCCGTTGCGTATACTGCGTGCAGCAAAAATTTATCTTTACGGAAGTGACCGTTTGGGGGATGTTGGCGGCCTTGATGTTCTACTCCAGTTTGAGCAAGACGTATCGCCACCCCCTCCCAAAAAAATACCTACCGTCGTGATTGCCTACGATCTTATCCCGTACATCCTTGAAAGTGATTATCTATGGAGTTATAAGACCGCCCGACAAAACCACCACTACTCGCGCCGGGGGGCGCTACTTGCCCAGCTTCGTCGCAGCCGTTATCTTATGGGCATTAAACGAGTTATGCACCTTGCACATAAAATCATTGCGATTTCAGAACATACCCGGAATGACTTCATACGACTTGCTGGCGTTCCAGCCGATAAAATAGAAACTGTACATCTAGGTGTCGCTGAGCTCAAGGAAGATAAGGGAAACTCTTCCGCTTTTGGGACTGTCGATCGTTACGTCGCATCATTCTGGGGTGACGTCAAGATATCGTCTGATTTACCAAGGCGGCCATTTCTTCTGTTCGTAGGCGGAGCTGATCCACGGCGAAAGCTCGCCGACCTTATTGCCGCCTTTAACTTACTCCGCGCTCAAGAAAAAGATGTTCGTCTTGTCCTTGCCGGCGACACCATGCTAGGCCCAAACTCTATTCCAAACCACGAAGCAGCACAAGCAATACAAAGCTCATCTTACAAGGATGATATTTACTTCCTTGGCTTTGTGAGCGATGAGGTGCGCGAATGGCTTTATCGAAATGCGCTTGCATTTGTCTACCCAACCTTGTACGAGGGGTTTGGGTTACCCATACTCGAAGCAATGCGCTACGGTACTCCTGTGATCACCTATGAGAACTCCTCGGTCAAGGAAATATCCGGTGACGCCGCGCTCTATGCAGAGCGTTTTACGGAAATAGCTGAACTCTCTGCGAAACTACTCAGCGATAAATCTAAGTTACGCAACGACATTAAGCGCCGCGGTATTGCCCACGTTGACAAATTTTCGTGGTCGAGCGCTGCGAAAAAGATGCTTGCATCCTTACAGAGCTAATCACCCCCTGAGTAGCTTGCGAATAATCTTCTTCGCTCTCTTGTTTATGATAAGCCCATCCACTGCTCGCTTAATCGGCTTTAGGCGGTAACTCCACTGGACTCTTTCAACAAGGCTTTTTTCTTCTTTCTTGAGGTGTCTGTACGGCTTCGCAAGCGCTTGAAGCATAGCTTTTTTAAACTGTTCTTTATTATCTCCAATGAATATATTTGGAAGCCTTACGTACTCCTCAAACCCATGGAAAGTATTGCTTGTTGCAATGATCTTCTTTTGGGCTAAGATGGCTTCAGCGGTTTTGAGGTTTGATCCACGCTTTGTTGTTATTGGAAGCAATATTTGATCACTACTGCGAAGTAATGCAGCCAGGCGTCCTTCTTCAAGTCTACCGACAGTTCTTACGCTCGCCCAGAACTTATCACGTGGATCACTAAACTTCGCATTAAAGTAGTCACTAACACCCCCCGCAATAATAATCTTTGAATCTTCTGGCAAGAATGTCGTGTCGTCGCCTATAAGTTCAAGGAAACCCTCCCAGTTTGGTGGATGCCCACTCCCAACAAAAACGAAGATCGAATTTATGCCCTCCCGCTCTTTGAACTTCTTCCAATACTCAAGGTCGTCATAAGGAGCGGTGCTATTTTCTATACCATTTGGCGCGATAGTGATACGCTTCGCGCCCATCTCTTTATGACTCTCGGCATCCTCGTGATTAACAGCAACAAGCAAACTCGCTTCGCGCGACAGCGCGAACTCTAAATCTTTGGTCTTTTGAATCAATTCATCCGATAGCTTTTTCGGTACATTCAACTCCTTGAATATCCTTGCCTTGAGAGGATATTCGATATTTTGGGAGCCAAATATTATTAGTGGCTTCAGCTTCAACTCCGCAAGCAGCTGCTTTAATCCAAGATACGCAAACGGCTGCTCAATGTGAATTATGTCTGGTCGAAATTCTACCAGTAACTTCGCTAAATAGCTTCTGACATGTATATCCTTATCAATGGCCTCACCGCATATCAACTCACTCGCGTAAGGATGTTTATCTACCTCAGCGATAATTTCCGGGTCACCGAGAGGTAAGTCGTCCTCTCCCCACGCGGGATATTGGCCCCTGTGAAAAACACTGGTAAACTTAACCGCCTGATAGTTTTTTGCATAAAAATCAAACAAAGCCTTAGCCCGCTTCTGCCCTCCATGCTGAGCATCGATTATAGGGTACGGTGCAATTATTAAGATTCTTATGTTTCGCATCTATATCTATACCTGTATGCACAAGTATAACGATTTTTATATGATAATCATATCAGTAGTCAAACTCGCCGCCGCTTAGAGTGAAAAGGTAGAGAATTCTGGCGCAGGAAACACCATCACTCCACCCTTTTTCAGGTATTCCTTCTCCCGTTCAACAAAGGTGTCCCTAAAAAACCATGGCAGAACAAGAAGATAATCTGGTTGAGTGTCGCGCATTTCCTGTTCGGAACGAATTGGTATGTTCGTTCCGATCGTTCGCCTGCCCCATTTAAACTCCTGCTTTTCGGCTATTGCATCGATCAACGAATTATCAATGCCGAACATTTGAAGCAAGGTGTTACCCTTGGTGCTTGCACCGTAGCCCCATATTGACTTACCCTCAGACTTTGCTTTTTTATAAAGCCGACTGTTTCTTGTTTGAGTTTAAGGATCTGTCTGTAAAAATCCTTATACGTTTCTGGATCGTTAAAGCCCACTTTTTCTTCCCACAGGAGTAGTGACTCAACGCGCACTTTACAGATATCGCGATCGGCGGGGGTTAGGTAGTTATCGGGAGCCGTTGGTTTTCGCAAATAGAGCCTAATCGAGCCACCGTTGACGTTATTGAGTTCTACGTCCTTAACCACAAATCCAGCTTGATCCGCAAGCCATTTTAAAGAGGTTAGGTTGTAGTAGCAGAGGTGTTCGTGACAAATCACACCAAGCTCAGTCTGCATAATATTTGCTGGGGTATACGAAACCTGAAGAGTAAAAAGGCCGTCGTCTTCTAGTATTTCAAATACATCTTTCAGGAATTCAAGAGGGTTATCTACGTCATAGAAACACGCCGCACAGCTAATTCGTGACGCCTTAACGAAACCAGCATCCTTGAATGCTTTTGCTGAAAAATAATCACGGATATTTACGTCAGTATTCTCTTCTGCTTCTGGGTAGTCAGATGGGTCAATACCTACACGCGTATATTTCTTATTATCGACGGTTGAGAGTAGAAAGCCGTCATTTGATGCAATATCAAGATATATTTTTTTCGTGTCAGATTCAGGGATAGACTCGCATGTTTTTTCGGCTAAATCAGTGAGCGCGCTCCGCATCGCAGGATTAACGGCGCTCCTATAATAGTACATACTGCCCCACATAAGAGAAGCGTCTGGCTGCTTAGTTAATTGCACCGCCTTGCTTACAGGGTCAAAGCCAAGAGCCAGCTCACATGGCGGACCCTTCGGCTCTTCACCTTCTTTCAAAAAGTCTGATACATAAAGATCACCAATACTAAAAAGGGGCTCCAGCGGAGCACCAGATACTACGCTCTGTTTGTATTCCGTCATATTAATTCTATCCTATCAAATTCACACAGCACCAGCAATCTCAAGTGCTTCTGATATATTCTTATTTGTTTTTGGTTAATCTAGTCTTTATTTTTGAAGGCAGCAGCAACACTGTGCGCTTGAGCATCCCTTTAACACTCTGTAGTTCACGTTCAAGCTGTGATACAAGCTGCGCTTGCTCGCGGCTCTCCCTGTTAGCTTTTTCGATTAGGTCAAAGTCATCAGAAGCTATACCCCCCTTTAGGTTTGTTACGACATGATCAACATAATTAAACTTTGAGGCCCTATCTGTCATACGATCAACATAATACTCATTGAGTCCGTCAAAAAACACTTTTTCATATTTGTTTTTAACTAACAAGCTACGCCAATCTTTAATAACATGATTCGCCTCAATACATATAACTTCTGGTCGAAATCGACTCCAGTCATTGCCGTTCAAGACCTCGTACTCAAAGCCTTCTACGTCAACTTTTAGAAACTGTATGGATTCTACTTCTTGCCTCGCCAGCAAATTACCGAGAGTTGAAGTGATGATAGGAATATCCTCAAACTCTTCGGTTTTATTGCCTTTGCTATGTTCATAGTCATTTTTCATATCAGGGGAAAATGTCGTTAAACCGCGGTTATTAACATAGGCGCGCATCGTTGCTGTCGCTTCCTTGTCGGAAATAGCGACGCTGATATTAGTATCACGTTTACGCTCGATATCAAAAAGTGCGCAAAGCTCCGTCTGTGGCTCAATATTTATACCTTTCCAGCCCTTGAGGTAAAACCGCTTTGTTACCGAAGCGACGTGAGGATGACACGCTCCTACATCAACGTAGAATCCCTTTTTAGTATCAGGAAAAAATGATTCAAGGATCAAGTCTTCTCGGTTTTGCGCATAGTAGATCCTCTCATCGGGTAGCTGGCTCATAGACCTCCTTTGTATATGAACTTAACAGGCGGGTTAACTATGTACGGGTTTTTAATTTCATTGCGCACAGTAAACGTCGCAGCGTTACCCCACCAATCAGCAACTTCGGTTATTGAGTCATACATAAGTACAAGTTCAATATACAACTTACCTTCATTAAATATATTAGGGAATTCCCAGCTAACAGTAATATCTGTATCCGCCCGAAGTGCTGTGACGTCCGCTCGGATAATATGCGAGTTTGTGCCTAGTATCGGTTGTCCTTTATCATTTGAAACCATAATGCCATATGTCGGATCGTCAATAGTCTCTTTTGCGTGGACGTTGGCCGTAACTAAAATACTTTTTCCGTAATCAATCTGCTCCACCGAGACATCACTAAAGCTCGCCTTCCCATTGCCCCATCGTTTTGACCGTAAGTTCGGTTTTTGACCCGAATCATCACGAGCAAATAGTTGTGTATATTTTTTTGCAGACTCTTCGGCATCTCCTACTGCAATCACCTCACCTTGGTCAATCAGCGCCGCTCGATCGCAGTACTCCCGAACCGCGCTCATATCATGACTCACAAAAACGACTGTTTTCTTTAATTTTTTTAACGTCTTGAAGTAATTAAAACACTTGCGTTGAAAATCAGCATCACCCACAGCGAGAACTTCGTCTATAAGTAAAATGTCCGAATCCCCCAGTATTGTTGCCACAGAAAACGCCAGACGAACCTGCATGCCGCTGGAATAGTTTTTTAATGACTGATCCATGAACCGCTCGAGCTCGGCAAATTCAACGATTTTCTGGTACTTTTTGTCTACTTCTTTCGTCGAGAAACCCATCAAGGCACCACTCAGATACACATTATCGCGACCAGTTAGCTCCGGGTTAAAGCCGACGCCCAGCTCAATAAATGGAACGAGCTTGCCGCTATAGTGAACCTTTCCTTTGTTTGGCTTGTAGATACCCGCAATTATCTTCAGCAACGTACTCTTACCACTTCCGTTTTTGCCGACTATTCCAAAAAACTCACCTTCGTAAACATCAAAAGAGACATCCTGAAGAGCATGCTGTTTCTCTACCCCTTCCTTGAAGTCACTGGGTTTTCTCGCACGAAATGGGTTAACAAATGTACTCTTAATGGTTGAGGGTTGGTTATGATGGGGTAGCCTAAAATCTTTTGATACGTTCTTAATACTAATAGCAACTCTTTTTTTTTCAGGCACTAGACATTCTCCGCAAAGTTAGGTGATTCCCGTCGGAAGTACCAAATAGACATAGCAGTAAGACAGAGAACAACGCTAATAGGGATAAGCCTCGCCAGCGACGTGCCGAACGCATCGGCAATTGTTATGGTGTTTGGATCAATAAGTAATGCTCTAGCATCTTGCAAGGCTTGGGCTATCGGGTTGAGGAGCATTATCTGGACCGCAAGCGTGGAGACCGGTATAACCATCGACAGTGGGTATATGATGGGCGTAGCATAGAAGGCTGCCTGCAAAACCACTTCCCAAATATAATTGACATCCCGAAACTTCACATAAAGAGCGCTCAGTAAGAAGGATAACGAAAGTGCAGTGATAAATATTTCGATTATAGGAATAATCGCAAACGGAGCTGTCCA
Source organism: Saccharimonadales bacterium (SeqCode) (assembly GCA_050730875.1). Taxonomy (GTDB): domain Bacteria; phylum Patescibacteriota; class Saccharimonadia; order Saccharimonadales; family EFPC-124; genus JBOHNX01. The sequence goes on from JBOHNX010000002.1 coordinate 177,159, forward strand.
CCCGATCACTACGCCGTCCAAGACCATAAAGAATGCGACCACCACAAGATTAAGAAGGAGATTGATTAAAGCAGACAATGATCCCGCCACCACTATCACATAGCGTGGGAAATAGAGTTTACGCATGAGATCACCCTTGCTGACGATTGAAGCAACGCCGCCCAGTGTTACCTCAGTAAAGTAATTCCAAAGAACGATACCGAACAGCAAGGATACCGCAAAATGCGGCTCGTCGGCACCAAACCTCAGGAACCGTACAAAAACCACATACAGAATCGCAAACAATGCAAGGGGCTTAAGCAGCGTCCACAAATAACCCAGAACCGAGCCTTGATACCGGAGCTTAAAATCAGTAATTACTAGCTGGCGCAGCAAAATAATTGAATAATGATATCTTTGTTTCAGTCGTTCAAACATAATGTATTCTAAAAGGATATTATAGAGAGCAACGAGTATAGAAGCAAACTCCTTATCATTTGTATCTCTCGCGATTTATTATTTAAAGTTACAATAGACATATGAGCAATACACAGACAATTCTTGTAACCGGTATTAACGGCTTTGTTGGTCATCATCTTGCGGCGGAGCTAAAAAGCAGAAACTTATCCGTTATTGGGCTTGGCCATGATGGCAGACCTACCGAAGAGGTAAGCAAATACATCGACACTTACATTGGTTGCGATCTAACTAACGAAGCGGCTGTCAAAGAAGTAGATTTTAGTAAGGTAGACGTCATTATTCACCTTGCTGGATTAGCATCACAGGGAATGTCGTTTGCTGAACCGCGGCGTTTTATTGCCGATAACAGCGCGATGATTATTAATCTTTTTGAAGCAGCAATGAGTCAGCAGCTTAATCATAAACCGCGTTTTATCGTTGTCAGTTCCGGCGCAGTATACGATAACAATCAGCCTATGCCGCTTACCGAAGACAGCAGGACAACGAACGCATCCCCTTATGTTATTAGCAAGCTGTTAACCGAAGACTTGTGCGGTTATTATCAATCGCGTGGGTTTGATTGCGTGATAGCTCGGCCCTTCAATCACATCGGCCCTGGCCAGAGTCCAGGTTTCTTATTACCCGACCTTGTCAGCCAAATTAGGGAGGCGACAGAAAGCAAGGAGCCTATGAAGGTTGGTAACCTAAAGAGTCGGCGTGATTATACCGATGTTCGCGATGTGGTAAAGGCGTATGCTCTTTTAGCAACTACCGAGAAGTTGCATCATCGTCTATACAATATATGTTCAGGTGGGAGTACCTCTGGCGAAGAATTGCTTGCCATGATAACAAAAGAGCTATATGCCAAAAAAGTAAACGTTGTCGTCGACCCAAATAAACTTCGGCCGAATGACCCGCCCGAGATTTATGGCAGTTATGAGCGGCTAGCAATTGACACGGGATGGAAACCGACTCTTCCCTTAGAAACAACGATCCGTGACTTTATAAAAGGATGAGGATGTTATGTCTTGGAAGAAACTGAGCACACGAAAGGTTTTTGAACATGCTCGCATTGAAATATATGAAGATATCGTAGAACTTCCTAGCGGCCACCAAACTGATTACATTCACTTTGGATCCGAAAAAGATGTCGCAACTATAATAGCTGTTAACGAGATGGATAAAATATTGCTCCAGAGGGAGTATAGTTATCCTCAAAGAGAGAAGCTCTTTCAGTTCCCTGGCGGTGCTATAGAAGATGGCGAAACCTCATTAGAAGGTGCTGCACGCGAACTAGCAGAAGAGGGGCAATTAAAAGGTGAGTTGAAACAAATCGGCTGGTTCTTTATTAATAACCGCAGGAGCACTTCAAAAATGTACGTTTTTGTTGCAACGAACCTTCAGCCAACAGAAGCAGAAAAAGATATCGAGGAAGAATTTGAGGACTTTTGGTTAACACCCGATGAAATAAACGAATTAATTCGCAAAAACAAAATCTGCAATTACAGCACTCTTTCTGCCTGGACATTTTTTATCAATAACCAACAACACCAATAAGGGTAGTTTCTGCGGCCTGTGAAATTTTACTTACCTACGATGTTTTAGCGAGAGAGATGCGCTTCTTCGACAGTAAGGTCGTGTTGCACCATCATTTTAACGAGCCCAGAAAAGTCTACTTGTCGTTTCCAGCCAAGTTCCCTTTCTGCCTTACTTGGATCACCAAGCAATAGGTCTACCTCTGCTGGTCGCATGAAGCGTGGGTCTTGTTTTACGTAAGGTCGCCAATCGTCGATGCCGATTTCTTTAAAAGCAAGTTCGAGGAATTCTTCGATTGAGTGTGTTTCGCCCGTGGCCAGAACATAATCATCCGGCTTATTTTGTTGCAACATACGCCACATACCTTCGACATAGTCGCCAGCATAACCCCAGTCGCGTTTTGGCCACAAGTCTCCGAGGACAATATGGTCTTGCTGGCCAAGTTTAATGCGCGCAACTGCGTTACTAATTTTACGAGTAACAAATTCTAAACCACGGCGTGGACCTTCGTGGTTAAACAAAATACCGCAGCTTACAAACATGCCGTAGCTTTCGCGGTAGTTGCGAGCAATCCAGTGGCCATATAGCTTTGCGACACCGTATGGGCTGCGGGGGTGGAATATTGCATTTTCGTCGTATCCTTTGTCTGGCCGGTTATATTCAAGACCGCCGAACATTTCAGAGGTTGATGCTTGATAAAAACGCGTTTTTTCTCCACCGGCTAAGCGGACAGCTTCTAACATGTTCAGCACGCCCCTACCTGTGATGTCTGCTGTTAGTTGTGGGTTCTTGAATGAATAACCAACATGGCTTATGGCTGCGAGGTTATACACTTCATCGGGCTTAGCTAGGGTGACCGCCCGAACGAGTGACGATGGATCCAATAAATCGGCCTCAATCAGCGTAACGTAAGGAAATTCTTTTTCGGTAACTTCTCTTTTGGGATTGTGCTGCCCACGTATAATCCCAAAGATTTCGTAATCCTTTTCATGGAGTAATTCAGCCAAGTGCCCGCCGTCTTGTCCAGTAATACCAGTAATAAGAGCTCTTTTCCGAGAATCAGACATCTTTTTATCTATCTCCTGATAAACTTTGTTTGTAGCTATACAGCATATATTATAAAGGTTATCACAGAGTTTTCCATGAAGATTGCAATAGATGCCCGGATTATTAACTCGAGTACTGGCCGCTATGTAGAGCGGTTGCTTACTTATTTGGAGCGGCTGGATAGCGATCATGATTATTTGGTGCTGGTCCGCAAGAAAGATATGGACTACTGGCGCCCGACTAACCCCCGTTTTCAGTTAGTTGAGGCGGATTTTGCGGATTATAGTTTTGCAGAGCAGATTGGCTTTGCTCGCCTTCTTTACCGCCTGAAACCGGATTTGGTGCATTTTTGCATGCCACAGCAGCCAATCTTCTACACTCGCCCGTCTATTACTACGGTGCATGACCTCAACTTGCTGCGTATTACTAGCAATGACGACATGGGCACGCTTGAACTCTTTGTTAAAAAACTTATTTTCCGCGGTGTGCTGTGGGTTGTGGCGCATCGCAACAAGCATATTCTGACGCCCAGCGAATTTACGAAGCGGGATTTAGTGGAATTTAGCCGCATTTCGCCGCAAAAGATCACGGTTACGTATGAGGGTGCCGACACGGCTACTGCTGAACCAAAGCCTGTCGAGCAGCTCAAAAACAAACGCTTCATTTTGTATGTTGGACGGGCCGAACCGTATAAGAACAACCGCGGACTAATCGAGGCTCATCAGCAACTGCTTGCAAAACACCCTGATTTGCATTTGGTGATTGTTGGTAAAAAAGATGTGCTGCGCGAGGCCGATATACAGTGGGCCACCGAGCATGGTCTGGCCGTGAATGTAGACTTTTTAGGGTTTGTGAGCGACGAGGAGCTCGCTTGGCTATACAAGCACTGTCAGGCGTATATTGTGCCGTCGTTAATGGAGGGTTTCGGCCTACCAGGGCTGGAGGCTATGGGTTCCGGCGCTCCGGTGGTGAGCAGTAACACTACTTGTCTGCCAGAGGTATACCAAGACGGCGCACATTACTTTGACCCGCACGATTCTGGCGATATGGCACGGGCGATTGATGAGGTTGTTAGTAGCGAGAACTTACGCGCAACACTAATAGAGAATGCCAAAAAGGTCCACGCGCAATATTCGTGGAAGCGCATGGCCGAGCAAACGCTAGCTACTTATCAGCAGGTTCTGAATCGCCGCTAGCTTTACGAATAATAAGGTGTCGGTCGCGACCTTCGCCTTCAGATTCGCTCTCGAGTTGGCCAAATTCGGCAATGACGCGGTGTGCAGTGCGGCGATCAACGGCGCTCATCGGTTTAAGATGCATTGGCTCACCGCTCTCTAGCACTTGGTTTGCCCATTCACGCACTTGGTCGCTTAAACGCTCAGCACGGTGGCGTTTGTAGTTAGCCACATCGATGTTTACCCGATTAACTTCGGCCTCTTTGTTCTTCAACGCTTGCGAGAGTAAAAATTGCAGTGAACGCAGGGTTTCGCCACGTTGCCCAATTAAAAAACCATTGAGGTGTGTCGATGGCACGCTTAGCTCAATAACATCTTCTTCGCAGCGGGCAGATACCTCTGTGTTTAGCCCAAAAAACGACAGAAGATCCTCGACGTATTGCTTAGCAAAATCGATTGATGCGTCTCGATCCATTATTTTCTCCTCGTCTTTTTTGCTCGCTTCTTCTTGCCCACAACCTCAGCCGGTTTGGCACGCTGGGCACGCGCTTTGGTCTTTTCGCTCAGTTTTCCAAGCTCCTCTTCGTCTTTTTTAAGGACAATTGCTTGCTGGATAACAGCTACAGCACTAGTAGTTACTAGGTAGAGTACCAGCGCGCCGGCCAGATAAATTGACACCAAGAAAGTCAAAATAGGGAACAGCCAGACCATTTTATTAGTCATAAGCGCACTCATTTCGGCTTGGTCTACCTGCTTGCCTTTAGCCTGCTCTTTGAGCATGTCGCGTAGGCGCTTCTTTTCTTTTGGCTGCGGAAGTAGCTGTTTTGATTGGATAAACTGCAGCACCGCGGCTACGACCGCCAGGATCATAAGTGGCCAGTAGATTCCTGCACCCGGTTGGGTTGCGTGTGCCGTAAGGTCAATTAATCCTAAGAGTGACTCGTTAAACTGCCCGCCAATTGCCGCGTTGATTGCGGGGATTTGCTCGAGAAAATCGTAGGTGTATTTGGCAATTGTTTCGCCATTTTGGGTGATGAGGTTCACAACGGCGAACAGGGCGATAAAGATAGGTAGCTGAACAAGCAGGAGGCCAATCGAGCCGAACGGATTCACACCACGCTCGCGGTAAAGCTCCATCATCATCTGTGCCTCGAGTTGTTTGTTACCCTTGCCCTTTTTCTTGATTCGAGCCAGCTCCGGTTGCAGTTCGCGCATAACTTTGGTCTGTCGGAGCTGCTTCTTCACCAATGGCCACATAGCTAGGCGAATCAAAATAGTGAAGAGGATGAGGGCGACACCAAAGTCATTGCCCGGAATTAACCCGTAAATTACTACGAGTACGTTAAAGATTGGCTGCACTAAAATAAGATCGAAAAAATTCATACTGTTCTATAGCATACCAGATGACAGTAGAGATTAAGAGACTGATTTTGGTTCTTGGGATGTGTTGCTGCTTACTTGGGGAGAATCAGACCAAACTTTGGCTGATTCTAGCGCCCGCTTTATCTCGGCCGTCATTTCGTCCGCCGGCAGGTCTAAGAATTTTGGATCGTAAATACTGATAATCAAATCGTGCGCAGGTTTAATGTGGCCCCAGTTAGTTCGCAACACCTCGTACACGCGGCGACGAACTCGGTTGCGCTTGGGTGATGCTTTAATAACTTTTTTACTAATAACTATGGCAACTCGACTGTGCTCACGCCGAGGGTTATGCGCGACCCGCACCGACATACTTTTAAAACGGTAGGTTTTGCCATGTCCCCATAAAAACTTGAGCGCACCGTGGCCGTGGAATCTGTATTTAGCAGCTAGCATCTTACTTTTAAAGATACAGAACTCTGTACTAAAAAGAAACGACTCTGCTTTTAGAGTCGTTTCTGTCTGTCGTGTTAGATAGTAAGTTTTTCGCGGCCTTTAAGTCGGCGGCGCTTCAAAACCTGTTGGCCACCCTTAGTCGCCATGCGAGCGCGGAAACCAACCTTCTTAGCACGCTTAGCCTTCTTGGGCTGATGTGTACGTTTTGGCATAATAAAAAATTCCTTTAAGCCACTTCTGCAGCAGTTATTATCTAGAGCTACTTAATATACTGCCAGATTTATCCACACTAAGCAAGCACTTTTCCACAATTTTACAGAGGTAATGCCTGACTGTGTATAAATGCCTTCTCTATCGCGTTCTGAAAATTTTATGGTTTTGTGGTTGTGGATAACTACCAAAAGCCGTTATAGTAAAGAGTACTCAGTCAAAGACATATGTGAGTGGAGGGGAATGAAAAACGCACTCTGGCAAACCGTACTCGGTGAAATTGAACTTAGCGTCTCGAAGGCCAGTTTCGTTACGTGGTTTAAAAACACAGAACTCATTAAACACGACGGCGGCGAAGTTGTTATTGGTGTACCAAACATTTTTGCCAAAAATCAGCTCGAGGTTAAATTTAACGAGCAAATTACACAAACCCTTATAAAGAATGGTGTCGAGGTGCGTACAGTCACCTACACCATAAGTTCGTCCGTTAAAAAACCCCGGCGCCAACAAGCCGTCAGCGGCGATGCGCTTGCTGCTGCGCAACCACTGGTAGCGAGCAGCGCCGCTACTCGCACTGTTACATCCAGCAACCCATCCGGACTAAATCCAAAATATACATTCAACAGCTTTATCGTTGGCTCTAGCAACGACCTAGCTTACACTGCCTGCCAGGCAGTCGCGAAAGATCCGGGCACTAAATACAACCCGCTCTTTTTGTATGGCGGTGTCGGTTTGGGTAAGACTCACCTCATGCAAGCCGTTGGCAACGAAATAAGCCGCGTACAACCGGGCGCTCGCATTCTTTATATTAGCTGCGAAACATTCGTGAACGACTTCTTGGATCACGTTCGGTTTAAGAAGAAAGGGTTCTCGAGCCGATACCGCAACGTCGACGTTTTAATTGTGGACGACTTGCAATTTATCGCCGGTAAGGAGAAGACTCAGGAAGAATTCTTCCACACCTTTAACGCACTACACCAGGCAAACAAACAGCTGATTTTAAGCTCAGACAAACCACCAAAGAGCATCCCAACCCTGGAAGAACGCCTGCGCTCGCGCCTGGAATGGGGCATGGCCATCGATATCCAATCGCCAGACTTTGAAACGCGCTGTGCAATTTTGCAGACAAAAGCTAACCAGTCCGACATCACGCTCGGTCGCGAAGTGGTGGAATACATTGCCACCACAATCCAGACGAACATTCGTGAACTCGAAGGGGCATTGAACCAACTGTTGGCGTTCTGCGAAATGCGCGGTATCGAGCCCGATATGCAAACCGCCCAAGGGTTGCTAGGCAACGTGCGCACCACGCGACCACACCACCTCACACCAAAACAAGTCATCGAAAAAACCGCCAAGCACTTTCAGCTTGACCCGATCGATATCGTCAGCCCAAAACGCGACAAGTACATTGTTGTACCACGGCAGATAGCTATGTATCTGTTGCGTTCAGAACTACATTTGAGTTTTCCGAAAATCGCCAACGAACTCGGCCGTAAAGACCACACCACCGCAATTCACTCGGTTGAAAAAATCGAAAAAGCCATCAAGCTCGATTACATCGTGCGCCAGCAGATCACCGAGATTCGGGAGAAGTTGTATGTATAATCCTGTCCCTGGATACCGCGAGCCTCGTCACCCCGGTATCCCACCATGCTCAGACATCGCTACGCGAACTCGCGCGGGAGCCCTCCGGGGTGCCACTCGCGGCTGGCGTTATGCCATGCTCCATTGCGCGTGGATGCTGCGCTCGGCATATTTCACTCCGGAGCATCGTAGGCCTGGAGTATTCCAGCAAACCCTGTACCTCAGGGCTTTGCTGGAATATGGAAGGTCGGGCACATTTGCTCTGGAGGGAAATATGCCGAAAAGCAGAGGGGAGAAAGCTGTGTCCAAAAATTGTGCACAACCTGTGCAAACCCAGCGGAAACACAGTGGGGTCAACATCCACAATCTCCACACGCTCGCCCAGCCAGCGCAACGCATCGCCCAAGTAATCCACCGTTTCGTCCAAACAACCGCCACACGTTGCACACAATTTGTGCACAACCTTCCACAGCAAAATTACAGTAGTAGATGGCAGTTTTCCGCCTTTTCCACACAACCTATTACTACGACTACTATATTTATATATAAGATAGATACAAAGGAGACGGTATGAAACTAACAGTCACCCAGGAGAACCTCGGCCGGGCACTCCAGGTAGTTGGGCGAGTCGCATCGGGCAAAACTCCCCTACCCATTCTGAACAATATTTTGTTTCGAACTGACAGTAATCGACTTTTGCTGGCAGCAACAAACCTTGAACTAGCTGTGACTCAACATGTCGGCAGTAAGATTGATCGCGAAGGCAGCATCACTGTCCCCGCCCGTCTGATGAGTGAATTTGTGGCAAACCTACCAAAAGGTAATGTTGAACTGGAAGTGGACGGCACAAAGATGCATATTAGCTGCGGTGCCTACACCTCCACAATTAACGGTATGGCGCCGGATGAATTCCCGGAACTTCCTGCAATCACCGAAAAACAAGCCGTCACCGTACCAATCGCCGAATTCAAGCGTGCCATTCAGCAAACAGTGGTTGTAGCTTCTGCCGATGACACCCGACCGGTCTTAACTGGTGTGTTTTGTCACAGTTTTGAGGGTAACTTGTATCTTGCTGCTACGGATGGCTACCGCCTGGCCGAACGCAAATTAGTGTCGACCAAGCAGGACGTAAAAGCAATTATTCCAGTTACTGCGCTTAACGATGTGCTCCGAGTCATTCACGATGACATGAGCGAGGCCAAACTGGTCTTTGATGAAAACCAGGTGCGCATCTTTTTGGATGACATCGAAATAACCTCGCGTTTAATTGACGGCGCATTCCCCGATTATCGCCAGCTTATCCCAGCGGAAAGCGACATTGTTATTACGCTCGCGAGGGACGAATTCGCTCGTATTACAAAAGTCGCCAGCTTGTTTGCACGCGAGAGTGGCGGTAGTGTCACGCTTAAGGCCGGCGCTAAGAGCAAAAAACTTAGCATTCATTCTGTTGCATCGCAGTTAGGCGAAAATACTTCGGAGGCCGATGCCGATGTTTCGGCTGACGGCCAAGTAACGCTCAACTCACGCTACCTGCTTGAGGCGCTCGGATGTATCGACAACAAGCAGGTCAGTTTCCGCTTTAGCGGCAAACTGTCTCCGTGTGTGTTAACAGCCGCTGACGGTGCGCAGGATTACCAGCACATCATTATGCCGCTGAAAAGCTAGTAAGGTGGCCACGTGGCCTATCGTTCGCTTATTCTGCAACAATTTCGTTCGTACACCGATTATTCGGTCGAGTTTAGTAGTGGCGTCAATATTATCGTCGGCCCCAATGGGAGTGGTAAAACTAATTTGCTCGAGGCGCTTTACGTGCTTTCAACCGGCAGTTCGTTTCGGACTAACGACCGCGACTTAGTACAACACGGTAAAAATTGGTTTCGAATCGAGGCTCTGTGGGATGCAGAGCAACGAATTCTCAAGTATCAATTAAAGGATGATGGTATTGAAAAACAGTTTAGGCTAGATGGTGTTAAAAAAGCTCGTCTGACCCATGCGCATCGCGTACCGGTGGTACTGTTTGAGCCAGATCATTTGCGCTTACTTAAAGAATCGCCCTCAGCACGCCGAGATTATCTGGATACGCTGCTTGTTAAATTACAGCCTGATTATTCGTGGTTGAAGCATCAGTTAGAGCGAGTACTGCTACAGCGCAATAACGTGCTAAAGCGCCGTCTGCCTCGCGCTGTGCTCGATGACCAGCTCTTTGCCTGGGACATTAAATTTGCCGAACTGGCTGAGCAAGTCAGCGAACGCCGCAGAGAATTGATTGCAACTATCAACCAGCAGATTGGTAATGTGTACTCTAAGATCGCCCACAAGGATAGTCGTGTGGAAATGAGCTACGAGAGCCAGATTTCGGCACTAAGTTACCGCAGCGGGCTTCTGAAGCGGCTGAGCGAGACGATTGAGCGCGATGTGGAACGCGGTTTTACGACCGTTGGGCCACAACGCGATGATTTTTCGCTTGCCTTAAATGGTGCGCCCGCGGCTACCGCGGCATCGCGTGGTGAGCTTCGTAGCTTGCTGTTAGCGCTTAAAATTATCGAGCTACGCTTGCTGGCTCAGCAACAAGACACCACTCCCCTGCTGCTATTAGACGATGTGTTTTCGGAACTCGACACATCACGCCGACGCGCCTTAGCTGAGCTAGCAAAGGAATACCAAACACTTATAACAACCACCGATGCCGACGCAATTTTAAAGCACTTTTTAGATGGTTATAAGATAATAGCTACAGGTTAGAGCGGATCGGCTGGGTCATAGATAACTGCAACCCCGTCTAGGTTGACACCCTGGCTGGTTAGATAGTTAAGCGCCTGTTGACGCAGCGCTTGGGTGTCTTCCCTGAAGCGGTCGAGTTGGCTGGCGTTATTTAGAATAGCTCGGGTTTGGATAACAACGGTGGGCCGAGTGATGCTGGTGTACGTAATGAGCAGGTTTGTAGTTTCGTAAGGGGTAATGTTGGCGAGCGTGTCTTCTGCGGCTGGCGGCTTTGTGGTAGTGACGTGATACACGGTCGCTCGGGTTTGCTTTTCGTAAGTTGTAACGTAAAAACCATCTGCTCCATCTTGCGTAATGGAGGCAGTTTGCCGAGGAAGGTTGGCTACTTGCTGGCTGCTCTGTTGATTTGTATCGTAGCGCCAAAGTGCTTTGTTGAGTGCATACACGAAATTGCTGTTACTAACCCATAGCACGCGTGCGTGGTCGATGTCGGTAACTTTTTCTTTGGTCTGCGTGTTAAATAGGTACGCCTGTTGATCACGCTCTTTAACAGTGGCCAATGCGCCGTCCGGACTTAGGCTTGCGGTAGTCAAGGGGCCTTTTACCGTTTGTTCTTGCTTGCTGTTTGTGTCTACTAGCAGCAAGTCTATTTGGTAGTTGTCGAATTGTGAGCGTAAATCTTCTTTACTGTACGGCAACGCGGTTGCATAAAGCCCGATGGTTGAACCGCCAAACACGAGCGAATCAAACTGCTTTTTGGCGGTGTATATTTTTTTAGGTTTGCTAGAGACGTTTTCGTATAAAAAGACATCTTGTTTATAGGCAACTACAAACGATTCCTGTTGTGGATTGGTGGCCACAATAAATTTGTTTTCATCTCCCCCTTCAACCGAAATGCCTTCGAGGTTGAGGTTTTGAAGACCGCCACTGGTCACTACTGCCAACCGATCTCCTGTGCCAACGATTGCTTGGCCGGCTCGGTACGGTTGGTAGGCCGTGACGCGTGTGAGCTCCTCGTATGCCCGTTCTTGGCTGGCTTGGTCGACACGCTTGAGAGATTCGGTAAGTGGATCAAAGCCAACGAGCACGTCACCAGAAACAATTGCGCCATATAATGCACTATTTGCTGCGACGTCGGTATAGAGTTTTTGGGTTGTGCCAAGCTGTACCTTCTGAGAAGAGAGCGGGCTGACTGTCACGTGCTTCGAAGTGCCGAACTTGTCGGATTTTAGCGTCACTCGGTATGTCCCTGGTGCAAGTTTGTATGATGACTGTGCCCCTTCAACAACGGTTTTACCGTCAAGGGTTGCGATGGTGACTGTTGGCTTCTCCCCTGCCTCGATCTCTACAGTGCCTTTATAAACAAATTCATAGAGCGCCCAGATAGCCGAGCCAACGATTGCGGCTACAATGAGCGCCGTAATGATAAATCGCACGAGCCTATTCATTCTGCGCCTCCGTGATTGTTACTTCGGGTGTCAGTGCGTCGTCGGAAAGTTTTACGGTGACATCGTAACGTGCCTCTGGATCTATAGATACGAGCGTAAACTTGTACGTTGCTGGGCTATCGGCTATCCGCGAGACTGACGCGTCGAGGACGCCAGCAGTGACGCTAGTGGCGCCTGCCTGTGCTCTCAGAAAGTTTGTCAAAGCTTCTGTAATACTTTCGGCTTGCTCGAGTTCAATAGTGTCGTAAAAGTCATTGAGGCCGGAAATCGAAACTTGGTTGACGGCGGTTTCGTGAGCATGGCCGGTTTCGGCCTCTTCTTCCTTTTCGGGGAAGGCGCTGCGAGCTTCGCCGCTGATTTTGTCGGTGTAGATGACCTCTTCTTTACCTACTTCCGGCTGTTGCATAGCTATAACAACCCACACAATAACCGCCAGCCCGACGATGATTACTAGTATCGAAGCAATAGTGATCGATCGCTCGTTCATTTCAGATACTCCAAACTATCGTTTTTAGGATTATGGCCAACAAAGTAGTAGTTAAAGTGCCATGGTTCAAATATCCCACCAGTGCCACCTTGTCCGTTCTTTGCCCAGTTTGGCCAGAACCAGCCAAAGCGTGGTCCGTTGAGCACCAGCCAATCGTGCTGTTTGGTGCCGTCTTCGGAAAGGGCGCCAGTAAAGTCGATTGCCGTCCCCCACAGGTGTCCTGGAGGCGGATAGTTCGGATCATACCCCGCACAGGCCGGGTTGGTAATTGCACAGTTTTTTTGCTCTTCTGCCGAGCGGAAACCTTGGCCAACCGGCATTCGCCTGCCAAAGGTCTTCTTGTATTCGGCGTCGACAGCAAGGAACGAATCACAGGCAGGCCCTTTTAATAGTTTAAACCCTGGTTGCTCTGGACGTGGTGTGCAGAGCAAGCTCGCTGGTAGCTCGCCTGCCTTATATTTCTTGAGAAGTTCGGTGTAATCTACCTTTGCGCCAACGCCGGCGCCAAAACAACCGCTGGTGCCAGCTACGTTGGCATAGACGGTCATTGCACCGTAGCGGGTTTCCTTACGGCCAGCCAATGTTTCACCTGGAATGTTCGGAAAGGTCATGTCTTTGTGTGCGGCATCGTACTGGTTCATGACATAGGGCGATTTGTCTGGCGAAGTGTTGGCATTTTTGTACGAATAGCCGCGGTTGTACACAATGAACGCTTGTTGTAGCTGCTCAAAGTTCATGGGTTTGGTGACATCCACATCGTAAACGCCTTTTGCCAAGCCTTTGAGGATTCGAGAGCCAAAAATAATGCTTTCTAATTTGGTTTTTGGTGCCAGTTCAGGATGGTCTACGGATGGTCTACCAAGTGGTTCCCCGCCTAGCATCGACTTGTTTGGGTCATTATTATTTTCTCGGTAGTCGATTGCGGCGAACACTTGCCACGGAATTTTGGTTTCGGTGCTGGCTTGTTGGTATACGTCTTGCAGTTCGTTAATGCGTTTACGTGTTGTCTCGTCGATTTTTGTTGAAGATGGTTTGACGGCTGTTGTTCCACTACTGCTATCGCCACCGCAGGAGGCTATGTCGATTGGGTCATAAAACTCATGCACCTGGCGGATTGCCTCGAGCTCCTGGTTGGATATTGCTAGAGCCGGCACTACCCCGCTTGCTGCCAATACAACTGCCACAAAAGCGGCACGAAAAACTTGGGTACATTGCCTAAGGCTCACGGGAAGATCTCCACTTTTACGACATCGTCTGGCATTTTTGTGGCGATAACATAAAACAGGTCTTCTCCCGCTTCATTGCGAATACTAAAGCCGTAGCGGTCGGGCGAAAGTTCGCTAATGTAATTATCATCGATATACACTTTCTTTTCTTGGCGCGTTTCGTACGCGTAGTTCATGACGTTCTCGTTAATAAACAATGCCTGGGCGTCGCTGAATTTTGTAAATAGCACCTCAAAATTTTCTATGTATATGCTATCGTGTTTTTCGATAGCTTCCTCATGTTGTGGCTCGCTTCCAGATTGCTCCTGTTCCTTCTCTTGCTCCCTCTCCTCGGTGGTGACTTGATTTGGCTTGGTGGTAACAGGAGACTGACGGGTCACAAAGCCGAGCACCGCTAGACCGGCAATAATGGTGACAGCAATGGCTGCAATAACAAGCAGTTTTGTGCGTGGCCCTAGCATGATATACCCGCCTTATACACCCCCTCGCGCTTAAGATACTTGAGTGGATCTTGAGCATAGGGTGCATTGTTTATTGGCCGGTCTTTGGCGATGGTAAAGTGTACGTGCGCACCAAATGACTGGCCGGTATTGCCTTCGTATCCAAGCAAGTGGCCTTTTGAAATCGTTTGACCCGACCTTACAGATGGTCTTTGAGACATGTGCATGTAAATGGTATAGAGGTTATTCCCATGTTTTAGGACAACCCAGTTTCCGGCAGAGTTACTCCAGCCAGCAGTCAGCACTTGTCCGCCATCGGCTGCGTGTACTTCGGTTCGGCCCGCGCCTTTTTTGCCAATCATGTCTAACCCGTAATGAAAACCACCACTACGGTTGCCATAACAAGATGTTATACCGGCGAAATCGCTAGCTTCAATTGGCCATTCGAACTGGCCAGTCGAACCGCCGCCACTGCTTGGGTCGGAGATGTTGCTGAGCGATGGCGCGGTTTTGTCGAGCGGTTCGTTTGTGTAGTAGGCAGCAAATGTCTCAGCAACTTGCTCGTCCAGTATACATATGTTGGCGTTCGGATTTTCGCCGCGTCCCAAGCCGCGATCAGTCCAGCCTGCAGTTCCGGCATCCTGCGGGGTGCGGTCGTTCGGGCAGGGCTTGGCGTCGTTTTCGTCGCGGAGCGGCGTGGAGATTTCACCCCCAAAGCCATACTGCGGAATGTGGAATGGGTTCGGTTCGCCATTTGCGGCATTGACGCCGCTACTTGCACCGGCCAGTTTCAGCGGCATCAGCGGATTGAGGATATTGGCAACGAAGTGCCCTGGCGATACGCCGCCGGTTGGCATGGCTGTGGCTAGTTGGCTGCTGAAGGATTGTTGATATTCTGTCGAGAACATTTTCTCGAAGAGTGAAAGCTGAGCAAATTTTGCCTGCTCTTCCTGGCGGATTTGGGCTACTTGGTCGGCAGCCTCTTTTTCGGAAAGCAGCCGTCCGCCATAACCGTACGGTTCGCCATCAACATCTACGCCACCGCGCACGAGGTCGTTTTGCGACCACACCGCCCCGCCCCAGGCTGCATCGTACAGTTTGGCGCCGCTAATATCTTCGACACTTTCGAACGGTGGCGCGAGCGCCCACTTCACGATTGCTTTTGTAACCGGTTGCATCGTGTTTTTAATAAATTCGAGCACCTCTTTACCGAGTTTGGTTTCGAGCGCTGCTTCGGTGGCAGCATCGAGTGGTGCGTTTATGGTTTCGACTACTTCGTTTCCAACGGCAGCGACTTCGTCGGCAAATTTACCAAGATCACCTAGTTTTTCGCGAATAGCCTCGACGTTCGCGAACAGTTCTTTGGCTGGTGGTACGGTGTCAAATCGCCACTGCGGACACAGCAGTTGATTCGGCGGTATGGTATCACCGTCACCATTACAAACATGTGGATACTCCCCTTCCGCCGCTATAGCCGGTTTGCCTAGTATGGTCGAGAAGTTTGCTAGGCCCTCCACATTGCCGTAGCGGCTTTGCCAGACATAACTCTTTTCTGCTCCCTTCAAGACACTATCGTAAGCTCCATCAACATTGAGGTCGTATACTTGTTTGGCACCTTGCCGTTCATCGTTCGCTAAGCGCAGAATCTGATATGCCCCCGTAAAGCCGGCAGCTTTCACCATTGTGGCCGCGTATTGCATTTGCGGCCCGCTGGCAAAGTCGTAAATGTTATACAAAAGCAGTCCCATCGCCACGGCGCCATAGGCGGATATTGCCAAGTCGATTATCGTGCCGATTACTGGTATGACGTTCGCAAGCTTAGATGCTACCGCTGGCCCCAACCGCTCGGCTACTTTAAGGATGATCTTTTTGACCATAAACGCGGTCAGGTGTTTTTCGCTGCGGCCTTTAAATTCGTCGGCAAGTTTTATGAGGTCCTCTACCTTGTTATCGCCAAACTGGGCCTTGAGTTTGTCAATCTCCGCCCCGTACCTATCGCGGAAACGCGAATCACTTTCTTTGCACGAATAGTCTTTTTGCGAGAACATACAGCCTAAGAAAAGCCCGGCTCTTCCATTAGACGGGAGTATAACACGCCGGATAAGAGCTCCCTGCAGAGCGGTCTTTATATCGTTTTTCTTGGAGTCGATTCGGTCCCTTGCATCGCAAAAGAAAACACAAGTCGACAGACCATATTTATCGCGCAGGAATTGCCGCATTTTAATATTGGTGATTGGTCCGGCTCTTGTTTCGTGCTTGAACGTGTCCATGATCTTGGCGTACAGCTCTGCCCGACCTGCCCTAGTAATATCGCCGTCGCCTCTAAAGAAACGATTAACCTCTTCGTCTATGTTTGCGGCGTTAAAATGGACTTCACTACCGCCTGCTCTCATAATCCATGCTGGCCCGCGTTTGCCGTTATCCAGCGATGTATCGGGTAAGTAATCTATCGTAATGCCCGCGTTTGCCAGCTTGGCTTCTAGCCGCCCGTCTTTCCAGGCGCGGAATAGTTTTCCAAGTTTTGTATCGGGGTAATTATCACGTTTTGTGCGGTAAAAACAGTCCTTTGTAACGATTGGCACGGGTGTTTTGTCGCTCTTGCAGTCATTAAATGCGACTTTGTTTTTAAAAACATGTGCATTCAGGTAACGTGCTAGCATAAAGCCACCACGCACACCAACGTATTTTTCGAACCGCTGCTTAACCTCGCGCTCAGCCTGTGTTATAAGCTGTTTCGGAATGGTCGATTGGAAGTAATAAAAGAAACCAGCCGTAAAGCCAGTAAAACTGATTAGCAAACCGCAAAGGCCGATAATGAGACGTTTTTTAAGAAGGTTCTTTCCGAAAGGTGAGGTTATCCATGATTTTGCAAACTTTACACGGGATTCGTCTTTGACAGGGCGATAAAAACCACCACCTGCTAAGCCTGGTGATGCTTCAAATTTGCCAAGCTGTTCGCCTGCTGCACCTTTTGTCTCAACCTGACCAGCACCACCGACGCTCGACTCAGCGGCTCCTAGCTGTTCGGCAGCAGAACGCGGTTCGCGTTCAGGGTGACCAGCGGTGTGCTTGCGAACAACTTCCTCTTGGTGTGAGGCGCCAGGATTGTGTTCCTTGTGGGGATGTTCGTGCTCTTGGTCGTGTTGGTTTTCGTCGTTTGGCATGGCGCTATAAGTTTAAAATATTTTGATCCGGTGGTGGTACTGTTGTTTGGCCAATTGGTGGGGTCACGGGTTCGTTTGAAGGGGGTTGTTGCTGCCCTGCGTACAGTGCTTGCAACTGCTGCAACTGCTGAGGATTGGTGGTGATGAGCGAGGTTTCGGTTGGAGATGCAATCACCTGAATGTGTACGTGGTTCGGACCGGCAAAGAACAAGCCTTGCCCGACTGGGAATTGCGCCAAACGCTTCTTCTCTTCCTCTGTTAATTTAAAGACCTCGGCCAATACGTCCACAGCCGACGTTGATTGTTTGAGAAGTAGCTGCATGGATGCGTTGGCAACAATTGCGCGCCCCATTTTGCTGCCCATAAAGTCCTCAACATCCTGGCTGATGGTTGTAAGCCCAAGATAGTACTTACGGGCGCGCTTGGCAAGGCTAAATAGGAAGTTTGCGGAGTCGTCGTATTTCATGAGCTGCCACGCCTCGTCAACGATGAGTAGGCGCTTGCGGCGGTCGCTGCGGGTTTTGTTCCAGATGTAGCTCAGCACAATGTACATGGCGACTGGACGGAGCTCGTCTTCGAGGTCGCGAATGCTAAAGACCACCATTTGGTTGTTAATATCGACATTCGATTGTTGCGAGAAAATACCCGCAAATGTACCAGTGGTGTACTTGCGCAGGCGCTGCGCTAGTTGCGGGCCGGTGCCGCCCATGTGCAGCAATGTTTCGTAGAGGTCGTTAATGGTTGGTGGCGGTGAATTGTGCGTGAGCGGATCGCTGGTAATACCGGCACGTGCATAGGTATCGATTAACGCTTGGTCGAGGTCGGACTCTTCCACTGGGCTGAGCGCTGGCATCATTGCCCCGCTCTGCGCAATTTGGGCGCCACCCATCATTAAGCGTAGTAAGCCGTGCAGTGTAATAAGGTTGGCGCGCAGAGCATCTTCGGCTTCCTCACTTTCGATTACGCGTGGCAAATCGAATGGGTTAATGCGTGTTTCGGAGTTGAGGCTGAGGTGGATGTAGGCGCCGCCCACGGCATCTGCCAGGCGCTGATACTCGTTTTCGGGGTCGACAATAATCACCTCGGTACCCATCATCATGCTACGCAAAGCCTCGAGCTTCACAGTAAACGACTTACCAGCACCAGATTTCGCAAAGACCACCATGTTGGCGTTTTCCAATGAGAACCGGTCGAAGATCACCAAACCGTTGTTGTGCATATTAATACCGTAGAGTACGCCTTTTTCTTGGGTGAGGTCGGCGCTGGTGAATGGGAAGCTGGTACTTAAGGCGCCAGTGTTCATGTTGTGGCGGATCTGTAGTTGGTCAGAAAGCTGCGGTACGGTCGAGTTAAAACTCTGTTCCATCTGACTCGATGCAACTTTGCTGAACACAAGTTGTTGGCCAAGGATGGTTTCGATCTTGTGCTGAACAAATTGCAGCTCATCCATGCTGTCGGCGTACACTGTTATGTACAGCCCAAAACGGAAGAAGCGTTCGGAGCCGACTTGCAGTTGGTCGCGCAGTTCCTCGGCGTCTTGGATAGCAGCTTCGAGGCCTGGGTCGCGCACCTTACCCTTCTCTTGGTTAATAGAGATGCTTGCCTCTAGCTGGCCAACTTTTTTGCGGAGGTTGTTTAACACAACTTGGCTTTCGACCGGATACATAAACATGCTGATGTCGATGACTTCATCCATGTTAATGATTGGGCTCAACCAGCCGGTATAGATCTGGCGCGGATAACCGTACACATAAACAGTGCGAGCGTATTTGGTGCCAAGGCGGAAATAGTGCGATTGAATTTCGAGCGAGCTTGGCGCAATGATATCGCGCAGGGTCGTGATACCTTTCAGGAACTCCTGCTCGATTTCCTGTTGCTCGCGCACCCGCTGTTTCTCGGCGATGTCGATTGGGTCAACTTTTTTACGTCCAAACAAGCCCATTACTGTATCTCCCTATCTAGATGCGGCTGCGGCGCGGCTCCCTCGCCTTTTTTGGTAATTGGTGCGGCCAAATCTTCGAAATTACCCAGCGGTTCGCGCACGGCGGTGTCGGGGTTGTAGACGTTGTAGTACAGCTCGCCGAGCTCTTTGGTTGTTAATTGGACCGAGCGGATGCCTATTTGCGCAAGGCCGTTTACTACAGTTGAGACGCGATTTTTAAGCTCGTCCTTGGCCTTGCCGAATGCTCGTTCATCGATGCGGATGCGCTGTTGTTTTTGCGGTGCAAGCAAGTTGGCCAGGAAGCTCTTACTGGTATTTACCGCGCTGCCGATGTCACCACCAGGGTAATACGGTATGACAATAAAGAAGCTTTTATCCATAATGTTGGTTTCTTGCGCCAAGGCCGAAATAAAATCGATGTAATCGTCCATTAGCACACCAAGCAGCATGTTTTCTTGATCGCGGCGGATTTTATCGAGCCGCTGCAAATATGGCCCGAGGTCGACTTTTTGCGAACGAATAAAAATTTGAATCGGGAAATACAGTGAGTTTAGAAATTGCTGGTACGAGTACTCCACTGCTTCGCGCTCGCGTTCGCTCATGAGGTCGAAGTTAATTGAACGGCAAGTCACGACAGCGCGCATACTGCCATCGTTCATAATGGCTAAATTGTCGCGAATTTCAGAGATCAGCAGTGCATTTTGCGTACTGTTAGGGTTAGATTTTGGCGGCGGTACGGCCGGTGTGGTTGGAACCGACGCACCGGTTTGTATCGGTTGATTTGGGGGCAATGACTGCACAGGCGGCAGTGGTTGCTGCGCCTGATTCATCGGTCCGCCAGCCATAGGTTGCTGTGATGGCACTCCCGGCTGCGGTACGGTATTTGGCTGTTGATTCTGTGGCTGCATGGGCAGGCCAACATCCCCCTATTTATGTAATGATGACTCAAGCGCTTGTTTAGTGGCTGATAACAACCTCAACTTCGTCTTTGTCCTGCAAGCGATGTGCTTCGCGGGCCAGAGTCTCAACACTTAAATCGTCATTACTTGCGAGTCTCATTATATCAGGCGATACCTGTGGTGTCATGGCGCTTGTGGTTGGTTTTTTCACTTCTGTTGCAGGTTTCTTGGACGCTTGTTTCGGTTTCTCATTAACCTCGCCTAATGGATGGACGACTTTTTGATGCATAGAGGCCGGATACGGATTGTAGTCGGGAGTAGCAATGTTTTCGTCATCGGCGCTTGTAGCAAATTGCTGGGTAAATACATTATTTTGTGGCGAAATTGTAGCCGGTCGTGGTTGGCCAGATTGCATAGCTTGCTTTAGCTGTTGCATGTGCCCTTCTTCGTTGCGGGCAAGCAGGCCCTGGAGCGATTTAGAGAGCTCGTTTGTTTCATCCAGCACGTCCACCGCCTGCGCGGCTTCGTTGGCAACTGCGACGTTGACGTTTTCGCTGGGCTTTTCTACATTCTTCAGAGCCCAACCTCGGCTGTCCATAACGCGCGCCAGGTAGTCCAGGCGTTCGCGGGCTGTATCGCCCGAGAACTCTTTTGCTAGTCGCTCTTCTACCAGTTTAGGTGCGGTAATTTCGACATAACTAATCGTGCCATCTGGGTCCCACATACGTTGTCTTGGCTTGAGGTAAAAACGTACAACTGCCAGCAAATATGTCTCCATAGGCTGGTCTTTTCGCAGCGGCAGTGCTAGTACTCCAAAGAAGACAACAATCGGCACAGGGATAATCGCCAGCAGCCAAAAAGCCTGGAACAAAAAGAAGCCAACCGCAATCGCGGCGCCGGCAATCATAAGATAAATAAACTGCCGAAAGCTTAAGGGCCCAAGCAGCTTATCTTCCGCCTCGACATCCTGCGGCACTTTGTACACAGCCATAAGGATTATTATGAATGAACTAGGGTCAATAAACAAATTGCGGCAAATAAATAAGGCCCGGCCGAATCACATATTCTATGTGACTGGCCGAGCCTCGTCGTGTGAGCCTCTATTCAGCCTCGTTGTCGTACACACGAATGCGCCGTGACCGCACAATATATATGATGATCAGGGCGATAAGCCCTCCGGCGCAACAGACAAAGGTGCAGAGACTACCTACGCCGTCCATTTTCCACCCCTTGGGTACGATGCTTCTATACGACCTAAACAAGAATCTAGATCGGAGTTTGTATATTATAGCAATATTTCTAAACCGCGCCACTTCGTCTGGGGAAGAATCCAGAAGGTGGTTCCTAAGGAGTGGGGGGTCCTGGTGGAAGACCTTCCACTGCTCTCTGTATGTCTTTAACAAACGATTCCCTATCGGTAATTGTGCCGCGGATGTTCGGGTTTGTGAGGGCTTGATCGAGCGTAGTGCGGAGTTGTTCGTACATATGCGTATTATTCTGCGCATCCTCCTGCTTTAATCGCGCTATTAGTTGGGGGCCCTTTTGTGGATCTTTAAGCATGCTCGCCATTGTATACACGGCTCCATATTTGAGGTTGCCAATATCGCTTGCGGTTGTATTAGCAAGGGTCGTAAGACGGGCGTAGTCCATGGTAAGTTTTGCGGCTTCAGGATCGGCAGGAAGGCCAGCGCGTCCAGCGGCAAGCTCCGGTTTTGTTGCCAAATGGTAGCCACCTTTACCCATCAGCGTACCGCTGTTGTAGTTGATGACCTCATCGACCATACTCTGAAACTGCGGTGTGGAGACACCTGCAAGTGGGCTGGTCGACATGCGTGCGCTCTCGATAACTCCAACTTCACCAGCTGAGGCTGCTTCATGAAGGGCAGCTTTCATCAGTTCTGGGTGTCGACTAAGGTCGATTGATCCAGTAGCACCTTGGACTACGCTGTTCTGATGATTAGCAAGATACGCTGCCAGGCCGCGAGCCATTCCCTTTTGATCCACACCTGCTTTGCGCCGTGCATTTACCAGCAGGGCGCTTGCATTTTCCAATTCTTCACGCTCTGCCTTCGAGATTACAGCTTGGGCACTCGCCAATACACGCTGTGCACCCTCCGGACCGCCCACGCCGGCAGCTTTGCCGGGTAGCCGACTACCCTCGGCTAAAACACTACCGGCAAGCGCCGCGTTCTGCGCGCGTTCAAGCTCTCGCTGGCGGCTTTCCATCATGAACTTGCGACGACGGCCATAGGTGGCTAGGCGGCCAACGCCGGGTACATTTCGAGCCTTATAAGCCAACTCTGACCTGCGGAGCTTGGCGCGTTCCTGAAGAGGGCGAGCAATTGCCTTTCGACCCTGTTCGCCATAGCCTTTCAGGCGGCTAGAGACAGCACCCATGCCTCGTCCTATGATTCCCCCGGCTACGGTGAAGGTGAATGGTAGTGCAAAGAGAGGAATTGCTATGAAGAAGAATGAGAATGCTTTAGCGAACCTGCTGTCGGTTGTGGTATTAACGATGTATGTCAGGATGGTACCCGAGGCAAAGAGAGCTACGATAAGCGGGTACATAAGCAGCAGTTTCGAGAACATACTCGCCCACTTACGCGCGTATTGTTCGGTATTGGGCAGCAGGTATGCCACGAAGGCAAATGGTGACAGTATGACCAGCATAATTATGAACATTTGGCGCAGCACGAGCACAACAACGGTTATCAGGATAGCGACAAAGCCGATTAGTACGAGCGATACGATTGCTGGCAGAAGACCCCCTGCGCTCACAACACCTGCTGCGATTAAACCGCCGCCCAAGCCTACGGTAAGCGCGGCGTCGAGGTTGCTATATTCTATCCCCTGACCCAGCCCTTGGACCGGCAGGAACATAAGTGCGCCCAGGCCCTCGCCAAGAATGTTGGTCACGTCCACCATAAACGCGCATATATAGAAGGATAAGTTGGTGGCAATAGCGACGGCTATAAGCTTTGGCAACAATCGTTTGATGCCGTAGTTACTGAGGCCGATTGACGTTGCTTGCGAGAATATAATTGCGAAGAAGGCTAACACAAAGGCGACGTTGGCGATGTTGAGGATGTTTTGCCAAATTTTAAAGAGTGCTTCGTTTTCGGTAAGCGGATTAACTTCGAGGAATGGTTTTATAACGGCCTTAAACACCCATTGCGTTGCACCGTCGATGGCCCGCAAAAGTGGACAAATAATGTGTGCAAGGCCGGATGCTTCGTCTTCACAGACTGGTTGGCGGGTGGTGGTATCTTGCTTACAGGCAGGGTCATCTTTACTTAGGTGTTTTTTGCCAGGAATCTCGCAGACGCCATTGTCTGGTGGCTCCGCCCCGTTTACCGGAGGCGTGTTTTCTCTAGGCGTGCCGACATATATAAGGTAGGTATCGTCACGTTCTTCAGCGTATTCGAACGTGTTGGCTCCGGTCCATTTGAGACCGTAAGCGAGAAATTGGTGCCTCATGATGTCTGCGGCACCACCGGAGCCGGCGTTTAGGTCGCCGTATCCTAGTTCAAACGTTTTGTTGTATTCGTCGAAATTTTGGCCACATTTGTCCTCTGGCAAGTTGCCAGTATTCGGCACGGCATTATCGTACGATTCAGCGTTTAAGCCCAAAGTGCGATTGTCTACTGCATAGAGTGTGGAACTGCCAGAGCGAACTTGGTCTTCTGTTCCATCGCGGACATCACCAGCTGTTTTGGCTGATTTAAGAATGATGACATCGGCGCAGCTTTTTACGCTCTGACCTTTGCGCACAAATACACTCGGGTCGCCACTTCCCTCACTCGAGAAAACAACATCGGTTTTTTGGAAGTGGACGATTGTCTTTTGATTTGTCTGGATGAAAGACACGCGCCGCTTATCAACATCACTAACACTGAGTGATTTCTTGCCGCCATTACAGGCGGTATATGTGGCCGAATCCGCAAGGCTACTATCGGTGTAGAAGAATTTTCCCGATATACCCCAGCGATCGCCATGGTCGAAATCGAAGTTGATCGACGCAGAACAGTACGGACCTTGTGTGCCGTCTGTCATGCTGGTTAGCCTGTATTCAAACTTGTTGTCGTTTGTGGCGGTATCGGTAAAGACGCCCTTGCCGTAAACAATTGTGCCCCGGTTAAGCCAGTTTGCAGGAGCAGGCCCAGCGCCTTCACCGGGATCTGGCGCTGCATGCACAGTCTGAACATTGGTAAATGTCGAAGCCAACAACAGCAAAGCCGCAAATCCGGCAAGGGTAATGCGGGAGAGCTTGCCTAAGAAAGTTCTTTTTTTGAGCATGCGCTTTTGGCTAGTAATTTTAACTAGTGGTGACTAGTACGATGATACCACAAGCGCGTTTGGTTTTATATGTAGTCGGAGGCTAATAGTCGGTTGGGACTTCTGGTGATCCATCTATGCCAGGTGCATGAGCAGGCGGTTCAAGCCCGGCGGCTTCGTAATCGTGTTCGTTTGGCCAGTCGAAGCCCGACACGTACCATCGCTCTTCCTGAGTCTCTGGATCTTTTTCTTTAACAAACGTAAATTTAAGCATCTGATAGTCAGGCGCGTGTTCTGTCTTTCCTTGGTATTTCAGAACCACATTGCGATCTGCGAGCACCGAAAACCAAGTCGATTTTTCGTAGCCTAGCTCTTCCCAATCAACGCCATATTTTTGGGTGATGAAATGGACATTCGTATAGTTAGCCTCTGCTATAAGGCTGCTCTTTCGGATTGTTTCCTCGTCATCGCCAGAGACGAGTTCGCGGTAGTCCCCCAATCGCTCATCATTGAGCTTGTTGTTAGTACTAGAATCTAGGGTGACTAAATCACACTCCGGCTTTATGAAGTTATAGAAAATCTGCGGGTCCTTATTGAGCCCGTAGGACTCTAGATCAGCGAAATCCTCAAATACATCTTCGAACGAGTCATAGCTGGCTACGGGCAAATGATCGACTGTCGGGTACTTCAGGCTTTCAACAGTCTCGTAGGTTGGTGTTGGCTCGATCTCGGCCGTAGCGGTGGGGACTGGTCGGCTGCCTGGGCCGGGCTCTTCAGAGCCGCCCATGCTCAATTTAGACATACCAAAAATGCCAGCCGCTACCAAACCGGCTAGTCCGGCAGCACCACCGCCAATTGTCAGTAGCTTTCTTCGAGTTAGCTTCCTGCTTGTCTTGCTTTCGGCTTCTAAAGCCTCTTTTTCGCGCAGATAATCTTCTAAGTACTGGTTTCTAAATTCTTCATCAGTTTCAAACAGTTTTGCTAATTCGGGGTTTTTCGGCTTGACGTCATCGGGATAGTCGCCAGACGCTTGATTAAATCGGGAACGCTTGTTAGGCTTGAAATTGCGTGTGTCTGACTCGGAGCCCTGGTTACTAGAGATGGTTGTTGGCGCTTCCCTCTCGTATTTTGGCTGGGGCCGAGTCGCACGTTCGCCTTTGTGCGGATGATGGTCCAGTGACATTCCTACCCTCCTTATTGCTTGCGTTGCGATAGGTTTTTTATATTTTTTAGGTGCTATTGTTGTAAAACTGATATAGCTTATCCTTAAATATACACTATTTAAGGCTTTTTTGCAAGTATCCTCCCCTGTTGGCTTTACTGGCCTCTTGGTAAAGCTGGCAAAATGCGCTATCTTAAACGTAAGGTAGAACAAACACAAAATTATTATGCAAAGTTCTCTTACTCTAACTCGTTTTAGCCTCTACGCCCTCAGCGCTACTGCCCTACTGGCGCTGTTGTTTGCTGTTCCAAAACCAGCAATGGCCAAGTGTTCAAGTGGTGAGCAACAAGTAAGTATAGGTTTCCCGGGTGCTAAAAAACGCGGCGACGTCTACTGTGTGCCCGTTGGCAACAAAACCGTGGAATCTAACCCGATCTTTATCTTCTTAAAGGGCATGCTCCAATTCTTGGCGGCTGGTGTTGGCTTGGCGGTTGTGGGCGGCATTATATATGGCGGCTTCCTATATATAACGGCACGCGGTAACTCTGGGCAGACCGAAAAAGGCCGCGATGTTATATTGAATGCCGTTATTGGCCTGCTGCTCTTTATATTTATGTTTGCGATTATGAACTTTATAATCCCCGGGGGAATCTTCGGATGATGCGTAAGCTATTTGTAGCGCTGATGATGGTCGTGTCGGTTAGTGTGCTGGCGCCGCAACCAGCTAGCGCAGCTGTGCCATCGCAGTTAACGCATGTTGCCTGTGGGAAGGGCGTTGCGAACTTTTTGGGCTTTAAGACCTGGGATTCATGCTTAAAGCAAAAATACGGCAAGACAAAAATCGAGAACGTAAACGATATTTGGCTGATTGTTCTCCCGATTCTTGAAGACGTGATTAAAGCTGCGGGTTACACCGCAGTCGGTTTTATTATTTGGGGTGCCATTAAATACATTAAAAGCCAAGGTGAGCCTGCCGAAATCAACACTGCGCGTATGATTATTACCAACGCGGTTATAGGGCTAATTATTTGCGTTATATCGGTTGCTATAGTGCAATTTGTAGCGGGGACATTTTAATGACGCGTTTCTATGAATTAGTAGCCGCCGTTAAGGTACCAACAGATGGCATTCCAGAGGTTGATTTGAATCAAAATACGCTGAACGCAATTTTGAGTTCGGTTTTTATAGCAATTGGTGCAGTTGCAGTCTTCTTTTTGCTGGTTGGCGCCGCACGCTATGTAACCAGCAACGGCGAGCAAGCAAAAATCACCCAAGCTAAAAACACAATTTTATATGCGATTGTAGGTATACTTATTTCGCTGGTGGCGTTTGGCATTGTACAATTTACGCTAGGAGTAGTAGGCGGACGATGAAAAAAATAATTATTGCTATTGTGACTGTATTTTCGCTCGGGCTTTTACTGGCAACGCCAGCAAATGCTCAGGTGGATGTATTTAAGCCTTGCGCAAACAATTCTGACTCTGCCATTTGTCAGGCTCGCAAAGATAAGCTGTTTGGGCCGGGAAGCATCTGGAATAATATCCTTAACGCCTTCACCTTTTTGATTGGCGCGGTTTCGGTAGTCATGATTATCATCGGCGGTTTCCGCTACGCTGTTTCTGGTGGTGACCAAGCACAGGTCACGTCCGCAAAAAACACCATTATCTACGCAGTTATTGGCCTTATTGTCGCCGTTTTGGCAAACGCAATCGTAAACTTTGTATTAACAAATATTTAGTATGAACATTTTTACACGAATCATTACAGCTTTTGCACTAGTCTTTTCCTTTGTGGGGGCGCCCTTAGTTTTAAGTGCACAACCTGTTTCGGCTCAAAGCCCTGAAGAATCTCTTTGTAAGGGTTCTGGCGGGAACTGGAGCAACGGAAAATGTACCAAAGGAAGCCGTGATTTGCTGGGAGCTGTACGGCAAGTCTCGAACATCCTTATATTTATCGTGGCTGCGGTCTCGGTAGTTATGATCATCATTGGTGGGCTGCGTTACGCGGTATCGCAGGGCGACCAGGCGGCGGTGAGCTCAGCAAAGAATACGATTATTTATGCAGTTGTCGGTTTAATTATTGCAGTTGCAGCCTTCGCGGTTGTAAACTTTGTGGTAGTCAACATTACGTAGCTGGTCAATTAGTCTACGAATGGTACAATAAGGACATAAGGAGAAATAACAGATGAAAGCAGTGCTTAAAAAAGTCGCTCAGGCCACTCTGCTTGTTCCCGCACTTGTGCTGGGTTTAGCAGTCGTAGTACCTGGAGTAGCTTACGCGCAAGAATGTACAGAAGTTGATGTACGCGAAGGAATTGGCCAAGGTGCACGTTGTGCGAAACCAACAAACGCGGCCGAAAACCTCTTTGGTCCAGAAAGTATCTTCACTACCGTTACAAACATCCTGTTGTTCATCATTGGTGCAATTGCGGTGATCATGCTGATTGTCGGTGGTATCCGCTACGTTGTATCTGGCGGTGACCAAGCAGCAGTTACGAGCGCGAAGAACACCATTCTGTATGCCATCATCGGTATTGTGGTTGCCTTCCTGGCATTTGCTGCAGTCCAATTCGTGACCAGCCAGCTTAACCAAGGTACTGGCACGAGCGTTACTTCAAGCAGAACTGTCTAAAACCAACAAGATGCTCTTAAAATAAGGCTCCATGGAGCCTTATTTTATATACCGAGCATTGGCAAACAAAAAACCGACTTCAGGAGCCGGCTTTTTGTTTCGCGGGTCGAAACTATTGAATTTCGATTTTGCGAGCTTGTTCTTGCTTGACCTTAGTGAAGCCGATAGTCAGTACGCCATCTTTCAGGACGGCTTCTACTTCTTCTTCCTTCACCTGGACCGGCAAGGCAATGGTGCGCGAGAAGTCGCCCCAGTAGCATTCTTGCAAGTGCCACTGTTCTACTTCTTCTTCGCCACTCGTAAGAGTGCCGCTGATTGTAAGAATTCCGTCAGAAATACTTACGTCTAGGTCTTGCTTGTTCACACCTGCGGTGCGAGCTTTTACTACAAGCCTCTCTTTTGTTTCGTAGACGTCAACAGCCAGCTGGCCCGGGACAGCTTCTTCCTCTTCCCAGGTCTCTTCGGCGACAGTCGCGTTCGCATCACCCACCTGAGCGTCGTCGTCATCACCTAAAAAGGCAGCGGCCAATTCGTCTTCCATCAGCAAATCGTCGTTTTGCTTCTGTCCTCGTGCCATTTACACCTCCACTTCTATTTGATTCGCTTGAGGTTGCTGTAGGTTGATTATAGCGGAAACGCGCAAAGTATGGCAATATTGTACTCTAGGGAAGTAAAAATGACATCATTACTCGAGAAGACAATTGCTTTTTTGGCACCATATACCTGCCTAGCGTGTAGTAAAGAAAACAATATTGTGTGTACTGCATGCTTAATAGACGTATTTGTGAGCCCGGCAAGCGCTTGCGTTATGTGTACCCGCCCCACTCCTGAGTACCAGGTATGCCCAAGCTGTCGTAAAAGTTGCAAACTTGAGCGAATTTGGATGGCCGGTACGTATGAAAAAGTGACCGAAAGGGTGATTTATGCTTATAAATTTGACGGCGCGCGTAGTGCCGCTGGGACGCTCGCACAAGCGCTAGATGCCGCGCCTCCCTATCTTCCAACAAATACTATCTTGGTGCCAGTTCCGACCGCTCCTGCACGGATTCGTCAGCGAGGCTACGACCAAACACTCCTACTAGCTAAAGAGTTGGCAAAACTGAGAGGGCTGAACGTGGTGCATTGCCTAGAACGTCAACACGACCTACGCCAGGTTGGATCGGGGCGGAAGCAGCGTCAACAGCAAGCAAAGAGCGCATTTCGATTAAAGAAGCGGCAAGCTGAGAAGATAAAAGGTAAGCCAGTACTGCTTATTGACGACGTCTTGACCACTGGTGCAACCCTATCCGCTGCCGCCGAGTTGCTGTACGCGGCAGGTAGTATGGCGCTCAATGCAGCAGTCGTGGCTTGGCAACTGCCGCCAGAGTTAAAAGAGATATCGTCATAGTTTAACAGATGTGCTACAATAGCCACGTCCCGAACAAGGAGAGGTGTCCGAGTGGTTGAAGGAACTTGTCTTGAAAACAAGCGTGCCGGCAACGGTACCGTGGGTTCGAATCCCACCCTCTCCGCCACATCTAAGCTATCGTCAACAGATTGAATGTATAGTACAATAGCGCAAGTTAGCGGCCACACGGAGGAGTACCCAAGTGGCTGAAGGGGACGGTTTGCTAAATCGTTAGTAGGGGGCAACCTCTAGCGAGGGTTCGAATCCCTCCTCCTCCGCCAAAATAATGAGACGGTCTTATGGCCGTCTCATTATTTTGCATGATGGCTGCGTTCGAACCCGGCTTGGCTGAGCGCGGTGAGCAAAGCGAACTACGAGCGAGCAGAATAATATCGAATCCCTCCTCCTATTTTTAGGGCAAGTCTCATTAACGTTGTAAGCATTAATGTTATACTAATGGCTAGTATGCAGGATGAATCGCAGCGCGCACCGGACCAGCAAGACGATCCGCAGGCGTTTTACCAATCTACAGAACCTGGCTATGAGGGGTATGAACCTGGGGACAACAAATGGGTTGAACCCGCTGCTGACGTGGCAAAAACGCCGATGACCGAGCCTATAAGCTGGGAAGCCTCGGAATACATTCATCACAGCAAAGACATAGTATGGTTCGTTGGTTTTGGTCTTATTGTGGCGGTGTTAATTGGTGTCGCAATATGGCTGGCCTCCTGGACGTTCTTGGCCCTGGTGGTAGTTATGGCGGTCGCATTTGTTATTTTTGCGCTGCGACAACCGCGTGTTGTCCACTACAGCCTTACCGATAGGGGCGTTCAGATTGGTGAAAAAACCTACGACTACACTGACTTCCGTGCCTTCGGTGTTGTACCGGATGGCGGCATCTATTCGGTTATGCTGGTGCCGACAAAACGCTTTATGCCTGCTGTAACCATGTATTTTGCCGAAGAAGATGGCGAGAAGATTGTAGACGTCTTGAGCGTACACCTACCGATGGAGGAATTTAACCAAGACCCCATCGACCAATTAATGCGCCGTTTACGCTTTTAACCGCGGTCAGTTTATGCTATAGTTCTCTCTGTTCTGTCTAAGGCAGGAAGTACCTTCTAGTTCAAGGTGCAGCTTTGGAGACGTAGCAATACTTCTTTAGGGCTGCAACATGCACCCGTAGCTCAGCTGGATAGAGCGTTGGCTTGCGGAGCCAAAGGTCACATGTTCGAATCATGTCGGGTGTACCAAGAAAAATAGGCAACTTTGGTTGCCTATTTTTCTTGACCGAATGCTTGGTGTCCGGGCAACACGCCGTCAATTTACCAATCTGTGCCAAGCCGCATTACCTTTTTTGCTCTCTACCCTTGGCTGAGAAACTCAACGCCGATTTTATCAACGTAGACGATCTGAATGAGTCTTTGCTAGACTAAGTGTTATGACAACTATGGAAAACCAACCAAGTACTGAAGGCGGCCCGTTGCGCGTCTTCACCGATGGCACCGTAAACATTGCTAAAGATCTCGGCGAGATAAGGGAGCGCATGGGTAAATTGAACCCTCAATTTATTGCCATGCTCGCGGCGCGGACGTCGTTACCTTTTACGTCATATGAGGATGAGTTGAAAGGCTTGACCGCGGCACACCAGTACGCTGCCGAAACACACCCGGATTTACGAGGTTTCCCTGAACTCGCTTTAGGAGTGGTAGCAGTGCTTGCTTCTCATAAAATCAATATTACCGAGGACACGGGCCCACTCCTAGATGTGCTCGCTGAGCGGACAAGATTGGCAATCGATGCTGGGCGCTTCAAGAAGGACGATGAGCAGATTTCCGCTTTGCCGCAACAAATTACAAATATCACTGCAGCGCGAAAAGTTGCTGAGGGTGCCGACTCGGAGAGAGAGGATTTTCCCGACATCGTGGCAGGTGTATGGGGTGCCGCTGTTCCGCTTACGGTGACACTACAGCGCCTGAAGGTAGCTACGGCTACTGAGCTAATTGATAAGCCTAAATAGCCATACCCAGCGGTGCCAGCACCGTTTGCATTTTAAGCTCCGTTTCGCGCCATTCTTTGGCGGGGTCGGATGTATCGATAATGCCTCCGCCGGCGAACAATACGATTTTATCTTTTAAAATGCGCATGCAACGGATAAGCACAAACGCATCAATGTCGCCGTTTGGATATTCGATACAGGCATAGCCGCTGTACAGGCTGCGGTCGAATGTTTCGTGCTTCTCGATAAACGACAACGCGGCTTTGCGCGGAAAGCCGCACATTGCTGCTGTTGGGTGCAGAGCTGCCAACAGCATTTTTGGATCATCTTTGAATTTAAAACTGAGTTCGCTTTTTAAGTGCGCCACAGGGCCATTTTTTGAAATTTTTACTGGGCCTACATTTACATCGGTGACGCCAATCTTACGGAGCTGCTTTTTGATGTCCTCGACAACATAATTTTGCTCGGTACGTTCTTTGTCGGTCCACGTCCAGTTTTTGATTTTTACGGCTGGAATGGTCCCGGCCAGCGCCATTGTTGTGTAGTGCGTGCCGCGTTTTCGCAGGAGAAGCTCGGGGCTCGCTCCAAGCCAAGTGCCGTGGCGGCCAGAGTGAATAAGAAAGCGGAAAGCCTTTGGGTGCGCTACGACTAATGCCTCGAACCGTCCCATAAAACTGTGAGGCTGCGGGTGCTTAAGCGTTGTCTGGCGAGCGAGGACCACTTTCTTAAGCTTCCCCTCTTTGATAGCACGTATTGCCTTCTTGATGACTTTTGTGTGTTCGGCTACCGAAGCGTCGCGCGCGAACCCCGTTTGCCCACGGTCGTTAAAAGGTGTCAGCGTTAGGCTGACACCTTCGGCATTTACAAAATGTCCCGCTGACTCCTTAAAAGTTAACCGTCTAGAATCGCCTGGCAAGATTAAAGATGCAAAATAATCCGTTTTCATAACCCCCCCTTTTTTTTGCGTGATGGCACCTAAAAATTATGCAACCTAGCCTACGGCTAAACAGGCAGTTTGGCGTGGTAATCGCTCCAAATGGCGTGCATGGATGGTGCGATTTCATCTGTTTGGTGCGTGGCCATGTTTCGGAATTCGCGCGAAGTCGTTACAACCAAAGTATCGATATCCAGGATACTATAAACAGACGGCGCCTCGCCTACCAGGTAAAACACGCTCATGTAGTTGTAGCGGCCATCTGGCAGTTTATACATTTTTTCGCCCAGTAATGTGGGCGCAGCGTGGTCGATAAATAATTCGCGCGCTAGGCCACGTTTTGCGGCTTCCAGAGCTGTCTCTTGCGTTCTGCGGATGGTAGCCATTGGGCTGCCGATTTGGCGTGCATAGAGGTTGAGTAGGTCTTCGCGTGGCGGAATAACCCCTAGCACAAGCTCACCGCGCGGCGTGATAAGTAATACGTGTATGGTGTGGTAAATATTATGGAGTTTGTCGACATCTCGCCGTGGTTTTTGGCCGACAACAACACCCTCTTTATCCAGAATATCTACGAGATGCGCTGTATGCTCCATTGTCGTTGGGTCCGACTTTTATTATAGCAACTTAATTATTTTGTGGCTGCTCGGGAAGTGTGGGCGCTTCGCTTGGCGCTGGTGATGGAGGTGTGAGTTGTTGCTGCTCTTCCCTATCTTTGTGGAGTTTGCGCATGATAAGCCATGTAGCAAAACTTACTACGAGTACTGCGGCACTTATGATACTCAAATTGCGTCCAATATCGGGAATTGCTTGTCGCAAGACCGGATCGATCAGCTGCGCAACTATGGCTTGTTGGGCAGGATCGGCCGCGCCGAGCACTGAGCCAATCTGTACGCTACTACCGAGGTACAGTGCTACTAAGCCCAGGATAAAGCCAAGCAAGGTGCTGAAGAAAACGCGGCGCCCCAGCGAGGCAACGGCGGCAAACTTGGTGCGCGCAACAAAGAATTCATCAACAGCGCAGAATATTGCAAGAAGCGGCAGCGCAATTATCAACCACGACACATTAGTCGCAACGGCGCGAAGCACATCGGCGCCTGGCAGTGAGATCTCGCCAAATGATTTTTCGGTAATGGGTTTTTCGAACAGGGTGCTACTAGCGGCAGCACGGCTGGCAAGCTCGCCTGCGTAGTTGTGCGCATCTATACGTGGCGGCAGGCACTGCGCTGTTACGGGGTCGACCAGTTGCGAACGAGTCACACAGGGCGGAAGTTTTGCCACGACCGGCTCGATTTCGGCTGTTAAATTGTTGGCAAGGGCAGGCCGCTGGTCGTTAATCGGTATGGAAAATGCTATGCGGTCTGTTTTGCCGTGCAGCCAATCGTAGGTTGTATCTATAACCTTCTCTGTGTTTTGTTCGATGTAGCTTGGCGGGAATGTACGTTCTAGTGCTCGCTGCAGCATTTCATTTGTTAGCAGCGACGGCTGTTCTTCCGCGGTATTTGTTTTAACGGCTGCCGAGAGCGCATTTGTATACACGCCACTTTTATCGAGCCACGTTTTTACCGCATCACGATTCAAAACAGTGGTAGAAAGCGTCATAAGACCAATAAAAGCAGTAATTGCCAGCGTACAAACAAGTGTCAGCAACGCGGCAGTCGCGGCGCGGAAAATTCTCATGGTTTTATTGTAGCTTGGCTTCCTACGCCGCGCCAGTCACATCTGTTATAATTGTGACGTTCACGGAGAGGTGTCCGAGTGGTTGAAGGTGCCGCTCTCGAAAAGCGGTGTGGCGGGCAACCGTCACCGAGGGTTCGAATCCCTCCCTCTCCGCCATAGAAAAATAGTCACCATTTGGTGACTATTTTTCTATCTGTCGATAGAGGGGTTCGAACTGGAGGTTGAGCACTGCCAGTGGCAGTGCGAAGAATCCTTGTTAAGCCAAACGAAAGCCTTAGCTGGAGTGAGCAGAATCTCCCTCCAAGTTTTGTTTATCCACAAAAAATTTTCACAATGTTGTGAAAAACCTATTGATTTCATGGCCAAGAGACTCTATCTTTAACTTAGTAATACGTTGGAGGGGTGCACATGGTAGCTCAGTTAATTCGTAATCTTTTAAAAGCGAGCTACTAGTATGAACGCACCAGACTCAAAGTTGCCCGCATGGCGCCGGGTAGTTCTGTCTTTTTTTGCTTTTGTTTTAATACTTACGACTTTTCAAGCTGAGGCATTAGCTGCGCTTATTCCACCTAAAAGCGGTGATCCAACAAGCAAAATCCCAGACACTAAGAATGTAAAACCGCTCCCTACCGCTCAAAAGGTTGCACATGCTCCGGCCCAGAACCTATTCCCATCAATCACGGGCGGATTATCGGGCTCAGATTTAACAAACAAATCTGCCAGCAAAGAACGAAACCGCTTGCGTGAGGATGAAGCGAAACGCACGGAAACATCTGCAGAATTTATAAACAGCGACGGTAGCCGCACTCTCGAGGTTTCACCTGGCGAGCCAAAACATTACCAAGAAAATGGTAAATGGTACAAGCTGGACAAAAACTACGCAAAAACTAACTACACGCCTACTCGTCCTGTGGCAAACGAAGGCTGGCTGGAAAGCATGCTGCCAGGTCAGCAAGACGCAGCCGCTTTTAATCTTAAGGCTGGTAGGACTTCTGCATATCTAAAACCCTACGAAGAAGGTTTAGAGGTGAAGCTCGGCGATAAAAACATTAAGCTTACTCCTGTCGGTGCCCGCAATGTACAGCCAATTACAAGGGTAAATGGGTCGGGTCAGCAAGAGATTGTTTACGAGGAAGCGTGGCCAGGTGTTGATGTTGTTTACGAATTGCACGGTGAATCCCTTAAGGAAACAATTTCAATTAAGCGGCCCGGCACGACAAATGCATTCGTGTTTGCTGTTGAGGGTGCAAAACTTTCACCACATCCACTGAAAGAGGGCGCCTTTGCAATAGACGGTCTAGACCCTAAACATTTTATGATTTCGCCGGTGAGCTTAGATGTGAACGGAAAAGGGATCTCAAGCGAAGACGTAATAAAACAGACCGGTCGAAATAATTCGCTTGCCATAACACTAGATGCGGGTTGGCTCAAAAAGCTTCCCAAAGAAAATTTTCCGCTTACAATTGATCCAACCTTCTGGCGCGGCCTTGACCTTAATTGGGGTAGTACAATTTCGTACAAGTCAGACGGTTATACATGCGACTTAAATACTTGTGCGCCACGTGCAGGCACGTTGGACGATTATGGATGGAAGCACTGGCGCAGCATGATGTATTTGCCATTCAATGAGATGCGCGGAAAAACAATTTTGGATGCCGGTTTGCACCTGCAAGTAGCTAATCGACCCTTCTGGACGGGCACGTACGATGGTCGTTGGCTCAATGTAGCATGGGCGAACTGTTTTGGCTTCCATTGCGTAGGACCCGGTACGCGTAGTAGTGGTGTTATTGGTGGCGACGGATGGATTAATATGACCGAAACCGCCCGTTGGATGCTCAACAATAACGTGCCCGATGGCTGGTTGATGCTATGGGGCGAAGAAGGCCCATACACGTCATATAAAATGTTCGAATACAACAATTTGGGTATTCATTTCACCTACACTACTCCCCCGCCGATGACAACACCGCTCGAACCAGCAAATCAGGCAACAGTTGTTACTACCGAACCATTCCTAAAAGCAAATCCGGTTAGCGATGCCGATGGCGACCAAGTACAGTATTTCTTTAGGGTTACTACCGGTAACGATGGTGAATCCGGAGCCGTTGCTAACTCTGGCTGGGTAAATTCACCACAATGGACTGTGCCCGATGGTGTATTGCAAGATGGCACAACCTACTACTGGCACGTCTACACATACGATGGCGCGGTGGTGACATCGCCTAACTGGGTTAACTCATTTAAAGTCGATATGCGCACTGGCAAGGACAGTACGCAAGCTTATGACACGGTCGGGCCATTGAGCGTTGACTTGGCCACGGGAAACCTTACTACCAGTAACAGTAGTCACTCTATTGCGGCATTGGGCGGATCCATTGGTATTGGACTTGATTACAATTCACCACAGCGTTCCCGGCAGGGTTTAACGGCTGAATACTGGAACGTACCCGCAAACTACAGTGGCGACACCCCAACAACGCCTGCAAATCTCAGTCGAGTTGAAGCAAATGTCGATAACAACTGGGGTACTGGTTCGCCAGGCTCTGGTATTAATAGTGATTGGTTTGTAGGGCGCTGGAAGGGTTACTTTGTGGCTCCAGCAAGCGGTACGTATTACTTCGGTGGTAGTAACGATGATAGTATGAGTGTTTATGTGAACGGTCAGAGTGTCTACAGTCAGGGTTGCCACAGTGGCCTATGCTACGGCACGCCGGTTACGCTTACTGCGGGGCAACCTGTACCGTTCGAGGTTAAGTACGCCGAAGCTACGTCACCTGCTTATGCGCGCCTTTTTGTGAAGGGTGCGGTCGCGGAGCAAGTGGTGCCAAAAGAATGGCTACAAACTGGAGTAAAACCCGCAGCTCCACAACGTGGGCTCGTCGGGCATTACTACAATGACTCTGGCAATCACCAATTACCCACCAATGAAAACGAGGCATTCTTGGTCCGTACCGATCCCGTGCTATCGTTTAACTGGGGTACGGGATCTGCTGTTCCAAGTGGTCCGGCCGACAACTTCATGGCTCGTTGGACGGGCTACTTTGTTGCACCTGCAACCGGTAGCTACGAATTTGGTACGACGGCAGATGACGGTGTTCGGATAAAAATAAACGATACGCAAACAGTATTCGATTATTGGGGTTGCTGCTCAAGTAGTCGTTGGGGTGGAACTACGGTGAATCTTACCGCAGGTCAAACGGTTCCCATAACTGTAGAGTATTTTGAAGCAAGTGGCGCTGCCTACGTTGACTTAAGGGTTCGTGGTGCTGTACCTGAACAAGTCGTGCCCACCGCATGGTTATTACCAAAAATGCCGGCATTGCCGGCAGGTTGGAACCTATCGATTGATCCGGATGGCAATCTCAATTACGACCGTATTCGAGTGAATTCGAACAGTGCTATTTTGACAGATTCCACTGGTGAAACGCACGAATACACCTGGACTGGCAGCGGCTATAAGCCGCCTACTAACGAGGACGGTTACTTAGTGCGAAATACCGATGGTACTCATACGTTGCAGGATGTCGATGGCCGCACCTATATCTTTGGCATAGATGGCTCGCTGCAGTCCAGCGTTACGCCCTTGGATGATCGTAAACCGGCCGCATTGCGGTACGAATATGCAGGTTCGCCTTCTCGACTCGTGAAGATTGTAGATGGTATCTCAGCCGATCGTTATGCCACCTTACACTACAGCGGTGATCAACTTTGTAGCAATCCGCCCGCAGGTTTTGATGCCAATCCTCCTACTAACATGCTTTGTGCTTTGGAGACAAGCGATGGTCAGATAACGAAATTTTGGTACAAAAACGAGCAACTAGGCCGTATAGAACGGCCCGGCGGCGAAATTAACGACTATGGGTATGATGAGCTCGGCCGAATTGTGAGTTTTCGTGATAGTTTGGCAAATGATGCAATTGCCACAGGAGTTCGCAACGACGATGAAACGGTGCTGACTCAGGTTGCATACGATGCTGTCGGACGGGCCGCTAGTATTACACAGCCAGCAGGCACGGCGGGGGCCAATAGGACCAGCCATACCTTCGAGTATCTAGTAGGCGCAACACAAAAACACATCGTAAACGCTCCTGAACCGAATGGCTTTAGTCAACGTGTCGAGTACGACAATACGTTCAGAACGACTAGAAGTATTGATGTAGCCAACCTGGCTACATCAACCGAATGGCATGCAGTTAAAGATCTTGTACTCTCTTCTACAGCCCCCACAGGACTAAAGAGTACCACTATTTATGACGATGACGATCGTCCAATACACTCCTACGGTCCTGCTCCAGCTAGCTGGTTTGGCTCCGACCGCACGCCTTCTACCTCTTATATAAGCCAGGTACCACATAGCGAAGCTAAGTTCGATGAAGGTATGTGGGGGCCGGCAGTTGCCTGGTACGACTTTAAAGGAAGTAGCTTTCTAGGGGCAGCGCGTCTGCACGCTACGGGTGTTGGCTCGACAGAGGGTGCCTACGCGTTCAACAAAGATATGATCACAGCGCCAATCACAAAAAGCGAAGGTGCAGATGGTGTAGGTTTCTCTGCAACTGGTAAGCTTCGGGTAACTCAGACCGGCACCTTTAACTTCACAGCCTTCCACGATGACGCTGCAAGGCTTTGGATTGATGACGTTCTAGTATTCGACCGCTGGAGCCGCCGTACCGATACCGTAGACGGTGTGGGTACTGACCGCGCTCTTGAAGCAGGCAAAGTGTATCGATTACGCTTCGACTATGCGAGTGTAAATTCGCCAGGCTCGGTGAGCCTACACTTAAACGGCCCAGGAAAAACTGGCCCAGGACACCATTGGGTGGGCTATCTCTCATCTGGCTATAACTTGCCCACTACTCAGACTACCTTCGATTCAACTATCGGTAATGTCGAATCGAAGACAAACTATGGTTCTACTCCGGAACTTGGGTTACCACAAAGCGCTACGCTCGATCCGACTGGGTTAAACCTTACAAATGCTAGTACCTACGAAGCTTTAGGCAGTGGTTTCTTGCGGCAAACCAGCAAAATACTTCCTGGCGGCACGACGACCAACTATGCGTATTACGACGCAACCGAAACCCGTGATAACCCATGCACTACCGAAGCAGACGTTGTACACCAGGCTGGAATGATGAAGCTTAAGACAGAGGCGGATCCGGACGGTGTGGGGTCACAAACTGGTCGCACTACTGAAACCGTATACGATAAAACCGGCCGCAACGTAGCAACCCGCTACAATAACGATCCCTGGACGTGTACTATATACGATACACGAGGGCGAATCGTTCAAATTACCATACCATCATTAGGTGCTGGCAAGCCTGCTCGCACAATCACTAATAACTATGCAGTGGGCGGCAACCCACTTGTTGTTAGCTCTGCGGACAATCACGGTACTATTAGTACCGCTGTAGACCTCCTCGGTAACAAAGTTAGCTACACTGATGCCAAAGGCAACACAACCACAACCACTTACGATGACTTGGGTCGAGTCCAGAGTCGTACTGGCCCACTTGGATTGGAAGAATTTACCTACGACAACTATGATCGGCTCACGGCGCAGAAGTTGGATAGTACGACTTATGCCGTTCCGTCCTACGATGCTTACGGTCGTCTTGATGCTGTAGCCTACCCTACGGCAGGCTCATTGGCAGCAGCGATCACTCGCGATTCATTGGGTCGCACTACTGGCTTAGATTACACTCTTGGTGATGGTACGGTACACCTTACTGATACTGTGATCCGTAGTCAATCGGGACAGATCATCTCTGGTACAGAACTTGGCATATCTAAATCCTATATTTACGACAAGGCAGGGCGGCTTGATAGCGCTGCCCTTGGCACTAATACGTATAATTACGGCTTTGGAACACCGAGCGGCTGTATTGGTGCTTACAATGCCAATTCAGGCAGAAATTCTAATCGTTCCAGCCAGACTATCAATGGCGTAACTACTACCTATTGTTACGATTTAGCTGATCGTCTGATCTCAAGTTCTGACTCGCTCGTCAACGGTGCGCAGTATGACGCCCACGGTAATACTATTGCTATCGGTACTGGCGCTACACCGCTTCATCTTCTTTACGACGTCTCAGATCGTAATACTGGCCTCGAGCAATATGACGCAAACGGCAACGGATTTGCCGAATATTACATACGCGACGTCCAGGGCCGTATTATCACACGCGGCCGAGACAACATCGCCGACTGGAACTGGACGTCCCAGCAGTATTACTCGTATGGTTTTGCTGGCGCCAGCGACACGCACGATTTTGTTCGTAACGAAGAGGGCACTGTTATCGAGAAAATCCTGCAGCTCCCCGGCGGTGTTACATTTAACATTCGCGGTAACTTTACCATCTCCCTTCCTAACATACATGGTGACGTTATGGCTACCGTTGACGCCACCGGCGCTCAAACCGCCACTTTCAAGTACGATCCATTCGGCAACCCACTTACTCCAATGCCATCAAATACCACGGGCACGACCTATGGCTGGGTCGGTCAACATCAAAAGTTGGTCGAAAGTGAATTCGCCCTCTCCCCCATCCAAATGGGTGCCAGAGTCTACTTACCTACCCTTGGCCGTTTCGCCCAAGTTGATCCGGTGGAAGGTGGTGTAGAAAACAACTATGTGTATCCGCCGGATCCGGTGAACAAGCGAGACTTGGATGGAAATTGCGCCAGTAGGTTCGCAGAGTTTTGCTACAGAGTTATAAGCGGGGCCTCGGACAAGCTTTGGAGAGGGGCACAGTGGCTTGGTGGCAAAGTATGGAGCGGAGTAAAATATTCATGGAATAATATTAGATCCGTAAAAAATATCCAGATTCATAAACCTCACCACTCGTGGTCAAACAAAAGAGGGATTAATGGTAGAGTATGGATGAGGCATATCCAGATTAACTTAAAGAAAGCTCAACCAATAAGATTACCGTTTGGTCCAGTGTATAAATATAAACATGGCGTTAAGGGTCCGAAAGGCAGGATACAATGGTGGAGATAGATAAATTCTACAACTCGCAGATGCACGAACTGAAAAAACTAAGTTTTGAGTTCTTTTATGCTCTAGCGAAAGGTAAAGAGCCACTGACCTACACTGCTGAGGATGATGGTGGACGAACTCATCAAGTAGAAGTATTTGCAGATAGCTTTGATGAAAACGAGATCTCACTAGTGTTTGGATTTGATACTGAGTTCGGAGGAAGGTTCGACAGAAGCAAAGGAAAACTATTCGAGCACAAATTAGACTCCGAAGGCCGTTGGACCAATTAATTGTCCTATAGTTATGAACCCAGTAAATACCAGAGAACCATACTTTTTTACAGACGAGGAAGGAGATATAGAAGGATCTGCACACAGTTTACTCAGCATTTTAAAAAGTTTCGAGCCAGTTGACGTATTAAATGGTAAAGCAGTCGTTTATGACTCTGATGGTCGGAAGATTCTAATAGTTACTAGCAATGAATCTATAGTTAGCAACAATGAATACCCTGCTGATTTCAAAGGAATTAGCTATTCCATAGGCGAAGTTGATCAAGAGAACAAGGAAAGAATAGAAGCCTTCGCAAAGGCCGAGGGGCTTAATTTTATTGACTAGTTTTTGGTACCAAGGCTAACCCGGAAAAATAGGTCGAAAGTATGGCAGATGGTGGAGATAGATAAA
The DNA here is from genome assembly GCA_050730875.1 of Saccharimonadales bacterium (SeqCode). Classification (GTDB taxonomy): domain Bacteria; phylum Patescibacteriota; class Saccharimonadia; order Saccharimonadales; family EFPC-124; genus JBOHNX01. The sequence goes on from JBOHNX010000002.1 coordinate 219,022, forward strand.
TAAATTTTATCACTCGCAGATACACGAGCTGAAGAAATTAAGTTTGGACTTCTTTTATGCTTGAGCGAAAGGCAAAGATCCACTGACATGCTCTGCAGAGAATGATCGAACAAGTGGGGTGGCAGAAAGCATCGTCCATGGCAAACAACATTTAGAAAATGGTTTTAGAAAAAGGATATGGGATGGAAAAAGTATATATTCATGCCGAGAGAGTTGCTAAAGGGGGTGGTGAGTTCCAGGGGTTTGAATTTAGTGGCGACCTTGAGCAAATCATTGACGGCTATGAATACGGGGATGTCGCTGAAGGTAATTACCAAATATGGGAGTACCCCAGTGGCAAGATCTTTCGCGTTGAGCCCGATAGAGAGGTTGGAGAAAAGGATTACTACACGGTGCCACACACAACAAAGGGTATAATGTGGCTGCCGAGATTAGTTGAAATAGACGAGAATCGTCAGATGGTTGAGTCTGAATATAAAAGACTCACATCATTACCCGTGAAGAAGTCTCTATGGCAACGTGTCTTCAAAAAAAAGTCCAGTTGACCCCTGAATAAAGCCTGAACGCCCAACCCGGCTCCACTTACGCCTGGCTAGGCCAACACCAAAAACAATCCGAAAAACCCCTAACCCTCTCCCCCATCCAAATGGGTGCCAGAGTCTACTTACCTGCCCTTGGCCGTTTTGCTCAAGTAGATCCGGGGGAAGGTGGCACACCAAATAACTACCTGTATGTTGCAGATCCAATAAACATGTACGATCTGAGCGGCCAAGCTTGGTGGGACGATGCGGCTAATTGGACTAAGGATGCGGCAAGTAAGACTTGGAAGTGGGTTGGTCAAAATAGCGAAGCTATTGGTGTTGGTCTTGCGGTCGGCGGCATTGCCGCTTGTACAGTAGCGACAGTCGGAGCTTGCGGTGTGGCAACTGCTTTTGCAATAGGAGCAGGCACGGGCGTGACGGTGGCTGGAGCACGCTATAGGGGCAACAGCTGGAACGATTTGGTGCTGCAAGGGGCAGTCAGCGCTGCGACAGATTTAGTTTATGGACGGATTACAAAAACTATAAAGGTAGTGCGTAACTACTCTAAAACCACACCGAAGTATTACGGAGGTAAAAGTAGATCGATATCCATTAGCGGCTTCAGGAAGGCTGTATCCACCAAGGCAGGCCAACAAAGACTAGTTAGAGATATAATGAGCGGAGGAATTGGCTATCTATTTAACCAAGCTTTAAGCTGGTTATTGAGGAGATGAAATGATTAAAAAAATCGATAAAGCTTGTGTATGCGGGGTAGCAGATAAGGAGGTGCTTCGAGGAAGTCTCCTTGTAGGGGTTTTTACAAATATTTTGTTTCTCTTCTTTGGCCTCACTGGCACTATTCTCTATATAAATAGCGGCGGCACCCCTCTAATAATCTATTTGTTGCTGGGATGGGTGGTGTATAGCCTCGCGCTTATTATTTACGGCATTTTCAGATATCGTTCATCAGGCCATACACTTTCTTGTAGCTTGCGTTATGGCATTCTGAATTTACTCCGGATCGGACCACTTATCGTTTAATATAGTGGTATGAAAACAGTTTTATCGAAAGTATCAGCCGACAAAGCACCGAAAGAATTAAAAAGTTTTGCTGTAGCCGCTGCGGTTGGCGGCGTTATTTCTCTACTCGTTTTATGGCCATTGGGTATAGTTGGCATGGCATTTGGCGCGCGTGCATTACTGCTTGGTTTCCATAAGGCAAACAAAGGGCAGAAAAATACTTTGCTGTACCAGGTTTTGGCGGTGATTGGTATTGCTGCCGGGCTTATATCGCTTGCATTCGGCTTGTCAAAATAGTCATGCAGACATTTGATTTAGGCTAGTTCTAATTGCTCATCCCTGCTTGGAATGCTGTACAGCAACGCGCGAGTGCTTCACCGCTGCGGCGAACTTCTTTAACGAATTCAGAAACGAGCGGTTGGTTGCCAACTTCTCTGTACAGACGCCGCGACCACTTATCGGTGTGGTTCATGCGAACTGAGGGCCATGATAACTGTTTTCCTTGCGTAACCCCTTGGCAAGTCGCAGGAAGCTTTGCTTGCCTATTGGTCCAGATCTAATAAGTTGACTTAGCTAACTATTTATGATGTTCTATATCTCAGCCTCTAGGTGAGGAGAAGTTTTACATTTTGACCGAAGGATGTGACACGGTGAACATTGAAGGACTGCGGCGCAACCTGCGGTTGCTGCTAGCGTTCAAGTTAGCTTCTTTCTTCTTTGTGTACCTGCCGGTTTCGCTGGCGTACTATCAGGAGATCGGGCTAAACTTAGCCCAAATTAACGCGCTGCAGTCGCTCAGTTGGGGTATGCTAATCCTGACAGAGATTCCGACTGGAGCACTTGCCGACCGGTTTGGCCATCGACAGGCGTTGATCGTTGGCGCGTTGTTGCATGTCTTAGCGTTCTGTGTGTTGACTGTTACCTACTCGTTTGTATGGGTGGTGGTCGCACATGTGCTGCTTGGTCTCGGTATTTCCTTTGTGAGGGGTGCAGATAGCGCGTTGGCGCGTGAAAGCACCGATCGCCTGGGAGAAAAGACCGAGAAGCAGCCGTACTTCAAGTTCGAGCGGCGTGGAGTCTTTTTTGCCGGTTTGGGCGAAGGCGCGGCTGCACTTGCGGCGCTCGCCCTCGTGTTGGGCCTGGACGAAAACGGACCGCGTGCGGCCATGGGCGTACAGGTAATTAGTTCGATTGTCCTGCTGATCCTGGCCGTCCTAACAACCGAGGCACGTCAGCTACCCAAAGCGTCGCTTGGTGGTTTCAAGGTGTCGCTTGCTGAACACTGGCGGACGACTCGCACTAACCTTGTGGCGGCATACCGTAACAAGCACGTGCGGTGGCTAGCGGTCTACGGCGCAGTGATTGGCTGCACAACGCAGACCATGGTGTGGCTCACACTACCCTATTTCCAGTCGCTCGGCCTCACACCGCTGTGGTATGCCGCGTTGTGGGCGGGATACCATTTCGTCTACGCTGGGCTGTCATTCACGGTCGATGCCTACGAGAATGTGTTTGGACGTTCCGGCGCACTCACCAGTTTGGTGGGCTGGGGCGCCGTGGCTTACATCGCGCTGATGGTGCTACCGGGCTACTGGGGGCTGCTGATGTTGCTAGCGTTCTTCTTCATCCGAGCAGTGCAGTTGCCGATTGTGCGTGATTACCTGACGAAGGAGGTGAAGGGAGACTACGCAACGGCATTGTCGGTGCTCAGCACGGTGCAGCTCACGCTGTTTGTCATTATGAACAGTGTTCTCGGCATTGTGATGGAGCAGTATTCGGTGTACGCTGCTTTTGGCGTTTCGCTTGTGGTGTATGGACTGCTTGGGCTACTCTCGGCGACGCGCCTCCGGTACCACGCTCTTCGGTCATAACTTCTACTGAAGGCCTGTCGCTGCCAGCGGCGGGCCTTTTTCAATTTTTGTGGCATACTACTAGTATGAAATCGCAGATTAAGTCACGTCCTGCTGCTTTGCTTCATTTCATTAATGTCGCTTTACTTGTTTGGCTAGGGATGTTGGCGTTTATTGACCTCCACCTGGCTGCACGTATTGCAGCTTATGTGGGGTTACTTGAACTGGCAGTGTTGTTAATACCGCCACGACTACTCGGGGTACAGCGTCTGGATAGGTGGCAGCCAAAACTTATGCTGGTCGCACCGCTCGGTAAGTGGCTGGGGCTTTGGACGACATTTTGGCTGGTGATGCATGCGACTGTGTCTTCGTTTGCGTATTTTGACGCCTTCGTACTCGGCGCACACTTATTGCGGCCGGAAATCATCTTAGGTACGCTCTCGCTGATCATCTTTTTAGGCTTAGCACTTATTTCGAACAAATGGAGTTACGCTCACATCAAGTGGTGGAAGCACCTCAACATGCTGGTGTGGTTAGCGGTGCCGTTTGCTTTCGTGCATTCCCTGCTGGCGGCCGCAGAGCATTTAGGTGCGGGCCCATTTGTATTGGTGCCCTGGTTGTTGTTGGCGATTGCCGTAGCCGGTGCTGCGGGTTTGCTGCGCGCTAAGCGCGACTACTTTGCGCGGCACCGCGTAGGGCTGCTTGTGCTCGGTAGTACGGTGGCAATGCTAGTTGCTATACTTTAGGTATGGATTCAATATTTACGAAGATTATCAGAGGCGAGATTCCATCGCATAAGATTTACGAGGACGACAAAACCTTCGCTTTTTTAGATATTCATCCCGCGCAGCCTGGCCACGCTCTTGTGGTGCCAAAGGTGCAGGTAGATCGGCTCGAAAATCTTTCCGAAGATGATTATGTAGCTCTTATGACAACAGTCAAGAAGGTGATGCATCGCGCCGTTGAAGTGTTCGGTTCGGAATATCGTGCTTGCTTGAAGCTTGAAGGCTTTGATGTGCCGCACTCACATGTGCATATTATCCCCTGTCGCACGGCAGCCGATTTTTGGGCGAAACAGCGCATGGACGTTGAGCCAGACCACGAAGCCTTAGCAGAGGTAGCCCAGCGGTTAGCTTTCAAATGAAAATTCTTCTTTTAGCCATTGGCAAGCGGCATGATGCAAAACTTGCTGCGGCGATTGATGATTATGTGGCTCGCCTACAGCGCTACGCAAGGGTTGAGTGGCAATTTGTACCATCGCCCCATGCCACCATGTCATCCGACGAGCAGAAAGAACGGGAAACCGCGGCTCTCATGAGCCAGATAAAATCCGACGATTATGTGGTGCTGCTAGATGAGCGCGGCCAACAGTGGTCCACGCGCCAACTTGCCGAAGAACTCGGCGAACACGAACTGCGCGGCACCAACCGCGTGGTGTTTATAATCGGCGGCGCCTACGGAGTTGCCAGCGAGCTGAGCTCCCGTGCCGACGAAGTGTGGGCACTCTCCAAACTGATACTCCCCCACCAACTCGTGCGCTTGGTTTTGGCCGAACAACTCTATCGTGCCTTCACCATCCTCCGCGGCGAACCATATCATCACGACTAACATATAATTGACTTTTAAGCTCAAGCATGTTAATGTAAGTTTGTATTGTCATAAAAACAAAAACCTGACAAATATGAACACCTTACCCACCACCTATTTTTCAGCAGCTTTGAGTCTTATGCTCTGCATGGCTGTTATCTTGAGTGGTGCGCATGTTAAAGATTTGGTTAATCTACCAGCAGACCCGGCGAGTATAGAAGTTAAAAAAGCTCCCGGCGAAGCCGGCGGTAAGGCTTCTTTTGATCTGCACCCGCACATGGATAAACAAACTTTTTCTTCGCTGGTAAAAGTAAGCGGTGACAACCCTATGAATGCCGATCCGCGATCACTGCGCTCGGTACGTGTTCACAAGAAAAGCATGGTAAGCCGCGACCGTCACAATCACCTGTTTGATTCGTGGTGGGAACTGGTTCGCTCTGCCGTTAGCGCTTAAGAAGGATTACTGAGGGCCCCACGGTGTGCCCATGCGTCGCATAAAGTCGTTTGAAGCGCGCTCTACTTCTATAACCGCGGTTACTTTTAGGCCTGGGTCGGCGATACTCAGGCCTTTAACGGCAACTACCGCCTTTTTTAGCTCTAACCACTCAATTGCCTCAGCATCGGTCGTGATAGCGTCTCTAGCGTTGTCAAGCGTGCAACCCGCTTCGCACAAGCGGTGGTATAGTTGCTCGTCGTATTGTTCGGGGCTTAGGGCCTCGATTCCGTGGAAGAATGGGAATGGGCCTGGATTCGGTTCTTCGGCAAGTGCCACACTTTCAAAGACCTCGATGTCATCGTCATCAAACGTTTCAGGCGAATAGTTAGGCTGCTCGGTTTCTTCGGGTGGTAGTATGCGAGTAGTTCGTTCCATGACTTATTCCTGTATATCTTTTGTATAACACAAGATACAACAATAGTCAAGGGGGATCGCTAGGTCTTGGGCACAAGTACCTCGAGCTCGCGTACTAGGCGTTGCTCGATGGTTTTTTGTTCTGTCAGCTGCTCGTGTGTTTGCTTAACAACCTTGGCTGGCGCGTTGTTGACGTAGCCCTTGTTGGCCAATCGGCCTTCGAGACGCTTGATACTTTCACGTGCAACATCTAGCCGGTTTTCCAGTTTTGCCTGGTGGTCGTGGAGGGTTTTGGCGTCGATATCGAGCCAGACTTCGTGCTTGGCAACGGCGAGCCGTAGGCCTCTACCCTGCTCTATCTTTTGGACTTCTTGGAGCTGTGCCAGATGACGAATAAGCTCGGCGTGTTTATCAATAAGGGCGTCGTCGACAAACACTAATCGTTGCTTCCCTTTTGCGAGATCAGCCGTTACAAACCGCGCTTCGGTGACGATTTCTTTGATTTGCTCGAACTGCTTGGCAGCGCGTGCATCGTACTTGGGACCTTTTGGCCATGTACCAGTAATGAGCAGGTTCTTCTCCCATTCTAGCGTTTGCCAGATAGTTTCGGTTACAAACGGCGCAAACGGATGCGCGATCGTCAGGATTGTCTCGAGCCCATATGCCATGACCGACGGGTTCGGATTAATCTTGCTAGCTTCGATGTACCAGTCGGCAAAGTCATCCCAAACAGTGTGGTACATCAGCTCATAAGCTTCGGCGAAGCGGTAACTCTCAATAAGTTTGGCGATCTTTACGCTTGCGGCATCGAGGCGCTGTAGGATCCAGTGGTCGGCTGGAGTTTCGGGCTTTGGCGCGCGATCTTTGTAGTTCTCGCCCAACTTGTCTTCTATGAAGCGAGCAATATTCCAGAGTTTGTTGGCAAAGTTACGGCCGGCAATCACGCTGCCGACTGAGAATGCCTGGCTAACACCGGCGCTCCTGTTGGCTAGCAGGCCCATGCGCAGCGCATCAGAGCCGTACTCCTGAACGAGCTCCTGTGGGTTAATAACGTTGCCCTTGCTCTTGCTCATTTTTTGGCTGTGCTCATCGAGTACTAAACCGTGTAGGTACACGTGCTTAAACGGTATTTCGCCAGTGCGGTACAGGCCGAGCATTATCATGCGCGAAACCCATGGGAATAAGATGTCGTAGCCGGTTTCCATGACGTCGAGCGGATAAAAGCGGCTTAACTCCCCTTTTTCGAGGTAGTCTGTGGTAATAAACGGCCACTGGCCAGAGCTAAACCAGGTGTCGAAGGTGTCTTCTTCGCGGTGATAGGTGACGCCGTCGACTTCGATTGTCGGTTGGTCTACCCTTTCGTCAAAGATCCATTTAGTGTGGTCCTGATCGCTTTGGAACGCAGGAATTGGAATGCCCCAAGGGATCTGACGACTGAGGTTCCAGTCCTTCAGGTTTTTGAGGTAATTAACGAGGACTTTACCCCTGTCTTTTGGCGTAAAGGTGATGTCACCGTTTTCGATGGCGGCAACGGCTTTGTCAGCAAGCGGTTTAACTTTTAGAAACCACTGGTCTTTGATGAGTGGTTGAATAACCGTGCCGCACTTGTAGCAATGGCCGACGGTGTGGCTGTAGTCCTCTTCGGCTCGTAACTGCTCTGCAGCAGCGAGTGCGGCCAAAACGCGTTTGCGCGCTTCCAGGTGATCGATATGCGCAAACTGGGGAGGGCTTTCTTCGGTCATTTTGCCGTCGAAGCCGATGACTTGGATGATCGGCAAGTTGTGGCGCTCCCCTATTTCGAAGTCGGTTGGGTCGTGTGCCGGGGTAACTTTAACTGCCCCTGTTCCAAATTGCGGGTCGACTGCTTCGTCGGCAACGATTGGAATTTCACGATTTGTCAGTGGTACCCAGGCGCGTTTGCCGATAAGCTCCTTGTAGCGTGGATCGTTGGGGTTAACAGCGATTGCGGTATCGCCCAGCATGGTCTCTGGACGCGTGGTGGCTACTTCGATTTCGCCAATTTTGTCGACCAGCGTGTAGGCAATGCGCCACAGTTTTGACTTCTCTACTTTGTGCTCGACTTCGATATCTGCAAAAGAAGTGTGGTGTTTGGTACAGTAGTTAACAATGCGTTCGCCTCGGTAAATATGGCCATCGTCCCATAGCTTTTTGAACGTTTCGTAGGCGGTTTTAATAACTTTTTCGTCGAGCGTGAATGTAAAGTGATCCCAATCTAAACTAGCGCCGAGTTCGCGCAGCTGGATTTCCATGTTACCGCGCTGCGCTTCTACAAAGTCCCAGACCATACTGTAAAGTTGCGCACGTGAAAAATCGAAGCGAGATTTCCCCTGTTTTTCGAGTTGCCGCTCGAAAACAACCCAAGTTTCGAAGCCGGCGTGGTCGGCGCCTGGCAAGAAAGTGGTCGCCTTCCCCTGCAAGCGGTGATAGCGCGCCAGGACGTCTTCGAGCGCTACAGCCAAGGCGTGACCCACGTGCAAGTTACCGTTTGCGTTTGGTGGTGGCAGCACCAAACTGAAGGTGCCACGCTCCCCTTCTTTGCTTGGCGAAAATGCCTTGCTTGTTTCCCACAATTGGTAAATCCGCGGCTCGTATGCTTGCGGCTCGTAAGTTTTTGCTAATTTCATAAATCTTTATCCAATAGTTTCACACGAAAATCAAACCTAAAACCAGAAGTTTCCCACCTCGGCAACAAACATTCTTGATGTGAATTTTGTTGCTTCTTGTTTTCGCAACTAGTATACCACACGTCCCCTCTGTTACGGCCGCTATGGCAAAATAGGGAATGGAGTACGTAAGGGTTTCGTGGTATAACCAAATAAAAGGGGGTATGCATTTATGGCAGCGAAATCACCAAAACTATTGGGACCAGGCAAATGGCACCTTTCGTGGAAGCGGCTGCTAATTGCGGCTTCGATAGTGCTTAACATCGGTTTCTTGGTCGTGTTTGTTAGCATGGCAACGACAAACGCTTTTGATGGCTTGTATGTGCGTGAAGGTTTAGAGCGCTACTGCGACACCGAAAACGACAACAAGTTTGAATACCCGAACGACCAAGCAAAAGCCCAACGTGACTTTTTGTGTGCACGTGGCGAAGCCCAGGAATACTTTACTGAAGGCTTTAAAAAATACCTCGACTTTAAGAGTATCCCCTATTCAGAGTAGGGAAGTTACATCGAAAGACTCGGGATAACCTCCAGCGAATAGGGGTCGGCTGGCTCGCTGCGTTTTGCCTGGTAATAGGCGAGGGTAGCGATCATGGCGGCGTTGTCGGTACAGAGCGAAGGAGCGGCATAGTTGATTTCGATCGGCAGCCGCTCTTTTAGTTGGCGGCGCAGCTCCTGGTTAGCGGCAACGCCACCGGCGATAACTACCGAAGCAGGGGAGTAGTCCTGGTAGGCCAGCATGGTTTTGTCGACTAACGTTTCGATGGCGATGTGCTGGAAGCTCGCGGCAATATTATTGCGTTGTGAGGCCGTGAGAAGCGCTGCAAGCTGGGTGGAAGGAAAGTCGTGTGATTTGCCACATAATGCTTGTGCTTGGCGCAGCACGGCCGTTTTAAGGCCCGAAAAGCTAAAGTCGTACTTGCCGGGCATTTTAGCTTTGGGGAATTTGATGGCGTGCGGATCGCCTTGTTCGGCGAATTTGGCAATTGACGGACCGCCCGGGTAGGGGAGTCCGATAACTTTTGCCACCTTGTCGAAGGCTTCGCCGACAGCATCATCCTGGGTCTGGCCCAGCAGTGTGTAGTCGCCGTGGTCACGGAAGAGTACGAGCTGACTGTGGCCACCGCTCACGATAAGGGCCAGCATAGGGAATTTAGGCTGCGGGTCAATTAAGAAATTGGCATACACATGTCCTTCGACGTGATGAACAGGGTAGAGTGGCTTACTTTTAACAATCGCCAGCGTGCGGGCGGTGAGCGCACCAATCAACAAAGAGCCAATCAGGCCAGGCGCGTACGTGACGCCAATACCGTCGATGTCATCCCAGTTAACGTTCGCTTCTTTTAGCGCTTCATCGACGACGGGCAACATAACTTCAATGTGGCTGCGGGCCGCAACTTCAGGCACCACACCGCCAAATGCTTTGTGGATGTCGATTTGGCTTTGCACGACATTGCTCAGCAATTCGTGCCCATCGCGGACGACGGCTGCAGAAGTTTCGTCACAACTTGTTTCAATCCCCAAGATAATCATTACAGAGGTAGTGTACGCAATGTCGCGTCCAAACGCAATTTTGAGTAAGATATCAATATGAATGTAAAGACGATAGTCAAAAAGATGCTACCCAGCGGCTTACGTTATCGAGTAGCGAACTTCTACCATTTGTTGGTGGCAATAGTCGCAAATATTCGATACGGATTCCCGGCACGTGGCGCCCAGGTGATTATGGTGACCGGTACAAATGGCAAAACAACCACGGCCGCTTTGATTACCCGGATGTTGCAGCACGCTGGGCATAAGGTCGGTGCTTTAACGACTGCTTTTTACGCTTTTGGTGATCATTTAGAGCCTAACACTAGCAACCGCACAGTCGATGACATCTTTCGTGTTCAGGCGCTTTTAGCTCGAATGAAGAAGGCGGGTTGCGAATATTTGGTGATAGAGGTTACCTCGCAGGCGCTTGTGCAACATAGACTTTGGGGTGTTCCGGTAGATGTGGCCGTTATGACCAACCTCAGCCAGGATCATCTTGATTACCACAAAACAATGGATGCCTATGCAGCTGCCAAAGGCAAGCTATTTGCGCGAAGACCGCGTTTCACGATCCTGAACCGTGATGATACTTGGTTTGATTATTTTGCAGCCTTTCCAGTCTCGAACCGCATGCTTAGTTACGGTACTTCGCCGGAGGCAGAGTGTCGAATTGACGATGTTCATCTGCACAAAAACGGCAGTGACGTAAAGCTAAAAGTTGATGACGAAAGCGATGTAGAGTTCACTACGAAGCTACCTGGTAAATTTAATGTATACAATGCCGCGGCCGCAATTGCAGTCGGCTACGTACTGCAGCTTGACCTTTCGCTCGTAGCCAAGGGTGTTGAAGCGCTCGAGCACGTGCCAGGCCGTCTGGAACGAGTCAATGCCGGCCAAACGTTCGACGTGATTGTTGACTACGCGCACACGCCGGATGCGTTGCAAAATCTGTTGGAAACGCTCAAGCATCTCACTGAAGATCAACTTATTTTAGTGTTCGGAGCTACTGGCGACCGCGACAAGACCAAGCGGCCCGAAATGGGGGAAATAGCAGTAAAATTCGCTGACCACATTGTTTTGACCGATGAAGAACCATATGATGAAGATCCCGATGCAATCCGTGCCGATATCCGCAAGGGCATCGAAAAAGCCGGTGGCGCAGACAAAACTACTGAGATTGCCGACCGCCGCGAAGCAGTCGCCAAAGCGCTCAAAATGGCACGCAAAGGCGACACAGTGGCAATTACGGGTATGGGACACGAGCAATTCCGCGTTATCAAGGGTGAACGCCTCCCCTGGAACGATACGCAAGTAGTACAAGAACTCCTGACAAACAAGCGTTCATAAGCGTAAACTGGACGCTGATGATAAAATAAATGAAGTTAGGTATTTTGGTGGTGTATGCACGAAGCTGAACATCCGCAGAGAGGCAGACGAGGAGGAGTGAAAACAGCAATTTCGGCATGGTTGGCAGCAGGGAGTCATGGTTTGCCTACACGCCACTTGCAGATAATTGTAGTCACCGGGAGCGATGGCAGCTCTTCGACTGTAGCTTTTTTGGCCGAAATTCTAAAAGCTGCGGGCGAGCGCGTCGGGGTTATTACGCAAAATTATGTCGAAATAGCTGGCGAGCGTGCCTCTGGCAGTGACCAAGCCGGCATTCTAGATGAACCATACAAATTACAGGCACTCCTGGCGCAAATGCACAAAAGCAAATGCCGGTATGTGCTTATTGAAATGCCAGCAAGTATTCCGGCGCATAAGTTTGTTGGTGTTCCTTTGACCATGGTTGTAGTGCGTCGCTGCGGTGATTCGCACGTTGACCAAGCGTCGGTTATGTCGCGTAAAACAGCGGTCGGCCGTATTTTGTCGCGCCAACCGCGCTATATTGTACTGAACCACGACGATGCTTGTTATGACGACCTGGTCAAATATCAAGCGGAAGAATTGCGGATGACCTACGGGGCGCATCAGCAAGCAGAGTGCCGTATTCGTAATGTTCATCTGCACCCCAAAGGCAGCTCGATAGAGCTCATCATAGATCATCAAACTGGAGTAAGTTTAACAACAGAGCTCCCAGGCAAACAGGCAATTTACAGCGTGGTAGCGGCCGCTGCCGCAGCGTATATGCTGCATGTTTCGATCGAACACATCGAATCTGGCATTGCGAATATTAGGCAAATACCGTTCCAGTTTGAGCAGCTTAGCATTGAACGGCCGTTTAACCTGGTGCTCGATAGTTCGAGCACGCCCGAAGGAATTGCCGAGATTCTCGAGACGCTAAAGCACTTCGCACATAATCGTGTGATTGTCGTTTTGGGTGGGCAGCTTGGACAGTCGGCCCATTGGCGGCCGGTCATTGGCGAGATTGCTGCTAAGTATGCTGATAGAATCGTCCTAACAGACGGCGACTACGCACCGACCGAAAGCGCTCTAACTGTGCGCGAGGGCTTTCGGCAGGGCGTTTTTGCCGCATCTGGCGAAGCAATGCTTGATGAAGTCCCTGACCGCATGGCCGCCTTCGAAAAAGCACTCAGTATTGCTCGTAGAGGAGACGCAATTGTTATTTGTTCTGCTGCGCCGCGTCCGTACCGGCAGGTCGGTACCGAACGTGTGGCTTGGGATGATAAAGGGAAGATCGAGGAACTCCTAGGAGGGTAATTCTTTATGGACGATGATAAACCGGCAAGCGAGCACTGGCGTCGCCGCTTAAAGCAGCTCGACACCATGGCGGCCACGGCAACAGCTGCCGTGCGCTATGGCTTGCCGGCGTATGGCGCGCGGATTATCGTAACCACTGGAGAAACTGGCATTTTAACGCCAATGACCCGAGCGATCTTAAAAACTGCCGGGCATACGGTGGCCACGCTTCACGCGCCGACTAAAGGGCACAAGTGGGAGGTGCAAAAAGAGCTCGCCGCCGTGCGCCGAAAACTGTGTGACATTGTGATTATCTCGGTCCCGGCCCACGCGACTGGCCTAGGAGCGATGTGGGGCTTGCCGATTGCTGCCGTGGCCGTATGCGAAGCACCAGCTGCATCGTTACAGGCCGAACAGTTTAGGACAGTTACAAAGTTGCTCACACGGGCCCGAGAGCTGGCGGTACTCGATATAAACGGCGCTGACTTTGTGGCGCTGGAGCGTTCGTGCAAGGCGGATGTGCAAACATATGGCGATGCCGACTTGGCAGATACTCGACTGGTTGTGCACACGCACGGTACCCATAGCACTACCTGCGTGGTCGAAACACACGATGAACAGGTAGAATTCCATATTCCACGGCCCGAACCCGAGGCGTTGGTTGCGGCTTTAGCAGCTATTACGCTGGCGCGTTTTTACGATGTAGACGACGAACTCATCCAAAGCGGTCTATTTGCCGCGAAGTAGTTTTTTGGCTTTGTAGGCACCACGGTACAGATGATAAGTGACGCTTACGGGCATTTCCCAAGTGCCAAGGTATGCCTTGTAGCCGCCGCCAAACGATCGCTTAAAGCGCGAAAAGCCGGCCCAAGGGTGATTAGGCTGGTCGGGTGGGGCAATGCCGTAAAAATCGAACAATTTTTGGCCGTTTGTTTTAGCTTCGAAGATCATCGTGCTGACCAGTGGAGTGCCAGGATGAAGCTTACGTGCTTCGGTGCGTGATCCGGCATGCGCATAGTAGCGAGTGTTCGGGCTATCGAAGACCAGTGCGCTGGCAACCGGCATGCCATCGTGCTCGCCAATGTACATGGTCATGGCGGCGCGCGGCATCAAACTACTGGCCATTTTCTCGTAGTAGCTGTCTGGGTGCGGTTGCATCCCTGTATTTTTAGCGACTTCGTGGATCATGTCGAGAAATACATGCAAATCTCCAACATTGCGGGTAGAGCGGAAGGTGAGCCCTTTGTTAATGGCGGTGCGGTGCAGGTTGCGGTTGGTTGCCGACATTTCGGTCATCAGCTCGTCTTCGCTGCGGGTGAGATCCTTCACCCAAGTGAGGCGAGGTTGAATATCTTTAAGCGCTGGCTTGAGCCCATGCGCGCGCAGTTTTTCTTCGGCGATGGGAACGACGGGTTCCATGCGCACAAACAGAGCCGACTGTGCTTTGGCAAGCTGCTTGAGCGCAGCCAAAGCCTGGTTGAGTGCTTCTGCATTTTTAGCATAGGGCCCGTAAGGACAATAGAGGCGAGTACCAGTCCGACTTTTCTCGAGAATAGCTAGACACTGCCAGCCATCACCGCTGGCGTAAAAGATTGGTTTGCCAAGCGCTGACTGAAATGCCGCCCAGTGGCTACTCTGTAAAAAATGTCCACCGGCTGCAAAAAGCGCTACGTCCCATTGTTCGTCTGGAATACCTTGTTGCCACATCTTGCTATTAGACTACCATGTTTTTGACATGCAAAAGCCCAGCGCAAGGCTGGGCTGTTCGCACCTTACTCGGCGGTTTGGAAGCCAATCTGCTCGACCAGATACTCCCCGACTGCGCCTAGCGCGTCACGGACGTATGAGTGTAAGTCTCCGCCGGCCGTGATAAGCACGACCTGCTCGTGCACCGAGCCATCGGCTGTCGCATAGACAGCACGGTAGCTCACTCCCTGCACGTGGTGGCGGGCAGCGTGGAAACGGCGGGTGAATGCCTTGGACATCGGTTAGTCCTCCTCGACTGTGAGTGTAGCTGGCTCATCGCTTGGCCGGTCTTGCTCATAGTTGTAGTAGGTGTCGATGTTGACGGTGCGCATGTTCTCGCCGATGTACTCAACACCGACAATTTTCCACTTCGCGTCGGCTTCTGACGGATGAAGTCCAGTGATTCGGATCACAAATTCACGCACTTCGTCTGTCTCGGTATTCCTGGCGGTGAGCGTCACCCATCTTCGCTCGAAAAGGGCGTTGGTCACTTCCATCTCGACTTCAGCAGAACTCACCGGCACGGTAACTTTATACGTTACGATTCCGGGCATTGGGTTCACCTCCTCCAAACCTTGTAAGGTACGAATGTTGTATCAAAATACCATAAATACAATAAAAAGTCAATATCGTATAATGAATCACAGTTCATAAAAACCGTGGAGGGTTATAGGTGAATACCGAAATTTTCAAGGCGTACGATGTGCGCGGTAAGGTGGGTTCTGAGTTAACTGCTGAAGTGTGCCAACGGATAGGCCGTGCACTTGCGACCTGGTTACCAGGCGAGGGCGCTGTTGCCGTGGGGCGTGACATGCGACCGGATTCTGCCGAACTTGCGGCTGCTGTGGTTGCCGGCTTGCGCGCCCAAGGCCGAGACGTATGGGATATTGGCGAAGTTACATCTGACATGATCTATTTTGCAGTTGGTCACTACGGGCTTGCCGGTGGCGCTATGATTACCGCCAGTCACAACCCAGGCGAATACAACGGTATTAAGTTCTGTCGAGAAGAGGCCAAACCCATCGGCATCGAAACTGGCTTGGCTGACGTTCGCGACCTAGCTGCTAAAAACGAATTCGACAGCTCATTGGGTGAGGGTAAGCTCGAGCAAAAAGACGTGGTTGAAGACTGGGTGACACATGCGCTCGGTTTTGTTAAGGCAAAGAAATGGCCTGCTTACAAAGTGGCAATCGATGCCGGTAACGGCATGGCCGGAGCGATTATTCCGCATCTCGAACCAAAAGTACCGCTGAAAATCGTGCCAATGTACTTCGAGCTTGATGGAACCTTCCCAAACCATATTGCAAACCCGCTTGAGCCAAAGAACCTGGTGGATTTGCAGCAAAAAATCAAAGAAGAAGGCTGTGACTTTGGCGTGGCATTCGACGGCGACGGCGACCGCGCTGTGTTGATCGACGAAAAGGGTGAAGCGCTCTCCGGCACCGTCATGACCGCTATCCTGGCAAAGTACTTCCTCTCCAAAAATCCTGGCGCGACCATTTTGCACAATGCCATCTGTGGCCGCGTGGCACCAGAAACAATTACCGCCAATGGTGGCACCCCGAAGCGCACAAAAGTTGGCCACAGCTTTATTAAAGCCGACATGCGCACGCACGATGCCGTATTTGCCGGCGAACACTCGGGGCACTACTACTTTAAAGATAACTTCTGCGCTGATTCTGGTTTAATTGCCGCCTTGGTTGCTATCCAGGTGCTTGCCGAAAGTGGCAAAAAACTGAGCGAGCTGGCCGATGAATTCCGCACGCAGTATGTGTCTATTCCAGAAACTAACTTCGAGGTTGCCGATAAAGATGCTGCAATCGCCAAAATCTTGGCTGCGTTTACCGACGGCGAACAAGATACGCTCGACGGCTTAACCGTTAATTACGAAAGCTCATGGTTCAACGTTCGCGGCAGCAACACGGAGCCACTCCTGCGTCTTAACGCCGAGGCTCGGACCAAAGAAGAGCTTGATGACTTGGTGGCCAACGTTACGGCTGTCATTGAGAACTAAAAACACGACCGCAGTCGTGTGGATTTTTGTACAAGGAAGACTTGGCACTCGTACGTTTTGAGTGCTAATATAAAGGGCGACCCCCGCCACTGCGGGTTCTTGAAAAGACTTTTATAAAGGAGGAAACGTCAGATTATGAGCGTACCTATAAAGCCGCTTGCCGACCGCGTTGTTGCGGTTAAGGAAGAAACAAAAGCCAAAACCGCCTCTGGTCTCTACTTGCCAGACAGCGCTAAGGAAAAATCGTCTGTAGCAGTCGTGAAGGCTGTTGGCCCAGATGTAAAGGGTTTGAAAACGGGCGATAAGGTTATCTACAAAGAGTACACGCAGACAGATCTCAAGGTAGATGGTACCGAGTACCTGATTATTAAAGAAGAAGACATTCTCGCTACTGTAGCGTAACTAGGAGGTTAAAGTTTCATGGCCAAAAAAGTTTTTTACGATGATGACGCCCGCCAGCGCGTGCTCGGCGGAGCCAAAGCACTCTACGATGCTGTAAAAGTAACAATGGGTCCAAAGGGACGCAACGTAGTAATTAGCAAAAGCTACGGTGGTCCAACGGTAACGCACGATGGCGTAACAGTTGCCAAAGGTGTTGAATTGCCAGAAGACGATGACAGCACGCTTGGCTACAAAGTTGGTGCCGAACTTATCAAACAAGCTGCCAACAAAATGAACGACGTTGCAGGTGACGGTACTACCACTGTTACTGTGCTGACCTACAACATCCTCAATGAAGCAAACCGCCTCATTGCCGCTGGCCACAACCCGATGGAACTGCGAAAAGGCGTAGAACAAGCTGGCGCCGAAGTGCTGGCCAAACTGAGTGGCATGGCCGAAGATATCGGCAGCAACAAAGCCCGAGTAGCCGAAGTTGCCACCATTAGTGCCGGCGATGCTGAAATTGGTGAACTGATTGCCGATGTCATTAGCAAAGTTGGCAAGGACGGCGTTGTGACCGTAGAAGAAGGCCAGGGTCTTCACCTCGAGAGCGAAGTCGTAGAAGGCTTTACTATGGACCGCGGCTTTGTGAGTGCCTACATGGTTAGCGACGCGGCCCGCATGGAAGCTGTCTACGAAAAACCGGCAGTCGTTATTACCGACAAGAAAATTGCGAATATCCAAGAATTCCTGCCTGTGCTCGAAAAACTAGCGCAAACCGGCAAGAAAGACCTCGTGCTGATTGCCGAAGATGTCGAGGGCGAAGCACTGACAACCCTAGTGCTCAACAAGCTCAAGGGTGTGTTCAACACCGTTGCCGTGAAGGCTCCAGCCTTTGGCGATCGCCGCAAGGAAGTGCTGCAAGACCTCGCGGTGCTGACTGGCGCAACGGTTATTACCGAAGAACAAGGCCATAGCTTCGAAAGCTTTGATCTGAGCATGGCCGGTTCTGCCCGCAAAGTGATTGTTGGTAAAGATCAAACCACTATTATCGAAGGCGGTGGCAACCCGCTGGAGGCAGAAGCACGCATTAAGCAAATCCGTGCACAAGCTACCGGTGCGACTAGCGAGTACGACAAAGAAAACTACGAAAAGCGCGCTGCTGCGCTGAGCGGCAAAGTTGCTGTCATCAAAGTAGGTGGCGCAACCGAGACCGAAATTGAAGAAAAGAAATTCCGCGTCGATGACGCCGTGGCCGCAACCAAAGCTGCGCTAGATGAAGGCATTGTAGCTGGTGGTGGTGTCACGCTTGTTGACCTGAGCAAAACGATTAAAGTCGAAGGTACAGACAGTATTACCGCTGGCCGCCAGATCCTTAAGACAGCTCTTCTTGCCCCATTCCATCAACTAATGCATAACGCAGGCATTAACCCCGATGTGAAGTTTGATGCGATTAAGAAGAGTAATAAGGCCGGCCAAGGGTTTGACGTAAACGACTCAGAGAAGCTTGTTGACCTCAAGACCAAGGGTATCGTTGACCCAGCTCGTGTCACCAAAGAAGCCGTACAAAACGCAGTTTCAATCGCTGCAACTGCAATGACAATGGGTGCGCTCGTGGTAGAAATCCCCGAAAAGGAAGCCCCAGCGCCAGCCGGCGGCATGCCCGGCGGTATGGGAATGATGTAGTTCCAGAATCTCAATTAAAATAAAAAAACAGCCCGCTAAAAGGGCTGTTTTTGTTTAGTAAGTTTGACAAAACTGCCAAACGGCGACAGTATGGTTTTTGGTATTGTCATGGAGGTCTATCCCGAAGGAGGGCAGAGCGAGTGGCGCCGCGGCTTACAAACCCAGTGCGGAACTATTTGCAGCAGAGGGGCGTGGAATCTACCGTTAGACGCAATTTAGTTGCTCGCATTGCGCAGGGTATAGGGCATAAAGGGGAGTCGGAAGAAACGCTCAGGGCTCTCGAACATTTGGAAAGAACTGGGGAGGCTAAGCTTAGCTGGGAAGGGAAACATTTGATGAGTGCGGAATTCATCCCCCCTGAAAAGCGCCGACAGGCCGATAAGCCCGAGCCGGATGATGATCCTGGAGCGGAAGTGCTCGAAGAAGCGACTCCTCAAGAACCAGAACCCCCCGGATTGGCAGCTCGGGAAAAACTTGCAAGTATCATTTCTGACCTAGAGAAGAAGCTTGCCGAAGCAGAGAAACGCGCAGCACACTACAAAGCTGAACGAGACGCCGCAGTGGAGTTGGCCGATGAGTATGAAGCCGAAGTATCGGCACTGAGAGAGAAGCTGCAGGCACTGGAAAAAACCGTCAACGAGATAGACCCGCGGACTGCAGAGATACTGCAGCGTTACCATAAGCTCTAACCTCTATGGCAGATCGGCCACGTCGCACCCAGCGGCGTGGCTTTTTCATTTGTTTGTAGGGTATGTGTATGTTAAAGTAATACCATAAAAATTACGGGAGTCAAACATGACTGACAAAGACCCGGTTCTGACGATAGCCGGTAGAGTACCTTGTATTGGCCGAACAGATGTTGGACATGACTATAAGCTTGGTAAAGCTGCTGCAAAAGCAGGTGACTTCAGCAGAACGCGCGAATTAGCCGAAAGTCTACGCCGTTTTTCTCGGCAACACGTACTTTATATGCTTGGGGGGGTAGCAACTGCAGTTATTCATATAGCTAATGCAAAAAATGGCGGACCTATTGATACGGCCGAAGCAGTTTACGATGGAATTTACGCTTTGGCACAAGCTTCGTTTGTACGTAGCCAAGCTACACTTTCACGTAAGTTGTACGAAAAAGCCGATGCGGCTGAGGCGTATCAACTCGCATCAGAAACCAGTAGCGATATCCATACGGCAGAAGATTCTACTTTGGCGACTCGTGTTGCAACCAAACAGCACACAGAGCAAGAACGGCCAACTCCTCCAATGAAAGATAAGCTATTTACCGCAGCCACCCAGGGCACGTTTGCTATAACGGCGATCCACGCGGCCATGGAGTTAGCTTCGGCTGCTTCCGACCAACTCTAGCCGCTTTAATTCTGCTGCACTCTAACGGTTACCTCTGGTAGTTGCTTGATGATTTTGTCGTCGTAGTGGTCAGTTTCCTTTGTAAAAGCTGCCCGTGTCAGCGGCGTGGCTATCTTGGCTGCCGTATCAACTAGCCAAATTTTCCCGGCAGTGTGCACAATGTTGTCACATTGCAGATAGACCTGGCCATAGCGCGGCGGGTAGATGTTCGCAAGCGCTGCAATGCTACCTGTTTCTGTTAGCCCGGCGACCGGCTGTGCATATTTATCGTCGCGTGTGGCGATCACATAGTACGTCTCTTCGTTTAATTGCAAACTTTCGCGAAACTGCTGCATTAACGTGTCGGTCGCGGCCGTGTCTTCGATACCACTTTGCTCCAGGGCAAGGAATCGTTCGGCGGCATATTGCATGAGATACTCAGCTGCATCGGGGCGCTCGCGAAGCTCGAATGCCACGTCCTCAAATGGTACCCAGTCAGTTTGCTTGTGTCTCCAAGAGTCATCTAGGATCTGGATTTTTACGCCATCCTCCGCCTGGCAAATATTAATTCCTGTGACAGTCGTGTTATGAAGCGGTTCTGTGGGTCGGTACGCGTTTGTTGTTTCTACGGTGACGGGATGCTTAAGCGGGTCTTTAGCTGTGGCGTGTAGCTGTAGGCGAGGGTCAAAAAGCTTGTCGGTGGATAAACCGAGCATAATCTTTTGGCCGTCCAAATATTCCTGCAGCACCTCAACCACTTGTTCGTGGGTAGATTCTGGCATCGGCGCCTCGGTTTTCATCCAGAAACGTATAGATTCGCTTGGATCGGTAATTTCAGCAGCAGAGTACCTCGCGGAAGCGGTAGTCTCCACTAGTGGCAGCCATAGTTCGAACATAATTTCTTCGCCCGTCGACTGTATCTCTCGTACGGTTGCTGGCTGTTTTACTTCTGTTTGATGCCGGCTGGGCCGGGTATAACTACAGTCATTGTAGTGTATTGCGTAACTTGCCTGTTTTTGGGCATCCTCTATATGTAAGCCCTCAACCTTGGTTGTGAAAGGTTGGCCGCTAGCCAGTAGCTCTTGGAGCTGCCGGAGTGTTTCGGCGGTGACGTCGTGCAAGTCAGTGCGTGCTTCTTGTTGTTCAGGGTTATGTTTTTCCATGGTTTACTCCTTTGCTTGAACGTTATTAGCCTGGTAAGTCGGTTCGGCGATTTCCATTTGATATCGTAAAATTGCCTCAGCACCGCCCAAAGAACTATTGAGACGGCTTTGCATGTCGCGCGTAATACGCCGGCCAATTGAGGTGGCAAGCGGCGTCGGTACTTCTACAAGATGGTTGACGAGCCCATCCAAATCTGGGGAGTGGGGGAATAATCCTTCGATGACGATAATTGGTGCCGCAGCGTGCTCGGTAGCCTCTACTACCGGTTCCTGCAAAGCAAAATCGAAGTATCGCCGGGCTATTGGTTGGCCAGAATCCAAGTGCTGGCGTAGATCAAATGCGAGCGCAGCAGTGTTATACACAGCGGGAGAGTCCCAGTTCTGCCATTTTTCAACACCGTGCGTATCGCACAGCCAGCGTTGGCCACGGTGGTAATCGTCGGTTGAAAGATGCATAGTTTTAAGACCATATACAATGTCGAGCTGCTGTGCCAAAGTGCTGGCAAAGGTCGACTTACCCGAGCCGCTTCGCCCTTTTATGCCTACGATGACTGGCCGCTGTTGCGTGGCAATTGCGGTGTTGAGTTTATCTGCCAATGTTGCAATGAGCCTGTCGTTTAGTGCAGCGGGCGGGCATTCCTGAGGCGTGGCCCATAGTTGATGGGCGCGGTACTCGTTATCGTATTCTCGGTTGCGGGATACATCCGAAAGCCTGCCCTCGCATTCGTCCAAAAATGCCAGTTGCTCCTCGTTGTTGCCTTCGACCTCAAGCACAAACGGCTGTGGCGTGCCGGCTTCATGCACGAGCCAATCCATAGTGACGCCTTCGGTTAGCGTTGCGCGTAGTTTTTGCAAACGCGGTAGGTTTTGGGCTGCGTAGAAGTTGTAAGCTGCTTCGGAAATGGGCGTGTTTATTTCCTGGCGGACGAGGGCCTTGCCCTGTGTGCCAGGCCGCGATTTTAATGTTGCTTCGTACTTCACCTGCTGCGCGCTTTTGGTTTTGCGGACGCGGAGCGACCAGTCTTCCTCTGGCCAACTGGTATAGATTTGCTCGATATGCCGGGCATGCTCCAACCACGGATCCATATTTAACCCGTGCGGTACAAATTTGCGCTCGACCTCCAGTGGCAGTTGCGGCTCATATTCGGGGGTCGAAATAATAGTGTTTGGCATAGCATTTCTCCAAAATTACATCTTCACTATAAAAAAGAGCGAAAATATACAATAGATAGTTTATTTTGACTCAAATTAATTTGATATTATAGATACAGGATGCATCAAATTCAGAGATTTATACTAAAAATATTGACTACCAATGCCACAGCCCGCTTTGCGCAGCTGCGTCCGCCCCGCACTGACAGTAATTTGTTTAGCTACCATCTAAAAGTGCTGCTGAAAGAAGGCCTGATCGAAAAAAACGAAAAACAGTACAGGCTTTCACCGCGCGGCCTGGGCTATGCGGACCGTATAAGCATGGCGAAATTCGAGCCGCGTCAGCAGCCAAAGATCATGACAATGACCGTCTTGCGGCGCAGTGATGGAAGGATCTTCTTAATGCGCCGCGAAAAGCAGCCGTTTATAGGCATGCTGACGCTGCCGTCAGGCAAGGTGCACTTGGACGACGCGGGCGTACGCGAAGCAGCGCAGCGTGAACTTTTGGAAAAACTCGGGCTAACGGGAGCGGATATTTCACACAAAGGTGATGGCTATCTTCGTACGTACCAGGGAAATGAGCTAATTTCGAGTATCTTTTGCCATATCTTTGTGGGCGGCGTAAGCAAGATGGATGCTGAGCGTCTGCGTGGCAAATGGCTGGCTGCCGAAGAGGTGGAAATATATCCCGAAGTCGCTCCTGGTATTGCCGAGGCCGCCCACGCAGCGCTTGAATCTAAGAGCGGGTTTTTCTTTGAGATAACGAAATGGTTATAACTGCTACACTAGTACCATGACCCATTGCACTCATGTTTCTGATGCTACTTTTGTAAAGGTGAAAAACGGTAAACGTGCTATCGAGCCGCGCTTAAATGATGATGCGCATCGTCGAATTCGTTTGGGCGATTTAATGCTGTTTACAAACCGCACCACCAATGAGGAATTGCTAACCAAAGTAGTTGGAGTTCTTCGCTATCCGACCTTCGACCAACTGTTTGCCGCTTTCCCGCTGCGTTATTTTGGTTCCGATACAAAAGAAGCGCTGCATAAAGAGATGCATCGGTATTACACCTCAGAGCAAGAAACTAAGTGGGGTGTACTTGGTATAAAACTCCATCTGCTTAACATTCGCGAATAATGGCCACCGCAGAAACATTTACTGGCCCACTGCCGGAAGACCTTCGCCCCGAAATTAAAAACGAACTCCCATTAGGAGTGGGCGGGCAGGACTGGTTGGTGCAGCAGGGAGTAGTGCCCGAAGAATTTTTGCATCCAGTGTCCCTGCCAAAAGTTGTGCAAGAGAGGCTGAGTATCGTTGATGAACAGCTCCGCGATGTGAGCATACGATTGAATGAGCATGTGGGCAGTTTTAGCTACCCGCTCCGCGTTAGGGTTATGGCCGGATACCGTTATCCGCACGAACAACAACAGATAGCAGACGCGATAAAAGCTGCACGATTTTGCGAGAAAAGCCCGATAGCTATGAATTGGGGAAGAATGTTAGGGAGTGGGTGTCACACGGATCCCGCGGCGCATGTCAGCGGTCGCGAGGTTGACCTACGGGTAACTTATGAATTGCCCAAGGGTGATGAGCCACAAAAAGTATCACTCCTTAGTAATGAATACGGCATGACGAACCATCTTTCCTCCTGGGAGTATTCGCGCATGAGATTCCAGAGAAAGACCATCAGTGATCTGCTAGTTGGGCTTATGAGCGAGCAAGAATTTGTAGTGAACCCAAAACGCCCTTGGCATTTTACTTACCGGGGCGGTTTGCAGTAGGGCGATTTACTTTTTGGTTGCGAAGTAATCGATTTCTTTAACAATGTCGAGCAGCGCTTGGGCGCGTCGCGTTTCGTCGCCAATGTTTTTAGCAGCTTGGTGGGCTTCGTCGAGCAAGCTTTGGTCGTCGGTCGAGCGGATAATCAGCAGTAGCGTGTCAAACTTATCTTCCGGCGGTAAGTCTAACTTGCCGACCAGTGGGCGAAGCTCTTCAAGTGCGGATTGTTTAAGTTTGTCGAGATCCTTATTGCCAGTAGACGGAAGAGGAGCAGGCGCGGGTAGCGAAGGAGCTTCTGGTGTCTCTTTTGGTTTTTCCTTTTCGTCTTCGTCTTTTTCATCCTTGGCTTTATGAGAAGTGGCGTGAGCGTGATGTACCGTTGGTGGCTCGTCCTTGTCGGATTCTGGCCCCGCTTGGGGTGCTTCTGGCGAAGCCGGTTCCTCGGTTGGAACAGGTGGTTCAGGCAACTGCAGGTCGTCGGCTGAAGGTGGGGTAGGAGTGGTCGTGGCATCAGCAGTGCCGCTGGTAGCGCCGGCGCCAATATCGGCACCTGGCATTGGCATCTCTTCGTATTGTAAGCTATCGCTCAAAGCTTTTGCTAAATCGTCGTCACCGCTCATCGGAGGATGTTGGTTTTGATCGGCATCCATGTTCCCACCTCTTACCTTTGGTTTACTCTTTCTTTATTCATAATGGTATCATAAGCATGTTGAGTGGGGAATAATAACGGAAATTACATCAGGAGGCGGCATGCTCGATGATTCAAATGTACTTAAACAACGTGATCCGCAAAATGCGCTTGGAGTAGCTGCGACCGAACCAGACCAACTGAAGAATGTGGCCGAGGTGGTGAACACGCCAGGCGGCAAAAAAGTTATTACAAGTGTTGTGATTACAGGCATGGGTGGCTCTGCGCTTGCAGCAGGCTTGGCTAAGAATTGGCTCGATATGGCCGTGCCATTTGAAATTGTGCGTCGCTATCAACTGCCAGCGTATGTAAACGCCACTACGCTGGTGATCGCCTCGAGCTACTCTGGCAACACCGAAGAAACACTCAGTGCGTACCAGGAAGCAATGGCGAAAGGTGCGCATGTGGCGGTGCTGGCCAGCGGCGGTAAATTACTCGATGCCGCTAAGGAAAATAGCCAACCATATGTAGAGCTAGACTCCAAGGGCATTCAGCCACGTATGGCGGTGCTGGCAAATCTAAAAGCACTGGTTCACTTGCTTGAAAGCTATAAATTGGTCGAAGGAAAATCGGCTGAGCTTGAGGGCACGGTTAAGTGGCTAAAAGATGAGCTTAAAAGCTGGTTGCCATCTGTCCCAGAAAAAGAAAACTACGCAAAGCAGCTGGCGCAGGAATTACCTGGCAAAACACCAATTGTGTACGCCGGTTCGATTATGGGCGCACTTGGCTACAAGTGGAAAATCGGCTTTAACGAAAACGCTAAAAACGTTTCGTTTGCTAACGAGCTGCCCGAGTTCAATCACAACGAATTTATTGGCTGGAGCTCGCATCCAACCGAAAAGCCCTATGCCGTACTCGACCTAGTTTCGAGCTTCGAACATCCTCAGGTGCTCAAGCGGTTTGCAATAACAGATAGGCTCCTTTCGGGTATGCGACCAAAAGCTACCCGTATTGAACTGCACGGCAATACGGCGCTCGAGCAAATGCTTTGGGGCGCAATATTAGGCGATTTTGTTAGTATTTACTTGGCGATTTTAAACGGTGTCAATCCGACGCCGGTAGATTTGGTTGAAAAATTCAAAGCAGAACTCAATAAGTAGTTTAATTACTGGAAGTACCGCAAGGCTTCGATTGGATCCTTGCGAGCGGCTTTAATGGCTGGCCAGGCGCCAAAGATGACACCTACGGCTAGCGATACGGCAAGGGCGATCGCTATGATTTGCCACGTCACACCCGGCATAAAGCCAAGCAGTGTGCCGACAAAGAAGGCCAGCCCGTAACCGGCGGCTATGCCCAAAACGCCGCCGACTACACTCATAACTAACGCTTCAATCATAAACTGGGATAAGATCTGGCGGTTTGTCGCGCCAACGGCTTTGCGGATGCCAATTTCGCGGGTGCGTTCGGTGACGCTGACCAGCATGATATTCATGATGCCAATGCCGCCAACAATTATTGAAATCGAGGCAATGGCGCTGGTGAAACCGGTGAGAATGCGGAATAGGTCATCGGTTAGCTTTAGGGCTTCTTCGGGACGGAGCACCGTAAAATCTTCTTCATTTGTGTGGTTGGCGAGTAATTTTTGATGCAGGTTACCGGCGACATCTTTAATGTTGTGGCCATTGTCGGTCCGGGCGTTAATTTGCTGGATCTGGGCAATGCCTTGGTTGAAGCCTTTTCCGGCGTCAAGCGGGATAAACGCAGCTCTGTTAAGATCAAAAACGTTACTTATTGTGGCCGAAGATTCAAATTGCCGCAGGATGCCAATAACCGTAAATTCCTTGCCGCGCAAAAATACCGTTTGGCCAATGCCGACATCTGTGCCGAGTAGGTCAATTGCGAGTTCGCGGCCCAGTACCACTGTCTCGCGCGTCGTTTTATTGTTTACAAATTCGCCGGCCGCCATGCTGAGGTCCAGGACTTCTAAACAATCTTCGTTAGTAGCGACAATCACGCTATTATCGGCCGTCCGTTCGCCGTTGCCAACGCTGCCTGTTACCAGCATGAAAGGCGCAGCGCTAGCTATGCCTTCGGTTTGGGCGACGGTGTTAAGGTCGCGCTCGGTGATGGTAGAAGAACCCAGTGCAGCTAAAAAGTTGTAGTTAAGTATATTGCCAAACGCATCGCGCGTTGCCTTGCCGGGCCGAATAGTCAGAATGTTGTCGCCCAGTTGTTTAATTTGGCCGCGTATGGTGTTTTTTGCGCCCTCGCCAAGACTCAGTACAACCGTCACCGAAGCCACACCGATTACAATACCAAGGATTGTTAGCGCAGTGCGGACTTTGGTCGCCTTTAAACTATTGATGGCAATTTTAATATCACCGAGCCAACGCAGCATTACGATTTACCTTTCTTGGTTTTGGATGTTTTTTTGGTTGTGCGCGGTTTTGTGTTCCGCTTTTTGGTAATTTTCTTGGCCGGCGTTTCTTTAGGTTTTTTTGGCGTTTCTTTTTTCTCGTCCTCTTCGCGCGCCATAGCCTCGGTTGCTTCGGCAAATTCTTCGTTGGCTTTTACTGCTGCTTCCAAGGCTTTGCGGAAGGTGCTAAGTGGGCGCTTGAGTCGTTCTGCCTTGGTGGGTTGCTTGCTGTCGGAGGCAACCCGGCCGTCAACCATCTGGATAATGCGGTCTGCGTAAATCGCAACATCTGGGTTGTGCGTGACCATAATAATGGTATTGCCGCGGCGGTGAATATCGGCCAATTCTTCCATAATAATTTCGGAGCTTTTGGTGTCGAGATTACCGGTGGGCTCGTCTGCCAAGATAATCGCCGGTTTGTTCACAAGCGCACGGGCAATCGCCACGCGTTGGAGCTGACCACCGCTGAGTTGGTAGGGCATGTAGTATTCGCGTTGGTCGAGGCCGAAGGTTTTAAGGAGTTTGCTCGATTCGGTGAGGTTGCGGGTGCGCAGGGTGCCGCGATAGGTAAGGGGGAGGGCGACGTTTTCGATGACTGTGGCGCGGCTCAGCAAGTTAAAGTTTTGGAATATCATGCCAATGTGGTCGCGACGCAGTTTGGCGCGGCGGCGTTGGCTTAATTCGGCGACCGATTTGCTATCTAAATAATATTCGCCGTGGGTCGGCGTATCGAGCAGGCCTAGAATATTCATGAGTGTTGTTTTGCCCGAGCCAGAAGGACCCATGATCGCCACAAATTCACCTCGTTCAATGGCGAGGGTGACGTTATCGAGGGCGACAGTTGTAGCGTCGCCAACCCCGAAGAGTTTGCTGAGTCCGAATATTTCGATTACTGGCTGCATACATGGCTCTGGCGATTAAGCTTTACATCTATTATAGGAGTCGCGCTAAAACCAAAACAGACCTTTTTTCACAACGATGTCAAGTGGGTGGGGCAGCCTCATACGGAGCCCCACCCACCCGTCAGGGTTCGCGGCTAATCCGCCAGCTTGATGGTGCGTAGCACATTGTCGTCCTGTTCGACGATGCCGCGCTCGCGCTTATCGCCATCGAGGATCATTCCTGCTGCAACGGACCAGCGGCGCGGAAGGAGTACATGGTGGAAGCCTTTATCAGCCGGACAGACCGCAATGATGCTGAAACCTTTGGATACAAGTGGAAAACGCGGAGTGTCGGCAGGCATGTGCCACGCCGCAGCACATGCGTCGTTGTCGTTCACCGGACAATCCTTCCTATTGAAATGTACAAACCCTTGCATATGTATGTAGCTCATACCCATCGCAAAAGCAATAGCGCTTTGGTCTGCTACAATAGCCAGCGTACGGAGAGGTGGCCGAGTGGCCGAAGGCGCACGCTTGGAAAGCGTGTATCTCGAGCAATCGGGATCGTGGGTTCGAATCCCACTCTCTCCGCCAAGAAGAAAATATGCAATACGACGTTATTTTTTTAGATTGGGAAGGCACACTCAGTAAGTCGCGGTTTTGGGGACATTGGGCAGCGGATGCTCGGCGGCAAAAAGATTACAATCTTATCCAAAAACGTTTTTTTGAAAACTCGCATGACATCAAACAAGACTGGATGCTCGGTAAGCTGAGCGCCGAGGAAGCTGTTGAGTTTATCGCCGACTTGACGAACATGTCTTCCGCTAATCTTTTAACAGGCTTGCAAAAAAGCTGCGAACAAATGCAGTTTATCGATGAGCGAATTTTGGAGCAAGTAGGTAAGCTGCGCCAAAACGGCACAAAGGTAGTGATTTCTACTGACAACATGGACACGTTTACTCGTTGGACGGTTCCTGCTCTAAAGCTCGATACGCATGTGGACGAAGTGCTTAATTCCCACACGCTCAAGGCCTTCAAAAAAGAAACTCACGCGGACGGCACCAGCAAATTCTTCGCAGATTTCTTCGCGCAATACGGTGTAGAACCATCCAGAAGCCTTTTAGTCGATGACAGTATAAACAATAAAGTTGTCGAAAACTTCGGTATGGACTACCAACAAGTTACATCAGGTCGATCAGCTAGTTCGATCTTGTCTGAGCTGACGGCTAAAATTTGATTTTCCCAAGCAGCCCGACATGATCAGAGATAAAGGAGCGTCTGCTGTTGCTGAGTCTGACACGATCTCGGAATAAGTGATCGTTCTGAACTGCTTTTGCATGTCGAATTAAAAGATGGTCGATGCGGTGCGGCTTGCGGTCTGGCCTGAGATATTCGGAGTGAAAAGTCGGAGTATTGTCTTCACCAAAAGCATCAATCAAAGCGTTTGCTTCCAGGAATTGTTTATATAAGTCACAATCTTTTGCCAAGTTAAAATCGCCACTCATGATAAGCGGCACGTCTTTGTATCGAGAGAAAAATTGCGAGAATGCTTCGAGCTGGGCTATGTGAATAGGATAAAAACGATTACCGTTTGACCAATCGCCATCTTTGTTTGGGTTAAGGTGGATGTTTATGACAAGCGTACTATCGAATTGAATTGCTAGCGCGCCTTTGCGCAAGCTTTCGAGTGTCGCTGCATTACCAAAACGGCGAGTTGCAAGGAAGAGCGGGAAGAAAGATGTGTTCCGGAAGGGGGTTTTCGAGAAGGTTACAAGCCCGGCTCGTGGTCCAATGATCGAAAGTTTGAAAGCGACGTAAGGGAAAGAAGGTAAGTGGCGACGCAGCGTTAACAGTTGCGCGTACGTGTTAACCTCTTGCAAATTAAGTACGTCAGCATCAAGTCTTTCGGTTTGCCGACAGAACTCTCTAAGTCGAGCATGGGTGTAACGCGGCAAAGGCATGCCAGCGACATTAAGGCTTATGATGGTCATGTGAGCAGTATAATGAAAATATGATTGATTACTCAAAAATAAACGGTACGTCTACCGAAGCGGTAGAGAAGGCGACGAGTAAGGGCTGGCAGGAATGGTGCGAGATGTTGGATGCGCTGGGCGCTGATAAAATGACGCATAAAGAAATCGCCAGCATGCTTTATGAAAAGGGTTATATCGACAATGGCTGGTGGTGCCAGCAGGTGACGGTGGGGTATGAATATGCCCGCGGCCGCCGCGTGGTTGGCCAAACTAAAGATGCCGGTTTTGAAATTGGCGTGCAAAAAACATTTGATGTGTCGGTCGACCAAGCTTGGCAACTGCTTTTGACTGAGCCAGGACTTAGCGTTTGGCTTGGTGCGCTTGGTGAAGACTTTCATTTTGCGAAGGGTGAGGCATACGAAACTGCCGATGGTACGCACGGGGAAATCCGCAGCTACACGCTTGGCGAGCGCCTACGTTTGACGTGGCAGCCAAAAGACTGGGATCATAGTTCGACGTTGCAGATCTATGTCTTACCTACAAATACGGGCGCATCGATAAGGTTCCATCACGAGAAGCTAGCAAACGCTGAAGAACGCGAAGCCATGCGCGAGCACTGGCGCAATGTTCTGGACAAAATAGAAAAGCTAGTTTGACGTAAAACTTACGCTTGTTCGGCCCGCGATCTACCTTATAATTACTGTAAGGTTGGGAGCTAGTTAGACCAAAACTTGAAGGAGGGGACATGGCCGAGCAGGTCAATTCTTATATAACGCAAGACGATCGAGGACTTCGGCCAACCGAAAAAGGTCGCGAATATCTTGAACGCTCCGTCACGAATGTCGACGGGAATGTTTATGGATTTACAGATGAAATTGACCCAGTTATCGTTGCTGCAGCGATGGCGCGCCTAAGTCGATTTGGCGGTGATTTGCGCACCCTCTTACTAAAAGAATTTGCCGGTCAGGCTGGCCAAGAAAAAGGTCTGTTGCACCGCGTTGTAACTCAGTTTGGTGATGATTCTGTACAGCAGCTCTCAACGGTGCCACTTGTAGTTGAGAACGCCTCAAACCTTCTTACAAAACACCTGGAATGGGGTAGGATTGCCGCTTATTTGGAACAATCTACTCGTTATATTTTCTTTGATGAAAAAGTAAATGGCCGTTATCGATACCACACGCCAGAGCATTTTGCGCCAGAAGTTAAAACGCAGTACGAAAAAGGTATGGACAAAATCTTCGATAATTACTCGACCTTAGTGCGCAACATGTTTGAACACTACAGTGAACATGATTCAACGCCGGAAGACCAGCGTGACGTAGCTTGGCGTATTGCAACACGCGGCAAGGCTTGCGATGCAGCGCGCGGTTTACTTCCAGTAGCTACCGCTTCGACCGTCGGTATTGTTGGGTCGGCGCAGGCTATCGACAATATGATTATGAACCTCCTCAGTCAGGGACTACCGGAGGCTCAGCAGGCAGGTCGTGAGATCTTGACCGAAGTTCGTAAACAACACGGTATATTTTTTGAACGGACAGACCTGGAAAATCGTGGTCTTGCGACGGTTGAGCATAAGCGTACAACACGACAGAATATGGCGCGCTTAGCACGCAAATTAGTTGCAGTCGAGCGAGAATCAGAAGGTTTCTCGGCGAAACTGCTCGATTACACGCCACACGACGAAACAGAAGTTGTTGCGCACATGCTCTACGGCCAAACGTCGCTTGGCTTGGATGAGATCAAGAAGCAGCTTGAAACTTGGAGTGATGATGAACTAACAGAGGCAATGTTGCTGTATTATGGCGAGCGAACGAACCGCCGCCATAAACCAGGACGAGCACTCGAAGTTCCTCATTATACGTTTGATCTGGTTTGTGATTATGGGAGCTTCCGCGACTTGCAACGGCACAGAATGGTGGATGCACTTGAATGGCAATCGCTTAATCATGAGCTTGGCTATGCAATCCCCGAAGACGTAAAAGCAGCGGGTTACGAGAGTTTGTATCATGAAACTCACGATATTGCTAAGAGTCTTTATGACCAGCTGATGGGTGCTGATCACGACATTGAAGCTCAATATGCGACGCTGCTTGGCAATAATATGCGCTGGAAGGTGACTATGAACGCTCGCGAAGCCTTCCACTTTATCGAACTCCGAACGCAGCCGGCGGGGCATCCAGGCTATCGTCGTTTGGTGAAGATGATGTATGAAGAAATTGAAAAAGTTCATCCGAATATTGCTCGGGGAATGATCTTCGTGGATCGGCGCGATGACGACCCGAACGTAAGCCGGCTCGAGCAACTGCGCAACGCAAGTGCGAAAATGTCTGCGTTGGGCGTCGATGGCCTGATAGAATGAGATTATGATTCTGGAAGCGCGGGAAGTAACAAAAATCTACGGCAAGAGCGAAAATGCTTTTGTAGCGCTTGACCGCGTGTCGCTCCGTATAAAAAAGGGCGAGAGCGTGGCGATTCTGGGCAAGTCTGGCTCGGGTAAATCGACGCTGATGCATGTGCTGGCGGCGTTGGACCGCGCAAATTCTGGTACGGTTTCGTTCGATGAAAAACCGTACGAAAGGTTAAGTGCAAATAAGCTCGATCGCTTGCGCTCGCGCAGCTTTGGGTTTATCTTTCAGCAATTCTTTTTGAACGGCCGCGAAACCGTGCTTGAAAACGTTATGCTGCCGCTTAAAATTGCTGGCGTTGGCCGGCGAGCACGCAAACAGCGAGCGATGTCGGCATTAGCCGAAGTGGATCTGATCGACAAAGTTAATAACCGAGCTACCGACCTTTCGGGCGGCCAAAAGCAACGCGTGGCAATTGCCCGGGCAATCGTCATGGAGCCGGACGTTATTTTTGCGGACGAGCCAACTGGTAACCTGGATTCCGAAAACGGTAGGCTGGTCGAAGACTTGCTGTTTCGACTCAATCGCGAAAAAGGAATTTCCTTAGTTATTGTCACCCACGACGAAGACCTGGCTGGTCGCTGCAAACGCCGCTTGTACATGAAAGATGGCCGCTTAAGCGAAAAGGCGCCAGCATGAAATTTCTCGACGTCATTCTAACCGCCAACCGCAATCTCACGCGTTCAAAACTACGTACTTTATTGACGATTTTGGCGATTTTTGTGGGCGCGTTTACACTAACGCTCACCACCGCGCTGAACACTGGTGCGCGCGAATATTTGGAACGCCAACTCGGTAACGTAAGTGTGCCCGGCGTGTTCCATGTCGTACCAAAAACTGATGTGAATCCATTTGCCGGCACAGGCGAGTTGAAGGAGTATGACCCAGACAAAAAACAGAGCACCTTCCGCGATATTCTTACTTCAACAATGGCACGGAGTGATGTCGATAAACTGCAGAAGGTCGAAGGTGTCGAAAAAGCCGAGCCATTTTACAATGTTGGCGCTGAGTACATTCGCGCCGAGGACAGTAAAAAGTACCAGGTGCCGCAGCTAACTCAGAATATTTATCTTAATTTAGACCTAGCAGCTGGCCGCTTACTGCAAGATAACGGTGGCAGTAGCGCTATACTACCCGAACATTATTTAGAGCCGCTTGGGTTTAACGATGCGCAGGATGCGGTTGGCAAAAAGGCCTACCTCGCCTATAAAAATGCGCGCCAGCAGGTGTTAGAAAAGGAAGTCACCGTAGTGGGTGTCATGCGCAAATCCTTCGTGACCGAAGGGCAACTGTTTGTAAGCGACGATGTGGTAGAAGAAATTGCGGCAGCCCAAGGCCAAAGCAACCGCTTTTTTGCTGTGCTTGTAAAAATCAAGAACGCAACCGACGAAACAGATGAGTCGGTGCTCAAAGAGCGCTTGCAATCTACCGGCAATTACACGGCACTTTCGGTAAAAGAACGCATTGGAACGGTTATTACGGTAATCACTGCCATCACAGCGGCTTTGAACGTTGTGGGCGTCATCGCCCTCATTGCCGCAGCGTTCGGCATTATTAACACGCTACTTATGAGCGTGTACGAACGCACGCACGAAATTGGCCTTATGAAAGCGCTCGGTATGCGCCGTGGCAAGGTATTTGCACTGTTTGCAATCGAAGCCGTGCTAGTTGGTTTTTGGGGATCGTTGATTGCGGTTGGTGCGGCTTGGGGTGTGAGCATCTTTGTAAACCAATTCGCCACGCAGACATTCTTAAAAGATTTTGAAGGATTTGTACTCCTGGTAGTGACACCACTCGGCGCCGCGTTTGTGATTGGCCTGATCATGGTTATTGCCTTCCTTGCCGGCACATTACCGGCCATCAAAGCATCACGCCTAAACCCAATCGACGCCCTGCGCAGCGAATAGGCGCAAAAAATCGTTTTACATATACACCAACCAGGTGTATATTTATTTCGTTCACCGAGTTTACTATGACTGAAAGAGAAGATTTTTTAGAAGAAGCTATTGCTGCGGCTGAGCGAGCGGTTGAACTCGGTGTTATTACGGAGAAGACCCTAAGCATCGAGGCCCTGCGAGCGGTGGTTGAGCAGGCAAGGTTGGCTAAGCGTTTGCGACACGAAAACGCAAGCCTGCGCGAAGAGAACGAAAGAGATCTATTGACGCATGCTCTAACCAGGGCAGCTACGCAGCGTCGCCTAGATGAAATTGTGCAGGAAATGAAATTGGCGAAACGTAAAAATGACCCCGAAGCTGTGGTGGTTATTTATATTGATTTATATAAGCTTAAAGAGGTGAACGATACCTTTGGCCACGAAATGGGCGATAGCAAGCTATGGCATTTCGCAGCCAACACTCTTATAGCCCTGCGTGAAGAAGACGTTTTTGGGCGTCTGCATGGCGATGAATTTCTCATTGTCTTGCCGATTACTAGAGGCACAGAGGCAGAACGGGTTGCTGCAGAAGTTACTAATAAGATTGATGAAAACATTGGTTGGCACAATCAACATCTTGGGGAAGAAGAACCAGAACTTCGCATCACAAAAGGTGTGGCTATATTCCTTCGCGGCACAGAATTAAGCGGCGATGAAATGATCCGACAGGCCGACTCGGCGATGTACGAGGAAAAAGGCCGTCAGCGAAGAGAAGATGGTCAAAACAACTCCTAAAATTTAGACTAGTTTTCCCGAGGCTAACTGTTATAATTACCTCACATGGAGCGCCATAAAGCGACGCACTATGTTTTTGTTACTGGTGGAGTTCTTTCTGGACTCGGAAAAGGAATCACCGCGGCGTCGTTAGGCGCCGTTTTGAAGGCCCGCGGAATTAAGGTAACCATCCAAAAATGTGACCCTTACCTTAATGTCGACGCCGGTACGCTAAACCCCGCCGAACACGGCGAGTGCTTTGTGACGAAAGATGGTGCCGAAACCGATTTAGACCTTGGCCACTACGAACGATTCTTAGACATTGAACTGACTCAGGCCAGTTCAACCATGGCCGGTCGATTACTACGTCAGCTTATTGCCGACGAGCGCGGCGGCAAGTTTTTGGGTAAAACGGTCCAATTGGTACCGCATTTTACCGATGCAATCCAACAAGCAATTATCGAAGCAGGCGCGGGGAGTGACATACACATCGTTGAAATTGGCGGCACCGTGGGTGACTACGAAGGTCTGGCCTTTATGGAAGCTATCCGCGAAATGGCTGCCCGTTTTCCTGGCCGCTGCGCCTTTGCGCATGTTGTGTATGTGCCGTATCTTGGCACCAGCAAAGAATTCAAAACCAAGCCAGCGCAAAACGCAGTCCGCGACCTGCGCGGTTTAGGAATCGTGCCAGATTTACTTTTGGTGCGAACCGAAAGTGCCGCAAAAGATAACATCGTAGCAAAACTAAGCATGTATGGTGGCGTGCCGCGCGAAGCCGTTATCCAACTGCCAAACGCTCGCACAGTGTACCAAGTGCCGCTGACGCTCGAAGAGCATCACGTTGGCGATTTGATTCTACGCAAATTCGGCATGAAGGCGCGCAAAGCTAACATGAAAGAATGGCGCGAAGTCGTTGCGGCAGCCACGGCCGAATATCCAAAGACTGTGCACATCGGCATAGTCGCAAAATACCTAGACAACGAAGATACGTACTTTTCAGTGATGGAAGCGCTCAAAAGCGCAGCGTGGGCAAATAATGTCCAGCTACAAACCACTTGGGTAGATGCCGAAAAGCTGGAAGAACAGGGTGCCGAGATTCTCGATGCTTTCGATGGCATCGTGGTGCCTGGCGGCTTTGGCTCGCGCGGTATCGAAGGCAAAATTAAAGCTGCCGCGTACGCCATGGAGCATAATATTCCATACCTTGGTCTGTGCCTTGGCTTGCAGATGGCTGTTATTGCAGCCGCCCGCAAGAGTGGTTTGAAAGATGCAACGACTGGCGAGGTTGATCCGAACGCCAAGCACCAAGTTGTCTACATTATGTCCGAACAAAAAGGTAAAGAAGCGACCGGCGGCACCATGCGCCTCGGTGATTACACGTGCGTGTTGCAAAAAGGCTCGTTGGCGGAAAAACTATACGGCGCACACGAAGTTGTAGAGCGCCACCGCCACCGTTATGAAGTGAATCAAGCTTATCGTAGCTACCTAGAAGATGCTGGCTTAGTCTTGAGCGGCGTGTCGCCAGATGGCACATTGGTAGAAATGATCGAACACCGCGGTCACCCATTCTTTATTGCCACCCAAGCGCATCCAGAATTCAAGTCACGTCCACATCGGCCGCATCCGCTATTTGACGGACTTATCAAAGCGGCTACCAGCAAATAGTTTACTAATCAATACTTTTCTTGTATAATAATACAAATTTTCTAAGTGCTATTTGTATGGAACAATTCTGTCCGTTTACCGAGGGAGAACTCGAACCAGAAGTCGAAAAACGACATATGGACGAACTTCGCCAAAGTCTCGCGCAACATCTTATTGATTACCCCGAGGCCAGTGCGTTTATTGTGGATGGCTATCGCGCAAAGTTTGCCGATGTTATCAAAAAAGACCCTGAAACAGATCCGCATGCGGCTTATCTTGTAAACCGCGATGCCTACGGGGCTATGATTGGTGCATTTACGCACCATATGTATGTCGAAGTCATGTACCAGGTGCTCGAATTTAAAGAATACAATTTTGGAGTGTTTAGTCTCGTACCTCAAAACTTACCAACTCCAGCTGCTGAAATACCAGGTTATATGAAGGGCGCTAAAGCTTTAGAAACGAGTCCCTATGAAGAATTCATAAACGCTGCAGTTTACTGGATTGAAGAAGCAACCAAGACCGTAACTCCCGAGATTAACCCGGAATTCCTCAAGACCTTGGAGGAACTCCAGAAGGAGCACAAGCAGAGCTGGAAAACATGGGCTGCTATTGCCGAGGCCAAAGGGATACCGCATAAACAGTATCTGCCTATTTTTGATGAGTGGGATTTCGAATCTATACGCGTAGCCGGCAACTATAGCAACGTGCTTGAGTTGATGGCGGCATTTATAATCTTACAAAGAAGGCTCGAAGCAGATGCCGGAAGACCACTGGATAAGTCGGAAATGGTTGTAAGCACTTGGCTGTACTCCGATATACTAACGCGGCTCACAAAAACTGGTAGAAAAACGTTCTTAGGGGTAGTGCGCGGGTTCGATGAGTCTGCAGCTTTGGGCCTTGAGTTCGATGGATGCGAGGATGTCCTATATAGGCGCCAGGATGATGATAGCTACGACTTTGCACACCCTGCAATTTCACTCGAGCAGCGTGCCAAACGCGCCGGTCGTTGCGCTGGTGCAATGGTTCTAAAACCTCGTGCTGAACACAACGCCACAGTAGAACATTTCTTTGACGACTACCGCCATTATATTCAGGAAAGTGGGGGGATAGTTCCAGATAAAGAAACTTGGTTTAAAGATGGTTTTAGTTCGGTAGATGTACTGACGGCGCTGTGCAACCAGATTGCAGAGCGCACACTTTTTCAAGCGCATAGCTAGCGTGACATCTGTTACACTAGGTGCAGTATGAACTATGTTATTGATCGGTATTTGGCCGAGATTACCCATTCCGCCAAAGACGTACTCGGCGCGCGCGAGCTGGTTATTGAGCCAGCCAATTCAAAATTTGGTGCGGATTTTGCGATTCCTTGTTTTAAGCTAGCTGCTGAACTACAAAAGAGTCCAATCGACATCGCCAACACTTTAGCGGCTGAACTAAAACACGATGCACTTACCAAAGCTGAAGCCGTGAATGGTTTTGTCAATTTATGGCTGAGTGATGCGGTGCTGGCCGAAGGCTTGAGCCAAGTACACGAACAAAAAGATGCATTTGGCGAGCAGCAGATCTTAAAAGGTAAAAAGCTGGTTATTGAAACAAACAACCCAAACCCATTTAAAGACTTACACATTGGTCACGCCTACAATTCGATAGTTGCCGACACACTGGCAAATGTGCTCGAAGCTGGTGGTGGGGAAGTACACCGCATGAGCTACCACGGCGATGTGGGCTTGCACGTTGGTAAAAGCATGTGGGCGATTTTGGGTTACGTGGACGGTGATCCTAAAAAGCTCGATGCTGTGAAGCCAGAAGAACGCGCCGATTTCCTCAGCAAAATGTATGTGCAAGGTGCTGGCGCGTACGATGATGATCCGACGACTCGCGAACAGATTGAAGCTTTTGCGAAAGAATCGTTTGAGCTAAAAGACCCGCTATTTAAACAAGTGTATGAGACCTGCAAAACATGGAGTTTTGACTATCTCGATGACGTCATCACACGCATAGGCAGCAAACCGGCAGAGCGTCGTTATCTCGAGAGTGAGGCAGATAAACTTGGCCGCAAAGTTGTTGAAGATCACATGAGTGATATATTCGAACATTCGGACGGTGCAATCGTATTTCCCGGCGAAAAATATGATCTGCACACTCGTGTGTTCATTAGCTCGCGCGACACCACTTTGTACGAAGCACGTGACCTTGGCCTAATTCAGCTCAAACACCGCGATTTTCACCCAGACACCAGCTACATTGTGACCGCCGAAGAACAACGCGAATATTTTAACGTCGTCTTTAAAGCTGCCGAGCTGGCTATCCCCGATACAAAAGGGGAAACTAAGAATATCTCGACTGGTACCGTAAAACTTTCGACCGGTAAAATGAGTAGCCGTACCGGCAAGATTATTAACATCGAATGGATTTTCGATGCCCTGCGCGAAGCAGCCGTAAAGCGCGGAGCCGAAGAAACGACACTGCAAGATGCGCTTACCGGTTCGCTGCGCTACGCGATGCTCAAGGTCAAAATCGGCAGCGATATCGTATTTGATATAGCAGAATCGGTCAGTATCGAAGGCAATTCCGGACCGTATCTGCAATACGCTTACGCTCGCGGTCGCAGCATTCTAGCTAAACTCGGTGGTGATATAAAACCAACCAAAATTGACGACCTAACTGAAGACGAACGAGCACTCGCACGCAAATTGCTAGATTACCCGAGTGTAGTTGCCGACGCCGTGAATGAGCTCGCACCACACAACATCTGTACCTATCTGTACGAACTCACCCAAACCTTCAATCGCTTTTACGAAAAAAACCGTATCATTGATGACCCCCGCCAGAACGTGCGTGCAAACTTAGTGCAAGCCTACAGCCAGGTACTAAAGAACGGCCTGACAATCTTGGGCATTCCGGCACCGCAGCGACTCTAAAATTTTAGGAGGCTTTTATGGCCAAAGTTCATAAAACGGAAGACGAGTGGCGAAAGAAACTAACGCCCGAGCAATTTGCCGTGTTGCGGCAGAAAGCGACCGAAGCGCCGTACACGGGAGAGCTGCTCTATAACAACGAAAAGGGCACATACGTGTGCGCAGCGTGTGGTGCTGAGCTGTTCGGCTCGGACACAAAGTTTGAAGCTCATTGCGGTTGGCCAAGTTTTTACGATGCCAAACCCGGTGCAGTAGAATTCCACGAAGATAAAAGCCACGGTATGGTACGCACCGAAGTGAACTGCGCCAACTGCGGCGGCCACCTCGGTCATATTTTCCCAGATGCGCCTGATCAGCCAACTGGTCAGCGCTACTGCATCAACTCTGTCGCACTCGATTTTAAAAAGTTATAACGCTCATGCTTTTGTTTCTGAAATGATCGACATACAATGATGGCATGTTAAAACCTCCAGCAAGGGACGAGCTAGCAAAGCCGCTCAAAGCAAGTGTTGAAGCAGCACAAGAGTTAGCGGCTAGACTTAGAGATCAAGAACAAGAAAAGGCGCAAGGTGAGCCAGATGCCGACTGGGGACGACGCAGAGGAGCTACATACACTAAAATTGCCAAAACGTGGGTAGATTTTACTGAGCTTGAGGCCACTTGTGATTTCATGCGCGAACAATCGCCGGTTAGCACCATCGATCGAAAGCGAGTCAAACGGCTAGCAAGACGTGCGCTTGCTCCGATGCAACTACTTTCAACGCGCGCAGCCCGCAGTAACAAACGAGCAAACCAGCATGTTGCATACTATAACCAGGATACTTATTACGATAGGATCTGTAGGCAGGTCGCCGGACAGGCGCCAGAAGTAGGGCGTGTTGCATTGCGTTTGATGCTTGACCAACTCGAAATAGGTTATCCCAACGCAGCATTCTTCAGAGACGGACTAAAATTGAAACATAAAGAAGATGGCGGACTGATACAAAGCCCGTTCAATGGTCGCTTGCCCCATCCGTATGCGCATGCAATCGAGTCGGCTGCTATGACTGCTACATATCATCGTTACAGCAATATGCGGGGGTTTATAGGTTTGGATCACTCGCATGACCCACTTGTAGGGGTGGTGCTATCGGTGGAGCATGCCCTTGCCGCGATTGACCCTGACAAAATTAAAGAGGACGCTGTGCAGCAATATCGACTGCGCCACTTAATGATGGTGCGTACACCACAGGGTGTTCCGGCAGCACAGTTAAATGCCGTGCTTCCTCCGCAGTGGCGTGCGAAGGCTGATCATTTGATTTTGGAGTATGGCCATTTGGTTCAACGGCCAGATACTATTCCGCTACAAATGGCAAAACGAGCAGTTACGTCGAGTCTGAAATTCGCAAAGGAACAAACGAATCCATACGTAGATCGTCTTGCCGAACGATTCAACAAGCGCCGTCAAGACGACGCTCCGCTTACTCCGCCAAAAGACGACGACTCGCTTAGCAAAGGAGAAGCATAGTTTGCTACAGTAATAACATGCAAGACCTCAAAAAAATAACGCCAAAGAAACTATTTTGGGTTGATTTAGAAATGACAGGGCTCGATCCAGCGCGCGATCGCATTTTAGAGGTTGCGGTGGTGGTGACAGACTGGGATTTTAAAGAGTTAGACCGGTTCGAGAGCGGGGTAGGGCAAGATGCACAGGAAGTGCAGGCACTGCTCGACGCGAACGAATTTTACGCAGCGTATCCTCAGAACAAACAAGCACTGCTGGAACTCGCCAAAAAAAGCCCGGCCGAAAACGCCGTGGAAGTTAAACTGGTAGAGCTGGTGAACAAACATTTTATAAACGAGCCAGCGCTGTTGGCTGGCAATTCGATTCATCAGGACCGATTATTTATTCGAAAATGGTGGCCAACGTTCGAACAAAAATTACACTACCGCATGCTGGATGTTAGCGCCTGGAAGGTAGTGATGGCCGGCAAATACGGCATAGAGTACCAAAAAAAGGAGTCACACCGAGCCGTTGACGACATTCAGGAATCAATAGAAGAACTCGAATTCTACTTGAAGGGGCTACGAGGTGATAACGCATAAAGCACTCGAAGAATTTATTCTAACCATGCCCAATTCGCGGCTGGATTATCCGTTTGGCAAAGATGTTGCTGTCTACAAGGTAGGCGATAAAATGTTTGCGCTGATCGCTGAAAAAAGCGACCCAGTGCGCATTAGCTTAAAGTGTGATCCGCAGCTTGCCGAGCATTTACGTGAAAAATACGAGACAATTCTGCCAGGGTACCATTTGAACAAGCGGCATTGGAACACTGTCATCTGCTCGGGCCAGCTGGGTGAGCAAGAGGTGAAAGATCTTATCGTACATTCGTATAATTTGGTTGCGCCTACAACTTAAGGTCGGCTACTTGCTTGTCGATTGTTTCTAGATTGGTGATAGCCTGAGCTAACACTTTTTTGAGATTGCTGTTTTTGCTCTCTAGCCGAACTTTGTTTGCCAACTGGAATGCGCTGGCTAATTTGTCGCGCAGTATGCGGCTGTAGGTAGTATCGAACGCGTTAATCAGTTCGGCATCGGCCAATTTTTTTGCACTAGCACTATCGGCCTCGCGTTTTACTATATCATCCGAAATCTTTTTTTGTCCGTAGACAGTGCCAAGCTGTGCCCGCAGTGCCAAGCTGTCGGTTGCAATAAGCAAATGCGCATCGCTGTTAATTTTGGCTAAATCACCACTTTTTATCTTGCCTTGGGCATTCTTAATAAACGTCTGGAGTTGTTCTTCTCGCACCACGAGTGCGGCGAGGTTATTTTTTGGTCCGCTGGTGAGCGAGCCAACTAGCACAAAGCCAATGGTTATAAGAATGAGGCCGACGAACCCAAGCGCAATCATCATGACAGTGCGCCCATTAAATTGAAATCCACGCGGCTTATTGTACTTGGCCGCCGCGCCGTAATATTGCGGTTGCATACTGGCATTATAAACCATAAGCGTCCAGGCGTGGTGGCTCTTATGAGGCTAATCTGTTATAACAGTGGTAGAATATGGGTGCAGATGGAGCTTAAAGAAGAGATACGGTCACGGCTGAATATCGAGGATGTTATAGGGGAATACGTCCAGCTTAAGCGTGCCGGCCGCAATTTTAAGGGACTCTCACCCTTCTCTCAAGAAAAAACCCCGAGCTTCATGGTCAGCCCTGAAAAACACATCTGGCACGATTTTAGCAGTGGTAAAGGTGGCGACGTGTTTAGTTTTGTGATGGAAATGGAAGGTATCGACTTTAGAGGTGCGCTGGAGCTGTTAGCTCGCAAGGCCGGCATCGACATGACTCAGTACCAGCGCGGTGATAGCGGGCTGAGTAAGAAGAAGGAGCGTTTATTCGCGGCGAGCGATCTGGCTGCGCGTTACTACCAACAAAACCTTATTCAGAACAAAACGGCGCTCGAATATGTATTTAAAAAGCGCAAACTGAATAAAGAAATTGTACGAGATTTCCGTATTGGTTACGCACCGAACACCGAGAATGCTCTATTTACGGCGCTAGGCAAACGTGATTTTACCGAACGTGAAC
The DNA here is from genome assembly GCA_050730875.1 of Saccharimonadales bacterium (SeqCode). Taxonomy (GTDB): domain Bacteria; phylum Patescibacteriota; class Saccharimonadia; order Saccharimonadales; family EFPC-124; genus JBOHNX01. Next base: position 262,052 of record JBOHNX010000002.1, read on the forward strand.
TGCGAGATGCCGGCTTGGCGGTAACTCGACGCAGCGGCCCAGGCGATATGTTTCGCGGCCGTATGATGGTGCCGCTCATGGACCCGCAGGGCAGAGTAGTTGGCTTTACAGCGCGCCAAATTGCCGATGAGCCGAACGCGCCCAAGTACATCAACACGCCACAAACATTGCTGTATGACAAAGGTCGCCATGTGTTCGGCCTGCACTTGGCCAAGGAGGCAATTCGCCAAGCAAGCTGTGTGGTAATTGTTGAAGGCAACCTTGATGTCGTGAGCAGTCATCAAGTTGGAATAAAAAATGTCGTCGCTACGGCTGGCACCGCGCTGACCGAACACCATTTGCGTAGCCTCAGCCGCTTTACCGATGATGTGCGTCTGGCATTCGATGCCGACAAGGCTGGCATTGCAGCTACCGAGCGGGCGATTAGTATCGCCAGCAACCTGGGAGCCAACCTCGGCATTATTGTGCTGCCAGATGATGCCAAAGATCCGGATGAACTGATCCAGCAGGATCCAAAACTGTGGCAAAAAGCTATAGATAACCCGCATGATGCAGTGGAATGGCTGCTCGATATGTACGCAGCACGCTTCGATATTAAGACCGCCGATGGCAAACGACGCGTCACTGACCAAGCCTTGAGCATTGTACGCAGTATTGCCGACCCGGTTATTCGCGAACACTATATACAAAAAATTAGCCAACATACAGGTGTATCGGAACATGCGCTGGATGAAAAATTAGCCAACCAGCCGGCTCCACAGAGAAACGCGCCACAGAGGAATAAAATGCCGGTTGCTCCAACTGGTTCGAATCATTATCAATACCAAGACCATCTTTTAGCGCTCTGTTGGGTGTACCCACAATTACGCGATAGCTTGTTGAAATTAGAGTCAGATAACTTTGCAGGCTCCGTCCGCCAATCTATCGCTGCATACTTAAAGAGCCTCGGTGGTTCAACTGCTCGTATAGAGGATGTTGTTAACTTGCAATCTGATGAAATAGCTGTCAAAATTAAGGAATTAGAGCTGATTGTAGAGGCTAAGTATCCATCGCTTACCGATGAACTATATTTTATAGCCGCCAGCGTTGCAAAAAGAATCAGAAAAGAACAAAAACAAATCAAGCGTGCCTTACTCGCCAAGGCTTTTGCTGAGGCTGATACCAAAGAAGCGCGTACAAAATTGAACAAGCAAATCAAAGAACTCGAAAAACAGATTGAATCGCTAAAGCACTAAGGAGCACGTATGCCGAGAGGTAAAAAAACCACCCAACCAGAGGATTTTGAAGAGCAAACATTGCAAGACAATGCAGCCGCAGATTTGCATGAAGATGAAACGCCAGCAGACGACCACGCATTGGTTGATGACGCCGCCGAACCACTTGCAGACGACCTAGATGCCGAAGAAGAGGAATGGACGGACGAAGAAACGCCCGCCCCAACTTATTTAGATGACATTTCGGATGACTCGGTCCGCTTGTATCTGCGCGAAATTGGTAAAATTCCGCTGCTAAATCCGGAGGAAGAACTTGCGCTCGCGCAAAAAGTGAAGGCCGGCAACAAAGGTGCCAAAGACAAAATGGCCGAAGCTAACATGCGTTTGGTGGTTTCTATCGCTAAGCGTTACAGCGGCCGCGGTCTAGATTTTCTTGATCTGATTCAAGAAGGTAACACCGGTCTGCTGCGCGCGGTTGAAAAATTCGACCCAGACAAAGGCTTTAAGTTTAGCACCTACGCAACCTGGTGGATCCGCCAGGCTATTACTCGTGCCATTGCCGACCAAGCCCGCACCATCCGTATTCCGGTGCACATGGTTGAAACCATCAACAAGCTGCTGCGCACCCAGCGCCGCATGACCCAGGAGCTCAACCGTGAGCCCACCATCGAAGAACTCGCCAAAGAAATGGAGATGGAACCGGACAAAATTGAGTACGTCATGAAGATTAAGCAGGACATTACCTCGCTTGACGCTAACGTGCGCGACGACGATGACGATTCGGTCCTCGGTGACTTTATTGAAGACGAAGAAGCCCAAAGTCCAGAAGAAGCCGCAACCACGCAGCTGCTCAAAGAGCAGGTGAAGGATATGCTTGGCGTGCTCACCGAGCGCGAGCAAAAAATCCTCAAAATGCGCTTTGGCCTAGAAGATGGCAAAAGCCACACGTTAGAGGAAGTAGGCCAAGAATTCAGTGTCACCCGCGAACGCATCCGCCAAATCGAAGCAAAAGCCCTCAGTAAACTCCGTAAGCACAAAGACGCTAAAAAACTGTACGAATATTTGCAGTAATATGAAAAAAATCTTTGGTATTTCAGGCAGTTTTGCGAGTGGCAAGGACACGCTGGCGCACTATTTGACTGATGAACTTGGCTACTTGCATGTTTCAACCGGCGACATGGTGCGGGCGGAAGCGCAGAAGTTGCGCGGTTCGATTGAGCGGCCGGTGCTCAAAGAAGTTGCTACAGAACTGCGGCGGCGGCACGGAGCCGGCTATTTTGCCGAACGCGCTTTAGAAGAGCTCGAGACGCATCCTGATGCGACGGGTGTTGTCGTGACTGGTCTTCGTTCAATCGGCGAGGCGAATGCCATAACCACAGCTGGCGGCATGCTGGTGTTTGTCGATGCGCCAGTAGAAGTCCGTTACGAACGCATGAAGAGCCGCCAGCGTGATAACGAAACTGCGCTCACGCTCGAAGAATTCAAAACCGGCGAAGAAAAAGAATGGCACGCCGGCGACGACGAAGCCGATTTTAATTTGCGCGGCATTAAGCAAATGGCTGATGTAACACTCGAAAACAGTGCAGACCTAGAAGGTTTTCTGCAGCAGGCTCGCGAGAAACTTCAGCTCGCAGCCAAAAAACGTTAATTTTTGCTAATTCGTCTATAAATTAACGTTTTATTGACAAGAAGTCGTTAATCATACAAGTCTGGAAGATCGGGAAAGGTTGACGCAAAGTGACAATTGTGTGCCGCTTGCGTTACAGTAAGATGTATGAATATTGTTGGTGAGGGGAATTTTACAACTAAGTTATTGGTGCCGCGTGCGCTGCGTCTAGATGCACAGCGTTTGCATGATTTTGTAGCCACTGCCTCCGAATATAGCCACGGCGAACCACCGCAGACCGATCAGCTCCATGACCTTATTAAGAAGTGGCATACGCTTTGCGAGCTATCACTTAAGGAGCTCGAGGCGGGGGAAGACGATGACCGTAATACCCGCATCGTCAAAGGTATGTGTCGCCTCAAAATCATTTATGGCTTCGAAACCGAATGGATAGATGCTTTTTTGGCATCGATGCTAACCGACGCTCGCCCAATGACATATCACACACTTGGCGAGACACTCGCGTATGTCTATGGATCCGCCGAAGTGGTGGGTTTTATGGTTGCCAAACTACTGCGGCTCCCCAAAGAAGCACTGCCATATGCCGCACTGCAAGCACGGGCACTGCAATGGGTTAATTTCCTCAGCAGGATTGGCGAAGATTCCAAACTAGGGCGTTGCTACATTCCGCGCGAAGATATTCAGCAGTTTGAACTCAAAGACGTCAGTGCTCGAACTGCCTACGCCACACCAGAAGCATTCAAGCAGCTCATGCATTTCGAGCTGAACCGCTTCTGGCAATGGAAAAACGAAGCGGAATCAGGCATGGCATTTGTACCACGACGCTCGCGGGTGCCAATCCAGGTAGCAACCGACACCGCCACTTGGACTGCCCGGCGTTTAGCCAAAGACCCGCTCATCGTCTTTCAGCGTTCACTCAAACCTAAAAAGTCACGCATTTTACGTTCAACCCTAGTGCGCTATTTAGATTAAACGCTTATGCTTGCTTTTTTGGTACAGCAAGGTATGCTTGATCTACCTTGAAACAAAATCGGAGCATGCCATGAGAGAAGCAGTACGCGCGTCAGGACCAGAACAAGATAATACAGGACGTTATCTTACTTCGCTACGTAAACGCGAGCTACTTGATGCCGAGGAAGAAGTTATCTTATCGAAGCGGATTGAAGCTGGCTTGTTTGCAGAGCACTTGCTCTCTCTAGCCGAAGACGATGAAGAAGGGCAACGACTTCCCGTCGTGGCAACGCGCGATGCATTACTGACGATTGCCGAAGAGGGTAGAGAAGCCAAAGCTTTATTTATCGAATCTAACTTGAGACTCGTTGCCAACCTTGCCAAGCGTTACATAGGCGGGCGCAGCCACTTGCAATATGATGACTTAGTTCAAGAAGGTAACAAAGGTCTGATACGAGCCGTTGAGAAGTTTGATTACCAGAAAGGCTTTAAGTTCAGCACCTACGCAACATGGTGGATCCGTCAGGCGATCACTCGCTCACTGCCTGAGCAAGACCAAGGGATCCGTATTCCTGTGCATAAGTGGGAAGATATCAATAAGCTTGGCTCTAGAATTCGCAAATACGAAAAGGAAAATTATACTGAGCCTACTGATGAGGAGCTTTCAGAGGAACTTGGTTGGTCCCTTGATCGTGTACAGCAAGCAAAAGAAGCGATGCATATCTTTATAAGTCTCGATGCTCCAGTGGGGGAGGATGGTGATTCAACTCTGAGCGATGTCGTGTCGGTCACTGCACCTAGCCCGGAAGATATAGCTCTAAACAACGTCGAACGTACTGAGCTTGAAGATGCGATTTCGGAATTGGATGACCGGTCCGCTGCTATTATTCGGATGCGCTACGGACTCCTCGACGGAGAGCCTTGGTCCCTTGCAGATATCGGTAAACGATTCGAACTGTCGCGCGAACGCGTGCGCCAACTCGAAGTTAAAGCGCTTGAAAAACTAAAAGAAATTATGTACTCAGAAGGTTCCGACAAGCTATCGGCTTAGCCGACCGGCTGGGTCTTACGCGCTTTTTTGGCAACTTTTTTGACGGCGCTTGGGACGCTGCGAATTTTATTTTTAACGCGAGTAAGTTTTTTGCGCTTACTCAAGATTTTCTCGAACGTAGCTTCGTATGCATCAACCATCTTTTCGAGCGAGAAGTTTTGCAGCACGTGCTCGCGACAGTCGGCGCGGTTAATGGTGTCAATTTTTTGCACGGCTTCAATCATTTCAGTGATGCTATCTACCACAAAACCGGTTTTACCATCTGCAACCACTTCTTGTACCGCGCCGCGGCGTAGGGCGATTACGGGCGTCCCGCAGGCCATTGCTTCGATCATTGTTAAGCCAAACGGTTCTTCCCACTGAATCGGCATTAGGAACGCTTTGGCCTTTTTGTAGTAGCAAGCCAACTGTTCTTGTTCCATATAGCCTAAGTACAAAATCTTGTCGTTTAGGTATGGTTTGATGTATTGGTCGAAGTACCCCTGGTTATCGGGATAAACCGGGCCAATAATAAGCAGGCGATGGTCTGTTGCCTGGGCAACTTGAATCGCTTCTTTAATACCTTTTTCGGGCACGATTCGGCCGGCAATTAGTAAATAATCCTCGGCTTCTTCGCCAAAAGGCCACAGGTCGGTGTTGGTGCTGTTGTACACCGTGCCGGCATAGTTAAGATCCGGCGCGTCGCGTCGTTGATTATTGGAAATCGAAATATAGCGCTGGTTTGGTGATTCGTAGAGCTCAAAGAGCTCTTTATACCAGCCGTAAATTGGGTCGTGCAACGTATATGCTACGGGCACCTGGGTATTGCCCATGGCGTGCGGCAGTGCCGCTTCGGCGTGGTGGAAGTGCAGCAAGTCGTATTCGCCGGCATGCGCCCGTTTAAACATCTCATCAACCATGTAGCGGTCCCATAAACCAGGGACGTAGTGGTTCATCTTTTCCAAATCTTCAATAAGTGCGCGAAATTCCTGCTGGTCTCGGGCCAGAGGTCGCAAATTGCAGGATTCAATAGGCACCCCGATAGGGCCGCTGCCAAGAGGGGCGAAAAAGTCGACTTTGTGTCCTCGTCCGACCAATCCCTCTGCGATGGCAACCGCCAAGTCTAAAGGAGCATAGATCATATCCGCTGGTCGTGGCACCGTTAGATAACCACGCACCATCATTGCGATCTTCATGAATAACCTTACCTACCTGGCATTCAATATTATCATATGCGATGTGTGGGTACAAAATTAACAGGGGTGGCGATTTTGTTGTGCTTTCCACCGTTAGGCCAGATTCGGCATAAATCTACCCCTAGTTTATACTGGTACCATGAGCTCCCCGCGCCTAGTTATTATCGATGGTAAGTCGGTGTTTTACCGTGGTTACTATGCCATGCCCACTTTAAGTACCAAAGACGGCACGCCCACCGGTGGTGTGTACGGCTTTGCCATGATGGCGTTAGAAGTTGTGAGGAAGCTTAAGCCCGATTACGTTTGCGTGGCGTGGGACAAAAGTAAGACCAACATTCGTTCGCGAGTGGCGATTTACCCAGCTTACAAAGCCAACCGCAAGCCAGCACCGCCAGATTTTTATGAGCAAATTCCAATTTTGCACGATTTGCTGGATGCGCTGGAGTGGCCGCTGTACGAAATCGACGATTACGAAGCCGATGATATTATGGGAGCTTTTGCCAAGCAGGCAGGCGTCGAAGGCATCGAGAGTTACCTCATTACAAGCGACCTCGACGTATTGCAACTTATCAACCCGCATACGCACATTTATACGCTCAAAAAGGGCGTGAGCCACATCGAATTGTTTAACGAAGCGTCGTTTAGAGAAAAGTACGGCGTGGATGCGCACCAGTGGGTGGATGTGAAGGCCCTGAAGGGTGATTCGTCCGACAACATCCCTGGCGTAGCGGGTGTCGGCGAAAAAACCGCTATTGAGTTGATTAAAAAGTACGAGACGCTCGATAGCGTGTACGAACATTTGGATGAGCTCAAACCTGCCCTAAAGGCAAAACTCGAGCGCGACAAAGACATGGCGTACCTCAGTAAAAAACTGGTAACGCTGATGGTTGATGCGCCAATTAAAATCGATCTGAAAAAGGCCAAACTCAGCGATGGCATTACGCCCGAATTCGCCGCCATTCTACGAAAATTAGAGTTCAAGGTTTTACTGCGCCAAGTTGAAGCGCAAATTCCAAAAGAAGAGATTGCCGAAGCAGAAGTGCCAGGCGAAGTCATTGAACCAGCCAAACAAACCGACTTTGTGGCTATGGATTTCTTGAGCGACAAACCGCGCGTGCTGGCCATGAACCCAGAAAGTAACGAGCTGTGGGTGAGTACCGATGCCAAGAAATTTTCGGTTATTTCGTTTGACGATCTGAATAAAGAAATTGTCAAAACACTCGCTAGTGGCCCTGTAGTTGGACATGATTTAAAAAGTGTCTTCCGCGCACTACTGGCGTACGGTTTTGAATGGCCGGGTGAAGTCGGGCATGATACGCGGATTGGTTCGTTTGTGTTAAATAGTCTGCAGCGCTCGAATGACCTTAGCGATTTGCTTGAACAACCAATTGATACAAGCGACGCTGGCAAAGTTATCGCCGCTGTTTGGTACGCGTTCGAAGACCAACGCGTGCAATTTAACGAACTACCAAAGCTCCTTAAATTGACTCGCGAAATCGAATTCCCATCAATTTATTTACTCGCTAAAATCGAACATCGCGGCATTTTGCTCGACAGTGAGTACTTGAAAGAGATGAGCATCGAATTTGCCGAGAAAATTAATGATATCCAACAACAGATGTACAAACTGGCAGGGCAAGAATTTAATATCGGCTCGCCCCAGCAACTTGGCATGATTTTGTTCGAAAAATTAGGTCTGCCAGTGGGCGGCATTAAAAAAGGAAAAACCGGTTATTCAACTGGCGCGAATGAGCTCGACAAGCTGCGTGGGTTGCATCCAATTATCAACCTCATCACGCGGTACCGTGAATATACCAAGCTCAAAAGTACGTACATAGACGCGCTGCCAAAATTGGTAGATAAAGAAGGCAAACTGCATACCACCTTCCACTTGGATGTTGCTGCGACCGGCCGCTTGAGTTCACAAAATCCGAACCTGCAAAACATTCCAACCCGCACCGAACTTGGCCAGGCGATTCGCACGGCGTTTGTGCCAGCCAAAGGCAACGTATTTGTCAGCGCCGACTACAGCCAGTTCGAACTGCGCCTCGCGGCTGTTATGGCAAACGACGAAGAGCTGATTGCCGACTTCAACAAAGGTGTCGATATTCACACCAAAACCGCAGCCGAAGTTCTGGGCATCCCAATGGAAAAAGTGGACAAAAACATGCGCCGCAATGCCAAGGTGGTGAACTTTGGTATTTTGTACGGCATGAGCCCGCATGGCCTCAGCGTTGCTACGGGCATGACATACGACGAAGCCAAAACGTTTATTGACAAATACTTTGAGCTACGCAAACCGGTACGCCAGTACATCGACAAAATTCTTAAACAAGCTTTGCACGATGGTTACGTAGAAACCATGTTCGGCCGCCGCCGTCCAACACCAGACCTTAAAAGCAGCAACTTTATGGTCCGCGAAGGCGCCAAGCGCGCTGCCGCCAACATGCCAATTCAGGGTACCGAGGCCGACCTAATGAAGCTCGCGATGTTAGAGGTGGAGAAGAAATTGGATGGACTAGGGGAGCAGTTGCTGCAAATCCACGACTCAATCCTGGTAGAAACGCCCAAAGAAAACGCCCAAAAAGTCGCCAAGATTCTAAAAGACACCATGGAAAACATCCACAAACTGCCCGTACACCTCCAGGTAGACACCTCCATCGGCGATAACTGGGGCGAATTGTAAAGCGAAATGTTCGTATGAACGCTTTGCACAAAAAACAAGAATGTGCATCTTGTAGAACCGGACGTAAATAGAGATGCTCCGTTAAGCATTTCGTGGCTCCGTGGGAAGAATGGGGAAGAAACATTGCGGTCAATGGGAGTTGCAGACAAAGCGATCCGAAAAACGACGCTTGCCGAAGAGCAAAGACGCATTACAGATTTTTTGCAAAGAAAAGACCAACTAAATTGGATGATCGAAGCAGGCGGTGAAATCGTGGGCGCAGTTTGGGTGGACATGGATAAAACTAATCATCTACCTGCCCCGGCAATACACTTGATGGTTGGCGACACCGCCCAGCGGGGGCAAGGCGTCGGCAGTGCGGCTCTTGAAGCGGTTTTGGAATATTTACAGAATAGTGGCGTGCACATTGTTTATTCACGCCGTACTTTGCAAAATAAAATATCCGCCAAGTTGTTGGCAAAAATGGGCTTCGAAAAAAGCGGCAAAGAATATTTCGATGATGACGGTCTGCGGTGGCAGAATGTCGCGAGATATTCCTGAAAATAGCAACGTAGGTTGTAGTTTTGTGTAAACATGGGTTTCTATGATTGTTGAACTTTATATATCAGTATATCTGTTAACTAAGGATATAGTTGAACAATTTTGTTGAACTTTATAAGTTATTTTGTTAAACTTGTGGCATGCAACCGTTAACGCTTCCAGAGCCTCGTTTTAATTCGCGGATTACTCATCTTATCTTTGATCTTGAACATCTCCGCGACCGTAGCCTTAAGGGTTCAACTCCGAAGTGGCTATTCTTTGATTTAAAGGATGTGGTCCATCAACTTGAGAGTCTTACCTCAGCCAGGATAGAAGGAAATCGCACAACCATAATGAGTGCCGTAGAAGACATTATCGAAGGGTCAAAACCCACTAAAGAAGAATCTCTGCTTGAGCTGCGTAATATCCAACGGGCCATTAAGTTCATAGAAGACCAAGCCAACAATACAAGAATTGATCGGGCGTTTATCTGTGAACTACATAAGATTGCAGTGCACGATCTTTCACCGCCGCGCAGGGGAGAGGGCAGCCGACATCCGGGGAGGTATCGTTCAGACAATATAACGATAAACAATAGTGAACACACGCCGCCGGACTATACCCGTGTAGGTGATCTAATGGACGAGTTGGTTGCGTTTATCAATGAGCCTAATCTATCTCAATATGATCTCCTAAAAACCGCTGTCGTGCATCATCGCTTTGCGGCCATACACCCATTTGATAACGGGAACGGACGCACGGTTCGCTTACTCACATATGCGATGCTTACAAAGCAAAGCTTTATTGACGACAAGGGTTTTCGTTTGCTGAACCCATCTGCAGTTTTTTGCATAGACCGTCAAAAGTACTATGATATGTTGGCACGCGCCGACTCGGGCGGTGAAGAAAATATGCTTGCATGGTGTGAGTATGTGCTGGAGGGCATCAAGACCGAGATTGAAAAGATCGATAAGTTGCTTGACGTTGATTTTGCAAGACGTAACATTATTATTCCGGCATTGAATATTGCGTTAGAGAAAAAACAGATGAGCGATAAAGAATATGAGATTATGCTTGTTGCTATGAAAAAGTGGCTTTTCCAGGCCCGCGACCTTTACCCGCTATTTGGCACAACTCCTTCTGCAAAAACAGCGATCTCCCGGACTCTTCAACGCATGAAAGAGCAAAATTTTATAATGCCGCACCCTGATTTCAAACAGAAATATGTATTACGTTTCTCAAACAACTACTTGCTCCGTGGTGTGATGCAACAGTTAGATGTGCATAATTTACTGCCAATAAAGCCGAACGCTTAGTGAAACACTTGTGTGAGTAACGATTGTAACTTGCATATTTTGACCTTCTCGTCTTTTTGCAGTGAGACTGGCAAGGGAAGTGAATCACTCACAAACAAACGGCTGACGCCGAGCTTCCAGAGTTTTTGCCATTTGGTGCCGGTGAATAGGCCGTGGGTTACGGCGATAACAATATCTTTTACGCCCTGACTTTTCAGGTGCTGGCAGGCGGAAACGAGCGTGCTGCCGGTGTCTAAAACATCATCAACTACGAGCGCGGTTTTGTCGGCTGGAACTGGCAGGCCAAGGTGTTGCACATCGGATTCCATGCGCTGTTTAGGGAGCACAACTGGCGGTGCTGCACCGAGCTCTTTGGCTATGTCGCCAGCGCGGTCGGTGGCGCCTTCGTCCGGCGCAACGACAGTGAAATCTTGTTTACCGACTGCCTTGGCAAATAACGTAGCAGGTGAGAGTGAGCGAATAGGCACGGGGCATGCTTTTGCGGCTTGCGGGCTGTGTAGGTCGACGGTAATAATTTCATACACGCCCGATGCGCGGGCTAGTCTACCGGCCCAGGCCATGCCTAGGCTTTCGTTCGGCTTGGCCTCGTCCTGACGGGCATAGCCAAGGTAGGGTAGGAGGGCGATAATGCGCGTTGCGCCGCAGCGTCGAAGAGTGTCGGCCAACAGAGTAAAAACCAGCAAATCTTCGTCCGCTGGTGCAATGCTGCCAACAATCAGTGCATGGTTTTTGTTCACGCACTCATCAAGCTCTATCGCAAGTTCGTTATTGGGGAAGCGATTGATTTGGAACGTACCGCGCGAGACATGTTTTGGCAGCAAGTGCTCAAAACCGGGCATGGCGAATCCAATCATGCCAAGACTCCTCCTTTACAAAGGATGCTCTAATAATTTGATAACTTCGTCGTCCTTGAGTTGAGGGAAGTCATGATAGTAGGCACCGACAGCGCCTAGGTAGAGGGTCGGGATGTCGAGTGAGACGAGCACGTCGACTTTACTGCGGATGTCGTCGGCAATATCACGGGGTAGTACTGGTACGGCAACGACAGTTTGTTTTGGTTTTTGTTTTTTAACTTCTTCGATTGCGGCCAGCATGGTCAGGCCCGTGGCAACTCCATCATCCACTAGAATGGCGGTCTTTTTGACGGCGGGAATTGGCTGTCGGTCGGCTAAATAGGTTTCGCGGCGACGCCGGGCTTCGGCTCGTTCGGCAGCTTCGGCACGTGCCAGCCAAGCTGCATCGGCATTTGCGCGCTCGACCTCGTTGCAAATAAGCGGCCCGGTTTCAGTAACGGCGCAAATGGCGTATTCGGGATTAGCGGGATGGCCAATTTTTCGGCTAATTATAAGATCGAGCGGTAGGGTGAGGGCCTTGGCAATCTCTGCCCCCAATACCACACCTCCGCGTGGCAAAGCGTATACAACGGCGTGCTCGCGATACTTCTGCAGCTTTTCGGCAAGGAGCGCACCGGCTTCTTTTCGATCTGCAAAGCGCATACGTTCTATCGTATCACGTTCGCGTAGACGTTGCAGGTGGGTCATGTATAGTAAAGGCAGTAATTCGAAGGGAGAATCATGCGGATTAAAGTTGTGCGAAAATCAGGCCATCCGTTGCCACAATACCAAACGGACCACGCCGCCGGGCTTGACCTTACTGCTGACCTAAAAGCGCCCGTTACTTTGCAGCCACTCGAGCGGTTTCTTGTCCCTACCGGTCTGCACATTGCGTTGCCAGTTGGTTTTGAAGCGCAAGTTCGCCCGCGTAGCGGCTTGGCCGTAAAGCACGGAATTACATGTCTTAATTCGCCCGGTACAATTGATGCCGATTATCGGGGCGAAATTAAAGTACTGCTAGTGAATTTATCGAACGAATCATTCGTTATTAACGATGGTGAGCGAATTGCCCAAATGGTGATCGCCAAGCACGAAAGGGTAGAGTGGGAAGAAGTGAGTGAACTCGACGAAACGACTCGCGGCCACGGCGGGTTTGGGCATACGGGGAAATAGTATGAGCGAAGAGTTCGAAAAACGAACCAGTGGCATTACCCGGGGTGTCGGTGTGCTGCTTGTTTCAACAGAGGGCAAATTAATTGGCCACCTGCGAGATAACACACCCGGCATAGATTGCCCTGGTATGATAGGCACCTTTGGCGGTGGCATTGAAGAAGGCGAACTGCCGATTGAGGCTGCGGTACGTGAACTTCGCGAAGAGACAAACTTGGGCTTTAAAGCTGAGGAGCTGCGCCCATTCATGTGCTACAAAGTCCACCAGGAATTGAGCGGAAGAGATCATGTACTCTGCTTTTTTATTGCAGAAAAAGGCGTCGACACGGATTCGTTAGAGGTTTACGAAGGTGCAGGCCATTACATTATCGAAAGTCCCGATGACCCATTAATTTGCGCCCCAGCACTCCCAGTCTTCCGCCGCTGGTTCGATTCGGTATAGTTAAAGCATGGACGAAAAATTTCTGACGCTTTGGGAAGATCCAGCCAAAGAAATCGGCGAGCTTATTTTGGACGAGGCGATCGAGGACGCCGCGCCGCTGGTTGCCAAGATTCCGCTACTATCGTTGGTTGTAGCTACCTGGAAAAGCGGCCGTGCCTGGACCGATTATTTGCTTGCTAAAAAAGTGCAGCATTTTTACGAAGCATGGGAAACGCTTGGTACCAAAGAGCGCAAACAAATCTTCGAAAAATTTAAAAAGAAGCCACGCGCATTTGCCGAAAAATTGCTGTTCATTTTAGACCAGCAGGAAGATTTGGCTAAGTGCCGAATTTTGGGTGAACTAACCGTTGCGTATCTCCAAAATCATTTAAAACGGGGCGACTACTACGATCTTATCGAAACAGTTAATCGGCTATCGCTTGGAGACTTGCAGAAGTTCACAGCGCTTAACCAGTACGAGAGTTTAGTGCTGCCGCAACGGGTGGTGAAAGAACGCTACGCCGCGCTGTTTATAAGCCGCGGCTTGCTGATGAGCGCATCACGCATTCCGGGCGAGCAACGCACTAGTAGGGAGCCAGATTACCACCTGACCACTCTGGGTAAAAAATTGGCCGACATCCTAGGAGAAGGTAATGATTAAGGCGGTTATTTTGGACTGTTTTGGCGTACTCTACATTCCAGTTGGCGAAGATTTTTACCAATCGCACGTGCCAAATTACGAAAAAAAGCGAGACGAACTACGCGACTTGGGCCGGCAAGCCGACTATGGCTTAATCAGCCAAGAAGATTTGGTGCTGGCCGTGGCGCAGCTGACCGAAATGGATCCTAACGACGTCCGCGACAAACTGGTAGGTGGTTTGGTGCGTAACCAAGCACTGCTAGACTTTTCGCAAAGCCTGCGACCCCAGTACAAAATAGGTATGTTGAGCAATATTAGCGCCAGCACAATGGACACATTTTTTACTCAGAAAGAGCGCGAGCAGTACTTCGATGACGTAGTAATTTCCAGCGAAGTCGGCATGACTAAACCGCATCCAGCAATATTCGAACTAGCCTGCCGACGACTCGGTGTCGACACCAGCGAAGCAGTAATGATAGACGACAGCTCAGCAAACTGCGCCGGCGCGCTCGAAGCCGGTATGCAAGCAATCGTATACGAATCCTTTGCGCAGACAACGTCTGCCCTCAAGAAGTTTCTAACAAATTCTAAGTAACCCAGGGTAATTGTAATTTATACAATTCACTTATCATTCCTAATACAAAGGGGGTCTAAAGTGCATATCAAAAATTCAATTTCGGTCTGGGTTAAAGAACATATAAAAATAGTCGGAGGAGTAACGGCTGGCCTAATTGTAGGTGGAGCAAGCACGGCTGTAGCATTCGCTGCTATTCCTGACGCGGGTGAGTTATCCCGCTTGCTATAGCACGGGAGCTTTAGGTAAGGTCCATATCATTGATGACGCTGCCCAAACCTGCATGGCCAATGAGGTAGAACCAAGTCGGCCAGCCTGGCCCAACCGGGCTACAAGGGCCGGCTGGTCCCGCAGGGCCGAATAATCCCTTAAGGCCCAATGTGGCAGGAGCGGATTTTACTGACGCTCGCATGATCAGTTGGAATTTAAGTAATTTAAATTTTGCGGGGAGTAATTTTACTGGTACATACCTCAGCGGTTCTATTTTTGATGGGACAAATCAGCTATGTCTCAATCCAAAATAGCAACTGCCAGAATGCGGTTTTGACTTCAATGAACTGGAGCGACACTTCGTAATCTAAGCCTGGCAGGTTCAACCTTTGCCGGGGCAACATTCCTGAACGTCACTTGGGACAATGTGAGGTGTCCCGACGGCACAAATAGCAATAACAACGGCAGTACCTGCGTCGGCCATTTATAAATATGGATAAAGGCTAATTCACGGGTGTATAGACTACCGTGAGATCAAGCCAGTCAAGTGAGCTTATGTTAGCAGAGAATATCTTCACATCGCCATTCGTATTGAGATCCATGTGAGCATTAAACGTCGCTGTTGATGAAGCATTGGTGGCGATTGGGAAGCGCAGTTGGTTTAGTGGTCGCGCCCAAGTTGGGAGACTGGCGATTATATCGCCGGACGTTGCCGAGTTTATGTCTACGTCTAACTGGAGTTCCACCTGACCAGTAGAGAGTCGTCTCAGGCGATGCAAAGAGTTTCCAGGAAGGCCGTCGGCTGCCGGAGCCTGTATGGTAAGGTTTGTCCAAGCTATTTCATTTGTGCCAATGCAGTCCTCCCAAGAGCTGCCCTGGTAACAGCGGAATTTGCCAGAGTTAGAGTTGTAGTACATGCTACCGTTAACGCCTGTTGGATCACCGGCTGTGTTTTTTGTGTCTAGCACTAGCAGTGCACCGGTGCTATCGGCAGTCGGGTTACCAACGTAGGATCGGCTATTGGTTGTATCGATAACAAACTGTGGCACGCCAGAGTTATTTAATACGCGGAAAGCTGTTGTGCCGTCACTTGCTTGGAAGGTGGCGGCGCCATTACCGTCTAGGACTAACGAGTTAATAAAGCCAGTGGTCATATAAATACCACCCCAACCTGCTATTTGGAATTGGTTGGTGTCTGTGATGTTTGCTTCGCCTGCGTACACCAGAGAATCCGTTCCGAAGTACAGCCTGCCGCCTGCGCCGTTGGTGCCAGTACCGGCGATTATCGTCTGACTGTTCGATGTGTCCACCGTCAACAGGGATGTACCTCCTGCATTGAGCACACGAAACGCCGATGTTGAGTTGCTCGAGTTCTGGAAAAATGCCTGCCCAGTTGTGTTCACTTGCGCCAGTAATGTTGAACCGTTAGCGATTTTAAGCGGCTGATCGGGAAAGATATTTCCAATTGCCACGTAGTTGTCATTAATCTTCAGGCCATTGGTACCAACTGATTCAATGCGGAAGTAGTTATTGGTACTATCCCATTGCAGATAGCCATTTTCGCCAGCGGTGGTGCTATCGCCCAGGATAAGCCGGGGGTTGTTGCCATTGTTATAGATGGCTGCTTCACCATCGATTACTTCGAATTTCGAAAAACCGGCAATACCGCCAATGCCAACGCGTCCGTTGGTGGTGTCGACATTAAATACTGAAGAGCCAGCTGCGTTGAGTACCCGCAGAGCAGTCACAGAGTCGGTAGAATTTTGAAGCGTCAGCGCACCGCCGTTAGTGAGCACCATGACGTCTGAACCATTCTTTTGCAGCTGCAGAATGTTACCGCTAGCGCCCGTCTTATTTAAAAAGAGTGTACTAAGCGTCGTGCCGTCAGTCTGTACGGCACTGGGGGCAACTTGCACGAATTTACTCCAGTCCAAGCCACCCAATTGCTTGGCGTTGAGCGCATAAGGTGTTGCGCCGAGTCGTCTAAATGGCGTCATCTCACCGTCCCAGGAAGGCGTGCCGCTCGTGCCACCGACGTTAATAGACAGCCACAGCGTGTCCTGGTTCCAGTCAACGCTGCTACCAAAAGCGGTCACTGAACCAAGCTGTGCTGAAAAGTAACCGTTAGTAACTGTCACGCGATCAGTGCTGATGCGAGTCTCGGTCCATTTAAGCGTGCCGCTGCACGGTGGGATGCCGGACGCCTCACAGCCGGTACCGTCCTGGTAGATCTTGAATTCTATATTGTACGTGCCATCTGGCACCACGGCGCCGCTGTTGTCGAGCAATCGTGCTTGGTAGTTGAGCCGTTCGTTTATGCCTGTAGCAGCTCTTGCCGGCAGCGAGAAAGTAAGACTGAATGCCGCAGCTACGAAAGAAAAGGCGAAAATGAAAAGAACACAACGCCAAAGGCGTGCGAACGCAAACGGATAGGTGTTTCCCCAATACACTGTTTTTATATCTCCGCTGTTTTTATTTTCGTGACTTATGAAAGCTACTGTGCTTATAGTAAAAAGCTTAACTTAGTTTGTCAATATTTGAAGACTTGCGGTGCCTCGAGCGGCCCGACATGTAGCCCCCAATAAACACTGCGGCAACTAACAGCACTGCAATTGTGAGTGCGGCAGCATCAAAAAATGTTTTGCTGACTTCCTGGCCAAATAAGCGCACAACAGGGGAGTCAGTCGTACCATGCACAATAACGACGAACTGCAGATATGCTTGTTCGCCGGTGCTGTCTGTAACTTTGATGACCACTGTGTAAACGCCTCCGCGGGTGTATGTGTATTCTGCGGGGAATTTATCGGTGTTTTGGCGTTGATAGGTGTTGCTCGAGCCGTCACCCCAATCGACAGTGACCGTGTATGGGCCGGTACCGCCCATAAAATGAATAGGAATACGGAATGGCTGGTTTACAAAAACACCTTGCGTTGTGAAGTCATAGGCTATAGTAAGCTGGAAACGGGCAACTTCTTCTTGCCCTGGCTCGGCTGGTTCTTCACCTTCGGGGAGCTTTGGTTGCTGGGGGACGTAGAAAACCGTAATGGTTGTGGAATCGGGGCTTGGTTGATTCGCCATGTCGTATTGCCGGGCAATAAGGTCGTTCTTATTTATAAAAAGATCAACCTGTAACTGATATGTGCCGTCCGAGTCACAAACAGTTGAACCCACAAAAATATTGTTGCTAAAGATTTTGACAATCAGGCCTGCAATGCAGGTGCCTTTAACGGTAATATTTTTTTGGGTAAAGGTAGCGCCATTGGCGGGTTCGCCTATAGTTGGCGCAGTCGACGGCGGCGCTGTTGGCACCGTGCCGCCGACGTTAATGTTGCCACTTTCTGTGTTATGAGAAGAGGCAAGGAGCGGTCCGCTTGAGCCATAAAGAGCAAGCAATAGTAGGCTCAGTCCCATAAAAAATCGTCCTAGGGCTCGACCTGCACGCATATTCAAGATTGTAGCATGAGCCCGCCCGGATACATTACAATGAAAACTATGTGTGGGAGAGTAGTGCTCAAAATAACATTGCAAGTTGTGGTGCTTAGCCTGTTTTTGCCGGCAACGGCGTTGGCGATCGACTCTCCTAATTATCGGATTCAGGAAGATTTTATTGGCGGGAGTGGAAGGCCGCAATCTAGTTCGACCAATTACCAATCGCGGGATAGCGCGGGAGCTAACGCAGTAGGCGATGGGACAGGCACTAATTACCGCAGCCAATCAGGTGCAACGACAGCAGACGAGCCGAGATTAGAATTTGGTATTACCTCATCCAGCGTTAATCTCGGATCGCTTTCGGCATCGTTGACGCGAACCGGAACTGCCACATTTAACGTGCTCAACTACACCAGCTATGGTTACATTGTGCAGGTTATTGGTCAGCCGCCCGATAATGGTGCACACACTTTGACGGGAATGAGCACAGCTGGTTCGTCGACAATCGGCACCGAGCAATTCGGTATTAATTTAGTAGCCAATACCGCTCCAGAATCTTTTGGTGCAAACCCCGCCCAGGTGCCAGACAGTACGTTTGGTTTTGGTGTTGCGGCATCGGGATACAATACTGCCAACACGTATAAATATGTGTCCGGCAATACGATTGCATCGGCGCCAAAAAGTTCGGGCCAAACCGATTATACTATTTCGTATATTGCAAATATCTCGAATGATACCCCGGGTGGAAGTTATTCTGGCACGCAAACACTCATATGTGTCGGCACATACTAACTTGTTAACGTAGTTGAGATTTTAAAAAGCTTATGGTAGTTTAGTATATTAGGATAGGTAGGTTAGTAGAGGTCCTAAAACACAAAAAAATGAAAAAAATGCGCACAACCAAAAGAATAGTAGTAAGTAGCCTACTAGTTTTGGTGGCGGCTACGCTACCTTTAGCATCGGCTTCAGCCGCACAATTAACGTCACGTTCGCTGACACTTGGGAGCTCGGCAGTGAGTACCTCAACCACTCACGATTTTGACTTCACCATAGCAACGACAGGGAATGTTGGCTCGATTAAATTCGAATATTGTACAGCTGCGTCAGGTGCTTGTACGACGCCAACTGGGCTTACGACGACTAGCGCAACGCTAGACGCGCAGTCTGGAACCGGTGCTACTGGCTTTACAATGGTTAACACCACGAACGGTGCACCGTATATTACGCGCGTCGCATCTAGTATTAGCTCGGGCACGGTGGCCAGCTATACGCTAGGAAGCATTACGAACCCATCGACCACGAACACCACGTTGTATGTCCGTGTGAGCACTTATGCAAGCACGGACACCACAGGCAGCGCGACAGATACTGGCACCGTGGCCGCAAGCACGGCTAATCAAATTGATGTTTCAGCTACTGTCGATGAAACGTTAACGTTCTGCACCGGTACATCCGGTATTACGACAACCAGCTGCGCCGGTGCCACTGGTTCATCTGTGAACCTGGGGACGCTGACGCCCTCGACAACAGGTTCTGGTACATCGCAGCTTGGCATTAGCACCAATGCCAACAGCGGTTACGCTATTACAGTGACTGGCAGTACGCTGACATCAGGCGCCAATACAATCGACGCACTTGCGACCCAGACCGCTTCAACGCAAGGCTCAGAACAGTTTGGATTTAATCTGCGCGATAACCTGACGCCAAATGTCGGTGTCGAACCGGACGGTGCGGGTACGGCAACACCAACCGCGAACTATAACACTGCCGATTCTTACAGATTTGTGTCTGGCGATACGATTGCCAGCAAAGCGTCAGCCGATGACTTTCGTCGCTTCCATGCTGCCTATATTGCAAACATTGCCGGTAATACACCCGCTGGTACCTACACAACGAGCTTAACGTTTGTTGCTACGGCAACTTTCTAATGAAGAGTATCGCACGACGTGTATCGTTATGGGGGGTTAGTGCGGTAGTAGTGCTAGGTGCGGTACTACCTGTGCTGGCAGTGAGGCAAGCAGCTGCACAGCAGAATGGGCAAGCGTTTTCGATATCGCCACCGCTTGTAGATCTTAAAGCTGATCCAGGCCAGACAGTTACGGCAAAAGTTAAACTTACGAACGTCTCCGCGGATGAACTGTTAATTAAAACGCAGTTTAATGATTTTGGCGCCAAGAACGAGACTGGCGAACCAAACATTATATTCGACGATACACAATCAACTGATTATTCGCTGCGTCACTGGATAGCTAGCGCTGAACCTTTTAAATTAGCAAGCAAAGAGACAAAAACGTTAGAATTCCCAATTAATGTACCAAAAGACGCCGAACCGGGTGGGCACTACGCGGTTGTGCGCTTTACGGGCACTGCAGCTGCAGCCGAACAAAATGGCGTTGAGCTTTCGGCCAGCATTGGTTTACTTGTGCTGTTGCAGGTTTCTGGTGAGATAAAAGAGGAGGCTTCCTTACTAGATTTTTATACCGCCACGCCTAAAGAATTAAATAGGACGGGCTTCTTCGAAACCGCTCCTATATCTTTTGTGCAACGCGTTCAGAACAGCGGTAACGTACATATAAAGCCTACCGGAACAGTGGAAGTAATAAATATGTTTGGTCAAAAAGTCGCCACACTGCGCGTTAATGGCGATCCGTCCAATGCAAAAGATCAGCCGCGGAGTGTCCTGCCCGATAGCGTCAGGCGCTTTGACCAAACTTTATCTGACGCATGGATGTTCGGGCGCTACGAGGCAAAACTTAAGATGACGTATGGCCAAAGCGGCACACCGGTTGAGTCGACGATTACATTTTGGGTAGTTCCACACAAATTAGTAGCGATTGTGCTTGTTGTTGGTACGGGTCTGTTCTTCCTGCTGCGCACAGGAATCCGCCGCTATAATTCACACGTCGTTAGAAAAGCGCAAAAAGGTACATTTAGTATTCGCAAATAGTCTCTTTAGCGCTTGCAACGCATGGTGCTTCGGGCGTAGAATAACGCAAATTACTGAAGCGACCATGAACACTCCAGAACAATCCCGCAAATTTGGCCAAGGCTTCGTTTACCGGACACACGGCGAACATTTGTTCGACACGTATGGAGGTGAAGTAAAAGTTCGCGTTACGCATCCATCACTGCACGAAATTAAAGATCCAACTCCCATCGCTATCGCTAACGGTTGGGCGACAAATAGCAAGCTAATGGAGAATGCTGCGGACGTTTTCGCACGCCAGGGGCGCTATGTTATCACATTCGATAACCCGCGCAGCAACGCACCGATAGACCCAATGCAGCGCAAAGTGATGACCTTGCGGGCCGTCGTCAATTACATAGCATCACCAACCGATCGAATAGACGTAATAACACTTTCGGAGGGGATAATTCCAACCGTTTTATATGCCGAGGAGCTCCACAAAAGAGGTCTCCTTAGCAGTTTACGTAGCATAACAGCCATAAACCCTGCGGGGGTTAGTGGTCGGGAACGTCCTCTACGATTGGCCGGTAAGATGGGGTATGAGATTCTTCGTACGCCACTCCACGATTCGGTAGTAAAAATGGCTCGGACGGCTGTTGCGAGCGCCGGATATACTACGTCGAATATATCGCTGAGTATTCGCGAGGTGCTCGGAATTGCGGGATCGGATATGGCAGCCACTTTGTTGCACTTGCAAGACGCCGGTGTGGCAATTGGCGTTGGAACGTCTCGCAGTGATGTAGTTTGCCGACCCGAACAAGTAAAATCGCAATGTGCCGGTTTGGCACTTGTTCGAGAATTCGATGGCCCGCATTCAGGATTTATGCATAGCGATGAGCGAGCAGAGCGTACCTATGAGTTTCATCAGGAGGTAGTCGCTTTGGCTATAGGCGGGCTTGGTAAGGCGCGGCACGCTGGATTGCGCTAAGGACGGGGTCTAGTTTACTGTACACTTCCTGCAGTTTGTCATCCGCTTTAGACGGCCCAGCAATATCCACGCTGGCTTGGTAGTACAGTGTGTCGTGTTTGCTCAATATTGCTTGAGCCATAACGGTGTCGATAAAGCTGCCGTTAAAACTTACCATACCAATGCGACCGCCATAATAACCGCGGTTGTGTGGTTCGTTTTGGTCGATTAGTTGTATGGCACGGTACTTTGGCGTGCCCGTAACGGCATTGGCCGGAAAATCATCGGCGATGTCGTCGAGAGAGGTGGTCTGCGTTTCAGCGGCTGTGCCAATAAGGCGAAAATCATCGTAGTCAAAATAGTATTGATACGGAGACGGGTTGTTGGTTGCCAGTCGCATGTACACGGCAAAATCATCCCCTGTAAAATCTTGCGCAAAGCTTCGTGAGAGTGCTAACTGCGACACCTCACCAAGCTTTAGACGATCGCTAAGTTTATTCGCGGCGGTCAAGAAGTGCTCATCACTAACCGATGTTCGTTCGTCTCCCATAGGCTTCAGCTCGCCCACGCCAGGCGTGGGGCGGCGTAGCGCTTGCTGGAGCTGGTCGAGCCTGGATGACTCGTCGTGCGAGGTATATTCGATTAAAAAGAGTTCTTTTGTATACGGTCGCACCGCCACGACGTAACGATACAGCCAATATTGCATGTCGGGAATGGCGCGAGCGTTGGAAGCGTATGTTTTTATGTGGATATTCTTAAAATATCGGGTCGCGTCGTAAGCAGTATAGCCGAACAAACCATCGGCAAAAGGGAGCGATTCGCCGGCAATCTCGAACGAATGGACGAATGAAGCCAGCTCATCGGAGAGTTGCACCCCTCCGCTTAGCGCCTTACCATCCTCGCATTCAGGATGACAAATCTCCACCACATCATGCTGCGTCGTAATGCCCATGATTGGCTCGGCGGCAATGTACGAAATCGACCCCGATGTGTTATTGGAGCCCGTTTCGAACAGCGCACATTTTGTAAAAATCGTAGCAAGTTTTCTATAGATTTGTGCCGGCGTTTCGTCGAGAGGTACAACCGTAACATGCCGGCTTAGAATGTTTTTTTGCATCCTACCCCTAGTTGTTAATAATGTTTATGTTTATAGTCGCCCGAAAGATTGTACCCATTCACGCCTTACGATGCAACCCTTGCGCACACGTGCGTTATAGTAGTTACATATGCCAGAATTACCTGAAGTCGAAACGGTTCGAATTGGCCTAGCCCAGTTGTTGCCAGGCAAAAAAATTACCAAGGTGGAGTACGATTGGCCAAAGGGCTTTCCAAATAGCGCTGCCGATGTCTCGGCGCATCTTATTGGCGCCACCATTAAAGCAGTGCGGCGGCGAGCCAAGGTCCTGCTTATTGACCTTTCTAGCGACTACTCGCTGGTAATTCATCTTAAAATGACCGGCCAGCTTGTTTTTCGGGACGAAGAAGTGCGTTTTGGCGCCGGCCATCCTAACGCTAGCCTGGTAGCCGATTTGCCAGATCGTTCCACACGTGTGACGCTTTTGTTCGCTGATGGCAGTAAGCTTTTCTTTAACGACCAGCGTAAGTTTGGGTGGATGCGTCTCATGCCGACCGTCGAAGTGCCGAACATAGATTTTTTCCAGAAGGTTGGGCCAGAGCCTCTCGCGGCAGATTTTTTGGCGAAAGATTTTATACAGCGCTTAAACCGACGCGCAAAAAGTAACATAAAAGCGGCCTTACTGGACCAAACGGTGATTGCTGGCGTCGGCAATATTTATGCAGATGAATCACTTTGGGCAGCAAAAATTCACCCACTGACGCGTGTCGAACAATTAAGTGATGCGCAACTCAAAAAGCTCTACACCGAACTGCGAAATATCCTGCAACTCAGCATCGAAAAAGGTGGCTCGACCGACCGCAACTATGTAAACGCCGAAGGCAAAAAGGGGAGCTACCTCAGCTTCGCGAGAGTTTTCCGGCGCGAAGGCTCGGCTTGCCCGCGCTGTGGTGGTACTATCGAAAAGATCCGCGTTGCGGGCCGCGGTACCCACATTTGTCCTGTCTGCCAAGTCAAATTGTAATGGGAGAGGATGGACGCGAGTATCCAGTAATACGCTATACTTAGAGAACTCAATGGTAATCTTTTTAACTGGTGAAAACGATTTTGAAATAAAACGCACACTTGATGCGATTGTCTTAAAATTTGTGCAAAAATTCGGAGCTAATGGTGTCGAACGAGTGGCTGGCGAAGACACAGAGCCAGCTGCTCTGTCGCAACTTCTGCAAGGCGCGTCGTTATTCGCTCAGCAACGCCTAGTGGTACTGCGCGATGCTGCCGACAATAAACAATTGTGGGATGCGTTGGGGGATTGGGTAGAACGTGTGCCGGCTGAGACTACCCTGATTATCGTGGAACCAAAACCGGACAAGCGCAGCAGGACATTTAAATCACTTACCAAGCATGCCGATGTGCGCGAATGTAAAGCACTGTCAGAACGCGAGCTTACAAGCTGGGTAGTCAACTGCGCCAAAAAACTCGGCGGCAGCATTGCACCAAGCCAGGCGAACTACTTAGTTATGCAGGTTGGCACCGATCAATGGCGCCTGCAGCACGAAATTGAAAAGTTAGTCAGCTACGACCCAACCGTCACAAAAGAATCGATCGACGAATTGGTAGAGACAAGCAGCGAAGGCAACGTATTTGCGCTACTGGACGCTGCGCTGAGCGGCAATTTGCCTCGGACAGAGGAGCTGCTAAATCAGCTCAAAACAAACGAAGATCCATATAAGTTTTTTGGATTGCTTAGCAGCCAGGTGCACACATTAGCGTTGGTAGCACATGCAGGTACTCGAACACCCGACGAAATCGCGAAGGCCAGCGGCACGCATCCATTTGTAGTACGCAAAGCCAAGCCGATAGTGCAGCGGCTTGGCACCCAAAAGCTGCGGAGTATTGTGCACGACGTTGCCCAATGCGACACTCAGCTCAAAACGACTGGTCAAGACCCGTGGCGGCTTATTGAGCTGGCGCTCGGAAAATTAGCCACTTAAAAACAGCCAGTCATGCTGGCTGTTTTTAGCTTTGCTGAATAGATTATTTCTTTTCAGTCTTTTTAGCTGCTGGTTTCTTTGCAGGAGCCTTCTTGGCAGCTGGTTTTTTAGCAGCAGCTGGCTTAGCTTCAGCCTTCTTTGGTGCTGCTTTTTTAGCAGCCGCAGGCTTGGCAGCGCTCTTCTTAGCAGCAGCTGGTTTTGCACCAGCAGCTTTAGCGGCCTTGGCAAGCTGAGCTTTGCGGCGAGCGGCAGTGTTCTTGTTCAGCAAGTTCTTCTTGACTGCTTTGTCGAGCTCAGACTGTGCTTTGCTTAGGTTCTCGCTGGTTGATTTGGCGGTAAACGCCTTGAGAGCAGCTTTAAGGCTGCGCTTGGCTATTGCGTTGCGGGCGCGGCGCTTGGCGGCCTGGTGCATTCGCTTAATAGCGGACTTAATAATTGGCATGAAACTTCCTCTTAGATTATTTAAAAGTTCAAGATGAGACTATACCGTAAGGGACGCAATCTGTAAAGAGGGCGTCCCCTGTAACTTTGTTGACGCTTCTATCAAGCTTATGGTACAGTGAGCGCAAAGCTTCAAAACAAAAATCCAGGTAAAATAAAAGTATGCAGCAAGATGCCGCACAAAGTGCTAAACAGCTCATAGTAGAGCGAGTTCGCCAGTCTACTAATATTTTAGTTGCTGTTAGCACTAATCCTTCGGTAGATGCGCTTTCGGCTGCACTTGGTTTAACGTTGATTTTAAACAAACTCGATAAGCATGCGACAGCGGTGTTTAGCGGCAATATGCCACCTGCCATGCAGTTTTTGGAGCCAACCAAAACATTTGAAAACACCGTAGATAGCCTGCGCGATTTTATTATTTCGCTCGATAAAGAAAAAGCCGATCGATTGCGCTATAAGGTGGAAAACGACGTCGTTAAAATCTTCATCACGCCGTATCGCACCACAATTACCGAAAAAGACCTGCAATTTAGCCAAGGCGATTTTAACGTTGAGCTTATCATTGCTCTTGGGGTAGAGAAGCGCGAAGAACTCGACAAAGCCATTGTGGCGCACGGCCGCATTTTGCACGATGCTACTGTAGTTACCGTTAATGCTAACAACCAAAAGAGTAGCTTGGGTGCGGTTGACTGGCACGATCCAAACGCCAGCTCACTTTGTGAAATGCTGGTCAGCATTTCCGAGGCCTTCCAGCAGCCTGGTATTTTGGATGCGCAAACCAGCACCGCGTTGTTAACAGGTATCGTGGCGGCAACAGAACGCTTCAGCAACCAGCACACCACGCCCCGGGTTATGACCATGGCAGCGCAACTTATGGCAGCTGGCGCCAACCAACAGCTTATTGCTACTAACTTACGTGCCGCCCACGAAATTCCAGACGTCGGTGGCCCGAACTTGCCACCTGCAGCTGGCCAACCACCGGTTCAGCCAAAGAAAAAAGATGGCGAGCTAGATATCACACACGATAAAAAAGCTGCCGGTAAAAAAGAGCAAAAGCCAGAAGAGCCAATAGAAGCGCCAAAAAGCGCCGAAGAAGAACTGGCTGCGGCTTTGCCTACCACGGCAGCTGCCTCGCAAGCATTCGATCAACTTAAAAACGCAATCGAACAAGAAACCACGCAGGCAAAACAGCCCGCCGAAAAGCTAGAAGAACCGCCAGTCACCCCTGGCAGCCAGGTGGTTGATACTACTGAGGAAGGTAAACCGCAAGATCAGGGTTATGTAACATCGCAATCCTCTTGGCGTGGCCGTCGTTTGGAACCGCCAACATTGGGCGGGACATTAAACGCTACAGCCGAACAAGCCCTTCGGGATGAACAAGCTGCCGCAGAACGTGATCGTAACCAGATGCTGCTAAACCACGAAGATGAAGCAGAAGGTGGAGCTCCACAAGCGGCCCAACCTCCGACATTACCAACCCCTGAACCGCCTGCTGCACCGCTAGCCGAAGAACCCGCAGCGCCACCAGCTACCGAGCCTTCGGCCCTGCCGCCGGTCGAACCGACGCCTCCTGAAGCAGCGCCGCTGTCGGTCGAACCAACTCCCGCGCCAGAACCGGCGCTTGGTGAGCTACAGCAGCAAGCGCAAATGTCCGCCGCCGAGGCAGCGGCCGCAGCACAACCTGTCGAACAAGTAGCGAGTGACCTCGACACCGCCCGCGAAGCCGTAACCGACGCCTTGCACGCACAGCCTTTTGAACCCGGAAATAATCCACTGGCATCTGTTGGCGCACAGCCAATGCCCGAAACGCCGCAACCTCAGCAACCACCAGCTTTTGAAGCGCAGCCAGCCGCTGCGCCGCCGGCGCCGGAGGCTTTACCGCCCGCACCAGCTGATACTGGGTTACCACCTTCGCCACCAGATTTACCGCCACTGCCACCAATGCCACCATTGCCGCAAGATGACGGCACGTTGCCACCACCGCCAAACATCCCAGACATGCCACCGCCACCACCGCTACCCGAAAGCGACCTGGACCAACCGGCACCGCCTGCTGACCAGCCGCAAAGGCCTGCCGACCCTGGTCAATTCAAAATCCCCGGTCAACAGTAAGCGCGGCCCGCTATAATGGGGCTATGCAGAATTTCTCTGGTATTTTGTTAATCGACAAGCCCGCGGGTATGTCTAGTTTTGGCGTGGTTGCGCGGGTCCGACGCGTGTTAAGCCAAGCTGCCGGCAAAAAAGTAAAAGTTGGCCACACGGGCACGTTGGATCCGTTTGCTACGGGTTTGCTGATTTTAGTGGTGGGCGAATATTGTAAACGTGCAGGTGAGTTCAGCAAGCTGGACAAATCGTACGAAGCTACGCTGCGTCTTGGCCAAATAAGCAGTACTGGCGACCCAGAGGGGGAAATCACGCCTGTTTCTGCCCACAAGCCAACCAAAGAAGAACTAGAGAGCGCACTAGCTAAATTCCGCGGCACCATCGAGCAAACTCCGCCAGCCTTTAGCGCCATTAAAATTGGCGGCCAGCGCGCCTATAAGCTTGCACGTGAAGGCAAAGAGGTAGAAATTCCGTCTCGCACCGTTACGATTAGTCGGCTTGAGCTTCAAAAATACGAATATCCAGACGTATATATCGTGTGTGATGTTTCCAGCGGTACCTACATTCGCAGTCTGGTACAAGATATTGGCGAAGCGCTTGATACAGGCGCTTATACTGCCACACTACGCCGCAGACGAGTCGGCAAGTTCTTGGTAGACGAAGCGACTCAGCTGGACACATTTATGGAAAGCGAGCATCACGAACCCCAAAGATTTATACGAATATAAATAAGTTCGAGATTCCTAAGCAACCCAAAGTCTGCTAAGCTAGAAAAATCATAAGCTTTTTTACATATATCATACGTATAAAAGGAGCTCGGCGGCGTTTTGATCGATCTGGAACCTTATCTGCCTGACTACTGCGATAGAGAATGTGGTATTCAGGTGCGCGTAAAAGGTTCTCCAGACAGAAATTTGCAAGGCCTCATAGCCGGTATCGCGTTGGCCGAAAAAGCGTTAATCGAACGGCAAGATGCGAACCCCGAACAAATAGAAGGGGCGCTAGGCTACAAACGAGCGTGCGAGTTTAAACTACGACTAAAACTTGGAGCCATGTGCTGCAATGCGCCGCAAAAAGAAGATCAAGGTAGTAACACCTTGCAGACAGAGCTGTAATCTGGTAAAATTCAGGGCGATGATTACTAAAGAGAATAAAGCCAAAGTTGTAGCGACCACTCAACGTCACAAGACTGACGTTGGTTCTCCAGAGGCGCAAGCGGCCATTTTGACCGAACGCATCAAGGAAGTGACCGCACACCTTAAAGGCAATAAGCACGATTTCCACGCTCGTCGTGGGTTGCAGCAGATGGTTGGTAAGCGCAAGCGCCTACTCAAGCACCTGCAAGCAAAGAACTACGCAGCTTACCAAGCAGTCGTAGCTAAACTGGGGCTCCGCAAGTAAGCTTGCAGCCCCAGTCGTTCTTTTAAAGATAAATTAAATTACTGTACCAGTACAGGGCAGGCGTGTGGTGGTGGATTTTGTTGCAGAAGACTTCTGCCGTGAAACCCGTTACCCGCGCTACCGCAATTAGGTTCGCGGACCCTTGGTGCAAGAAGGGATGGTTAATGAGTACTATTAACCCTTTTGGCAAAGAAATAACGAAAGTTGAGACAGAATGGCTCGGCCGCACCTTGAGCCTTGAAGTTGGGCGCGTGGGATTCCGCACCACCTCCAGTGTTGTTGTGCGCTACGGCGAAACAGTGGTGCTGGGAACGGCTATGGTCGGCCGCAGCCCAATAAGCGGGATGGATTATTTTCCGCTCAGCATCGACTACGAAGAGAAATTTTATGCTGCCGGTAAGATTAGCGGTAGCCGGTTTATTAAACGCGAAGGTCGCCCCTCGGACGAGGCCATTTTAATTGGCCGCTTGATTGACCGCCCAATCCGGCCGCTGTGGCCTAAGGGTTATCGGCAAGAAGTACAAGGCGTTGCTAGCGTATTGTCGATGGATCCAGAATTCCGCCCAGACATGGTCGCAATGGTCGCTATGAGCGCTGCCTTTATGCTAACCGGCGCGCCGTTCGATGGCCCGGTTGCTGGCCTGCGCATTGGCATGGACGAAAACGGCAATCTCAAAGCCTTCCAGAACTACGAAGAGCTGAAAAAAGGCCAGTTAGACCTAGTTGTCGCCGGTACGCAGGGAGGCATCATGATGGTTGAGGCTGGTGCCAGCGAAGTTGACGAAACTAAGATCGCTGACGCGCTGGAGTGGGCGCACCAGCACATCCAGCCGGCAATTGAGCTGCAAAACAAGCTTGTCGAAAAGCTCAAACCAGCTAAACTCGAGTACGAACTGGTTTTGCCAGACGAGGAAGTCCAGAAAAAGGTAGATAAATGGCTCGAAGACAAACTGGGCGAGAATCTCCATGTCCCTTACCCGGAACGTCACGAATTGGTATCTGAGCTGCGCGCTCGTTTCCACGAAGCGTTCGATGACGAATACAAAGAAGATTACGCCGAACTCAAACCCGAATACGACGAAGCATTTACGCTAGCACTCCACAAAGATGTCCGTAAAGGCATTATCGAGCACGGTAAGCGCCCAGATGGCCGTTCGTTGACGGAAATCCGCCCGCTCAGTTCTGAGGTCGCTGTTTTGCCACGGGCACATGGTTCGAGCATCTTTACCCGAGGCATGACGCAAGGTATGAACATTATCACGCTTGCGCCACTCAGCTACGCCCAGATGGTCGATACCATGGAACAAACCGACGCAGAGCGCCGCTACATGCACCATTACAACGCACCTGGCTACACCGTTGGTGAAGTCCGTCGCCTTGGCAGCCCAGGCCGCCGTGAAATTGGCCACGGCTACTTGGCCGAGCGAGCGCTGAGCGCTGTGTTGCCGGCTGAAGAAGATTTTCCGTATGCCATCCGTAGCGTGACCGAAATTATGAGTCAAAACGGTTCGACCTCAATGGCCGCAACCTGTGGTAGCTGTTTGGCTCTTATGGACGCCGGTGTGCCGCTTAAGGCTCCGGTGAGCGGTATTGCCATGGGCCTGATGATGGGCGACGACAAACCTTACATTCTAAGCGACATCGCCGACGCCGAAGATTTTGCCGGCGATATGGACTTCAAGACTGCTGGCACCGCCAAAGGCATTACAGCCTTGCAGATGGACATGAAAGTCCACGGTTTGCCAGTTTCGATTCTGCGCCAGGCGCTCGAACAGGGCAAAGAAGGTCGGGCGCATATTCTAAAACATATGCTCGAAACGCTCGAGGGTCCGCGCGGCGAGCTCAGCCCATACGCGCCTCGCATCGAAAAGCTGATGATCAAGCCAGAAAAGATCCGCGAAGTGATTGGTAAGGGTGGTGAGACAATCAACAAGATCATTGCCGAAACTGGCGCCGAAATCGACATTAAAGACGATGGTCTCGTAACCGTTGCCGCCGTCGATGGCCGCAGTATTAACAGTGCGATCGAAATGATTAAGGCGATTGTTGCCGAACCAGAGGTAGGCAAGATCTACGATGGTGTAGTGGTGAAGATTATGGACTTTGGTGCGTTTGTAAATATCATGCCGGGCCACGATGGCTTGGTGCACGTCAGCCAAATTGCCGACCGCCGTATCGAAAAAGTGAGCGATGTGCTGAAAGAGGGCGAGAAGGTGAAAGTAAAACTAGTCGCCATTGATGACCAAGGCCGCCTCAATCTCAGCATGAAAGAAGCAAAGAGCGAGTAGAACGCCAATGAGCGAAGACAGGGCGGCAATTTACCGGCAGCTAGAAGCTATCGAGCCTCTGGATGAACTGGAGCGTCAAGATAAAGAGTGGGCATTGGAGTGGGTCAACAACGAGTCGAATATCTACCAACTGCAACCGCCAGACGTACCTACTCAGCATTTAGTCGCCTATTGCCTGATTATTGACCCGTCGACACAGCGCATCCTTCTCCTAAACAACCGGCCAACCGGGAGGTGGTTACCAATTGGTGCGCACGTTGCTCCAAAAAGCGATCCGCGTGATACAGTGAGCCGTATATTTGCCGAACAATTTGGGGACAAACCAAAGCTGCCCGAGGCACCGGCTTTTATCGCAAAAGAAGAAACCAGCAACACGGTTGGTAAACATATTGATGTATCACTGTGGTATTTGGTTGAATTTCCAGAGGTAGAAACGCAAAAAGGCGACAAAACAGGTAGTTTTACGGTACAATGGTGGGAGATTAATCAAATTCTTACAAGTCCAGCCGAACAGTTCCATCCTCAATTTTCTCGAGTAGCGCGTAAATTGCGACATCTATGGCATGAAGGATTCTAAAACAAAGAAGTCCAAACAAGCGGCGCTTGATCAGATAAAAGCAGATATTATCAAAAATAATGTCTGCCCACATTTGGCCAAGACAGCCACGAACCTTGTGTTGGGTGATGGCAACCCCGACGCCGATATTGTCTTTATTGGTGAGGCGCCGGGTAAACAAGAAGATTTACAGGGGCTGCCGTTTGTTGGTGCAGCCGGGAAGTTTCTTGATGAAATGCTTAATCAGGTGGGTATGGAGCGCGATGACATTTACATCACCAACATGGTTAAATATCGTCCGCCGAACAATCGGGATCCGTTACCAGATGAAAAGGCAGCTTTTTGGCCGTACGTTGTGCGGCAGCTCAAAGCTATTGAGCCCAAACTGCTCGTAACGCTAGGTCGCCATAGCATGGAATATTTTTTGCCTAGCAAAAAGATCAGCCAAATTCATGGCGAACCAAAACGCATCGAGTTTGACGAGACCGAACTAGTGATCATGCCACTATTTCACCCCGCAGCAGCGCTGTATAACGGCGGTATGCGCCAAACACTTATAGACGATTTTTTGAAACTACCGAAAGTATTAGAGAAGATCGACCAAGAAAGGAAATAATTTAACGAAAGATTATGAATAAATTTAATAACCAAAAGCGCGGCCAAGACCGCGCTCGAAATCAAGGTCGCCGTGAGCAGCCCGGCAATGGGCAACAGGCGAAACAACAAAACAATACAATTCTGGCCAAGACCCAGACACGTCGTGGCGAAGCGCAGCGCGCACAGCGCCGCACCAGTGAGACGGTCAACTTAAAGGCGTCACAGCACGTTATTGATGTACCGGTAAACAAATCGGTATTTAACGGCTATGGCGGCCAACAGTTTACGCTGAACATGCAAAAAAATGCGCCGCGCCGTGCGCCAGGTGCCCCGAGCCTTAAGGTCACCCCAATCGGTGGCTTGGGCGAAATGGGTATTGGTAAAAACATGATGGCGCTCGAATACGACAACGATATTATCGTTATCGACATGGGCCTGTTGTTCCCGGGCAGCGATTATCCAGGCATTAATTACATTGTGCCCGACATCACGTACCTCGAAGAAAACAAGCACAAAATCCGCGGCCATGTATTTACGCACGGTCACTTAGACCACATTGGTGCTTTTAAGCACCTGGTTCATCGTATTCCGGCGCCGGTTTACGGTAGTAAATTCACCATCGGCATGCTGGAAAAATCGATGGACGAAGCAACCAGCGGCTACAATCCGCAATTCAACATACTCAACCCAGAAGCGCACGAACGCATTCAGCTTGGCGATAGCTTTGGTATCGAGCTTGTGCGCGTCAACCACTCAATCCCTGACGCAACAGCAATTATTATTCGTACGCCAGTCGGTGTTCTAATACACACCGGTGACTGGCGTTTCGAAGAAAACCCAGTTGATGGCCGCAAATTCGACCTCGAACGCTTGCAGCAAGTAGCCGAACAAGAAGGTATTTTGCTGCTGATGAACGAAAGCACCAACTGTGAATCCGAAGGTACTCACACGCATGGTGAGTATGAAATTGCTGAGAGCTTTGGCCAAGTTATGGACAAGCATGCAAACAGCCGCATTATTATTTCGTCATTCTCAAGCCAGATTCACCGTATTCAGATGATTCTCGAACAAGCCCAAAAGCACGGCCGCAAGGTGGCGTTTGCAGGCTACAGCATGCTCCAAAACCTCGAGGCGTCGCTGCGCTCGAACGTTATCAAGATTCCGAAAGACACTATCGTGCGCATGGAAGAGCTTGTGAAAATGCCCGACAGCAAGACGATAATCGTCTGTACTGGCTCGCAAGGTGAGTTCAACGCCGTGCTAAACCGCATGGCCTCTGGCGCACACAAGTTTATTAAGGTCAAACAGACCGACATCATTGTGCTGAGCTCCAACCCAATCCCGGGTAACGAAAAGTACGTGGTGCGCACTGTCGACAACCTGATGCGCGAAGGCTCAGATGTTATTCAAAGCGGCAAAGCGCACCTTGATAACATTGGTCCGTTACACCTTTCGGGTCACGGCTATTACGAAGACCACGTGCGACTCATTAATGCCCTGAAGCCAAAATACTACTTACCGATTCACGGTGAATTCCACATGTTGGTCCACAATGCCGAGCTAGCCGAAAAAGAGTGCGGTATCACTCGTGACCGCATTTTTGTGTGTGATTCTGGTGATGTTGTGGAGTTCGATGTGCAAGGCTTGGCACGCAAGGTCGGCCGTATTCCAGTCGGCGGTATTATGTACGATGACGCCGGCGAAGAGGTAAGCGAAGTAGTACTAAAAGATCGCCTGCACATGGCAAGCGAGGGTATGTTTGTGGTCGTGCTAACGGTAAGCCGTCAAACTGGCCGCTTGCTGACCAGCCCAGACATCATTAGCCGAGGCTTCATTTACATGCGCGGTAGTGAAGAGTTAATGAACACTATTCGTACATATTTGAAGCAAAAAGTTGCACGCAGCTATGTCGGCCGCAAGGTTGATATCGACGATCTCAAGAAAGAGCTGAAGGACGAAGTAACTCACATTCTGTACGACCAAACCCGCCGTACCCCAATTGTGATCCCGGTAATCAACGAAATTAACACCGGCGGCGCCCAGGGTGCACCTGCACCAACTGGTGGTGAAGGCAAGGGCAAACAGCGACGTCCAGCGCCAGTACCGAAAACACCCGAACGCCGTTCTTTGGAGTTCTAATATGGCAGGCACATATTCTTTCGATATCGTCAGCGATTACAACTTGGCCGAGGTGATTAACGCCGTCGACCAGGCGAAGCGCGAGCTTACAAACCGCTACGACTTTAAGGGTACAAGTGCCAGTATCGAATTTCGCGATGGCGACAAGACTGGTTTGACGATCGTAGGCGACAACCAGTATCACATCGACGCACTGCTCGATATTGTGCGCAAGAAATTTGGTCAGCGTGGTGTGAGTCAAAAGGTTTTAGATGTTTCGAAAGAATCAGTAATCAGTAATCTTAAGACCACGCTTGATGTACCGTTTAGAAAAGGTCTCGACCAAGACAAAGCCAAGAAAATTACCGCAGCCATCCGCGAACAGCTACCAAAGGTGAAAACTCAAATCCAGGGTAGTGAAGTACGCGTGTTTAGCCCTAAAAAAGATGAGCTGCAGACGGTTATGCGCCTACTGGAAAGCCAGGAATTTGAATTTCCATTAGACTTCACTAACTTCAGATAGGGGTACTTGATTTTTGTAGTAAAAATTGCTATAATAAATCTATTGTAAACTTCACCTCTCGACCAGAGGCGAAGCAAGCACTATAATAAAACCACTTATGGCAAAAAGAAAAAAGCGAACCACCAAAAAAGTACAGGCAGCGCAGCACACACTGCCAGATGGTTTTTGGCAGCAGGCAACGGCTATTGTGCTGGCCGTGCTGGCACTGCTGATGGTGCTTTCACTGTTTAATACCGGTGGCCCACTGCTCGAATGGACGCATGGCGCTATGCGCTGGCTTGTTGGTTGGGCGATCATTTTGCTGCCAGCAATTGCCTTCTATCTTTCGATCGCCATTTTTAAAGCAGAAGAAAACCGTATCCCTGGCGTGGTGGTTGTTGCCTCGCTTTTGTTCGTGGCTGAAGTAGCCGGTTTTGTGCATTTGTTTGCCCCGAACCCAGATACTCCAGCCCACGGTGGCGGCATGCTTGGATCACTTGTAGCGGGCGGTATGCTGGCAATGCTTGATGCCAAGACGGCTGGTTTGGTGCTGGTTGCACTTGCGTTTATTACCAGCTTATTCGTGCTCAAATTGTCGCCACTCGTAGTACTGCAGTGGATTGGTAACTTGTTCCGCCGCGAAGGAAGCACCGAGCAACATAACCAAGAGATTGCTGAAAAGGCGGCCATGTTGGATAAAAAGAGTACTCAGATTGGTGAGCTCAAACTAAACGAAGGTGTGCCAACCATGAGCTCAAGCGAGGTAAAACCTTCTCGTCTTAGCTCACTCAAAAACAGTATCGAAAAAACACCGACAGGTGATCAACAGGCACTTACCAGCACAACCGACCCCGATTGGAAATCGCCAAGTCTCGACTTGCTCGAGAAAAAGCAATCTCCAGCCGATGCGGGTGACGTAAAGCATAACGCGCAGATTATTCGCGACACATTGGGCGAATTTAATATCGAAGTCGAGATGGAAGGGGCAAATATTGGTCCAAAGGTGACCCAGTACACCCTTAAACCGCCAGCCGGCGTAAAGCTGACACGCATTACCGCGCTCGAAACTAACATTGCGCTGAACTTGGCGGCCTCAGCAATTCGTATTGAAGCGCCAATCCCTGGCCAACGCGCGGTTGGTATTGAAGTACCAAACCGTAAGCCGGCCGATGTTCGTCTATACGGAGTTCTCAACTCGGGCAACTGGCAAAGCGCTAGCTCGTCGCTCAGCTTTGCGATTGGCCGCGATATTGCCGGCGATGCTGTAGTGGGCGCACTCGATAAAATGCCGCATCTTTTGATCGCCGGTGCCACTGGTTCTGGTAAGTCGGTTATGATCAACACGCTGCTGACCAGCTTGCTGTATCGCAACAGCCCGAGCGACCTCAAACTTATTTTGGTTGACCCTAAGCAGGTTGAGTTAACACCATATAACGATATCCCGCACTTGCTGACCCCAGTTATCGTGGAGCCAGAAAAATGTATTAGTGCACTCAAATGGGCGGTGAACGAGATGGAGCGCCGCTACAGCTTGTTGGCCGAAGAAAAGGTACGTAACATCCAAGGCTACAACGCGCTCAAGCAAGACGAACGCATGCCATACATTGTGATCGTCATCGATGAGCTCGCTGACCTGATGATGCTGGCTGCGCGCGATGTAGAAGCGCTGATTGTGCGTTTGGCACAGAAAGCTCGTGCCGTTGGTATCCACTTGGTGCTCGCAACGCAACGCCCAAGTGTCGATGTTATTACTGGTTTGATTAAAGCAAACGTACCGGCTCGTATCGCCTTTACCGTAGCCAGCCAAGTCGACAGTCGCACTATTTTGGACCAAATCGGCGCTGAAAAACTGCTTGGGAAAGGTGACATGCTGCTTTTGACACCTGAGATTAATAAGCCAAAACGTATCCAGGGTGCATTTGTGGATGACCCAGAGGTGGTAAAAGTTACCGACCATCTGCGTATGCAACGCCCACCAGACTACGACGACGAAATTATTGCTCAGCCCGTACAGCTGAGCGGCAAGGGCGGCATCGTAATGGACTTCGACGGTGGCGGTGATGACGACATGTACAAAGACGCCGTGCGCGTGGTCGTAGAAAGTGGCAAAGCCAGTGCCAGCTTGCTACAGCGACGCCTGCGCGTTGGGTACGCACGCGCCGCGCGGCTTATCGAAACAATGGAAGAGCAGGGAATTATTGGCCCGGCCGATGGCGCCCGCCCGCGCGATGTGCTCATTAGCAGCACCGATGACGCCTTCGGTGCAGCTGGTGATCCTGAATAAAATACATCATAAAACGCTTGAGCTTATTAACAAAATAGGCATATAATATACACAGCTTCTGTGTGGATACGCGGCCTGATTTTTGTGGCAAGACGCCATGAGTGTCAGGATTTTTAAAGGTGCCTTTAAAACAGTTAGCGCAGGAGTCGAAGTAAAAATAAAGGAGGAATGTGTATGAGCGAAAAATTAACATTGCCACCACGGGAAGCATTTGAGCCCGGGGAGAAGGGTTTCGATGACATGCCAAAAACTTCCACAACTTCTGACCGACTAATACAGCCTTTTGGCCTGATGCATCTCGTAGAATTGCCTGAAGACTATGTTGACCGTCGTCCGACAGTAACTGGCACCTCACCGCCTCCAGGCAATGGTACAACTGATACAGACCGAGATTAATTCAATAACTCGGTAACATCAGTAGATCGCTATGCATGTGGTCATAATTTCAGAGCACGATGATGCCCATATTCCCTTCGTTAGGGAGCATCTGTCTAAACATGCTCGAGTAACTATTATTGACCCATACGGCGGCATCAAAGAGAAGCAGAGCATAAGCTTTGGTTTTAACGGGAGTGGCTTGTCGACCCTTGTGGACGGCAAGCCACACGATGATGTCACTGCCGTGTGGTATAGAAAACCAACGATACTTGAGAATGTAAATTTACGCGTAGACGAACATTACCGAACAAGCGTAGAAAGCGCGCTAAAAAGTCATCACTCAGTATTGCAATATCATTGGAAGGACGCCTTGTGGGTATCTAAGTTCGAGGCAAAGAAAGCAGCTGAACATAAGCCGCACCAGATGGAAGTGGCAAATTCATTAGGTCTTCGCGTGCCGAAAACGCTGATCACGAATGATGCGGTACTGGCTCAAACGTTTTTGCATGAGCAGAAATTGTGCGTTTTTAAGACGCAGATGACGGCTTTCCCGCCGGGTAAATTTATGATGACTAAATTAGTCAGTAGCAACGAGAACATTGACTGGAGTGGACTTTACCTGAACCCCATGATATTCCAGCAGTACATCGAGCCGGCGTATGAGTTGCGTGTTACGGTGGTTGGCAAAAAGCTTTTTGCTGCCAAGGTTGGAGGCAAAGATATCGATGGTAAAACAGGGCCATTCAGAGATTGGCGCTACGCCCATCTGAATGACACATTCTACGCTGAGGAGACACTGCTCGATCAGCCGATAGCAGAAGCCTGTATCAAACTTGTCGAGAAGTTGAAGCTGAATTTTGGCGCAATCGATTTTATTGTTGATAAAAAGGGACAGGTCTGGTTCCTGGAAATTAATCCGAATGGGCAATGGGCTTTTATTGAAGAGGAGACCGGTCAGCAGATTGGTAAAGCGCTTGCCGAGCTTTTAGAGCAAAAAGTTTAACACTAGTAAGAGCTCCGTATCTGTTGTATAATAGCCCCTGTATAAAACTTAACCTGCGTGTACATCTGCGTTGCATGCATCCGCCTAGAGCGGATTCCATAGGGAGGAAATGTGAAACGAGACTACGAATTAGTGGTCCTGCTGCACCCAGATCTCGAGATTGATCTGGAAAAGCCACTCACCAAAGTACGCAAAATTATTGCGGACAACGGTGGTGAAGTCAGCAAAGAAGACAACTGGGGTAAGCGAAAACTCGCGTACCGCATTAAAAACGAGGACTTTGCAGTTTACGTGTACTTCGAACTGAAGTTACCGGCCGAATCGGTCAAGAAACTACAAAGCACCTTCAATATTACCGATGAAGTATTACGCTATCTGCTGACCGCTGTCGACCCACGTGCCGCAGCTGCTCAAGCAGAAGCAGCCGAAGAAGAAAAAAACGGCGAAGAATAGAGGAGAACAAGGGGTATGAGTAAGAGCATCAACCAAGTCATTTTAATGGGTAACCTAACGCGTGACCCAGAACTACGCAACACACCGAGTGGTCAAAGCGTCTGCAGCTTTAGCATCGCGGTCAACCGCAGCTGGCAAGGCACTGACGGCCAAACTCAGGAAGCAGTCGACTACTTTGACGTTACTGCCTGGGGCAAACTCGGTGAACTGGTAAACCAATACCTTTCAAAGGGTCGCAAATGCTTGGTTATGGGTCGCCTGAGCCAACGCAGCTGGGAACAAGACGGTCAAAAACGCAACAAAGTAGAAGTTGTCGCTAACGACGTAACCTTCCTGGATGGCGGTGGCGGAGCAGGTGCTAGTGCTCCTGCAGCCCCTTCAACTAGCTCAAGCAAAAAGAGCAAAAAAGATGACGATGTCGTCATCGAAGACATTGACGACAAACCAATTGATTTAAGCGAGATCCCCTTTTAGGAGTTAAATAAGAATGAAACGATTCAAGAACGACGTAAAGTACTTCGACTACAAAGACGTCAAGCAGCTACAGCGCTACGTTAACGTGTACGGCCAAATCGAGCCACGCACCAAAACTGGCCTCAGCCAAAAGCAGCAAAAGCGGCTTGCGGTTGCTATTAAGCGCGCACGCCACTTGGCTTTACTACCTTTTGTTGCTAATAACTAAGGGTTAGGGTCGAGATGTACTCGATTACCGATCTTAAAAAAGGCACACTCATTCAGTTGGACGGCAAACCGTACCGGGTTGTTGAATATGCGCAAAAAGTGATGGGTCGCGGTGGTTCGATTGTGAATGTACGACTCAAGAGCTTATTGGATGGCGCCGTGATTCCGAAAACCTACAAGGGTTCGGAAAAGCTCGAACCAGCGCACGTCGAAACCCGCAAAGTGCAGTACTTGTACAACGACGGCACACTGTACCATTTTATGGACGGCGATAGCTTTGAGCAGTTTGAATTACCGGCGGATTTAGTTGACGAAGCAGCGCCATATCTTAAAGAAGGCGACTCAGTTGACCTGCAATTCTTTGGCGGCAAAGTCATTAACGTTGAGCTGCCAAATAACCTATACCTGGAAGTTACCTACACCGAAAACGTGGTGAAAGGCGATACAACCAGCAGCGTACTTAAAGATGCCACGCTCGAAACAGGCTTAGTGGTTAAAGTGCCAGCCTTCATAAAAGTAGGTGATGTCGTAAAAGTCGACACCCGTACTGGCGAGTACCTGGAACGCAAGAAAGACTAGCAAATCGCGCCCACACGGGCGCTTTTTGTATACTAAAACCATGGATACACTGCACGACGAGCTAATGATAGCCTCCTGCTTAGGGGATATAGAGAAAGGCGAGGTGTTCCAACGATGGCCTCTGCATATAACACTAGTGCCATGGTTTAGCCTGTCGCACGACCAACGATTCGAACTTGATGAAGCCCTGCGGCATATTGCCGAACGCACACCGACATTTACCGTGATTGGCGGCGAAATAGCTCATTTTGGGCCGCACCGTCGGCAGGTTCGACTACTGGGTGACCGCGCATTACACGAGCTTCACGGTAGGCTTACTAAGGTCGTCGAGCACACTGGCGGACAAATAATTAGTAGTGCTCACATCGGCGAACACTACCGTCCGCACATCACAGAACGCGATGAAGGCGTTGAAGAGGGTGAGGAGGTCAGAGTGCATGGTTTCCAACTCGTCAGCAAAATCGGCCCGCATGATAATCATCGCAAAGTAGAGGCCTTGTATCGGTTTGAAGGATGACTAAATTTAGATTAGATCAATTGCTGGTGGCAAAGGGGCTAGTGCCCAGCCGCTCGCAGGCCGAAAGCTGGATCCGGCTTGGCGAGGTATTTGTAAACGGCAAGGCAATTACCAAGCCCGGTTATTTTGTGACCGAGGATGCTAAGGTGGAGCTCAAAGCCAAAGAGCAGTACGTGTCACGTGCTGGGCTCAAACTAGCATCGGTTGCTAAGCTGCTGAATCTTAATTTTAAAAATAAAATCGTCCTCGACGTCGGGTCTTCGACCGGTGGTTTTACCGATTATTCCCTGAAGCGTGGCGCTAAAAAGGTGATCGCCGTCGATGTTGGCACGAACCAATTACATCCCTCATTGCATGGCAATCCAAAAATCGAACTCCACGAGCAAACCGATATTCGTGACATGCGCGAACTTTCCGAAGCGCCCGACATTGTCGTGATCGACGTCAGTTTTATAAGTCTGCGCGATATTTTGCCGCACGTCGCCAAGCTTAGCGGTAAAAACACCCAGGTCGTTGCGATGCTCAAACCTCAGTTCGAAGCGGGCAACAGCGCCAAACACAAAGGCGTCGTAAAAAACGATCGCATGCGCCGGGAAATCTTACAGAATTTTGAACAATGGGCTCGGCAGCACTTTGTAATTGCCGGCAAAGCCGATAGCGAAGTTGCAGGGGCGAAGGGTAATCGGGAACGTTTTTACATCCTGAAACCAGCCGCGAGAGCCTGAACAACAGATTAGTTAATGGTATTATTAAACATGGTGGGCGTGAAGATTTCACGCCACAGTTCTGATTTAGGAGGTGAGTGCGCGTGGTGCATGCCATGCGTCGTTACGGATGGGTGTTGTTGCCCATCGCAGTGCTGTTGTTTGCGTGGCCGAGCCTGGCCGCGGCAACCGTGCAAGTTGATCCGACCGTGGAGTGGTCGGAACCAACGTGCGAAAAGCCGGTAGTCATCGCGACTGTGTCTGTGCCGGAAGATGGCCAGGAGGACACATTCGCCCTGTATGACGCCGGCGATCCGGTGCAGGGCGAGACGGTCACGGTGTCGCCTGGTTCCAGCGGTAAGCTGGATTTCCCGGTGACCCCGGGCGGAGATGGGTTTGCGCTGACCGTGCGCGATGGTGAAGGGAGTCAGGTTGGAAGCGCCTTCAATGGGCGTATGCCGGCCTGCGACCCGCCGCCGTGCGACAAGGAGTGCGTCCACGACCCAAACGTTCGGATCATTCCGTGCTGCGTGCAGGGGGGAACGGTGCTGACGGTGCGGGTGGACAATCCCAACAAGATGACGCGGACCTACAAGATCGCCATCCTGAAGGGCGACGACATCGTCGGTGGACCTGTCACGAGCGAGCTGAAGAAGGGCACCAACAAGGAGTTCGACTTCGGCCCGTTTGCCGACGGCACGTACGTGGTGAAGGTGTGGGATCTTGGGCTGGATGAGGAGGTTTACAGCAAGAAGGTAACGACCAAGTGTGCCAGCCCTTCGCCGTCGCATTCGCCCAGTGCTTCGCCAAGTGGTTCGCCCTCGCCCAGTGCGTCGCCGAGCACTTCGGTGTCGCCGTCGCACACTCCGGCACCGGGCGGTGGGGGAGGCCAGACTCCGCCCGGCAGTTTGCCGACAACCGGGGGTAAACTGCTCCCCATCGTCGGGGTTGGCCTGGTGCTGATCGTTGGTGGTGCCGCCCTGTTGCTCCTTGCGCGCCGCCGTAGAGAATCGGTGGTCGAAGCGTAGCCGGACGGAACGCTCTTGGCCCTGGTGCATGCGATAGCCAGTCGTATGTATCAGGGCCTTTACAATTAGTTTATAATGTATTGTTAGTGCACTAAAAAGTGTGCTTTTCGACTCGCTTTAGAAGGGTAGGTGTTGGACGTGCGGATGCGGCTTACGGCGGTGTTGGCACTGCTCGCCATTCTGATGG
Source organism: Saccharimonadales bacterium (SeqCode) (assembly GCA_050730875.1). Lineage (GTDB taxonomy): Bacteria > Patescibacteriota > Saccharimonadia > Saccharimonadales > EFPC-124 > JBOHNX01. The sequence goes on from JBOHNX010000002.1 coordinate 304,632, forward strand.
CTGCGTGCAATCAGGGAGCCGACAAAAAGTATGACGGCTCGCTACGGATCAAGTCCGAAAAGGTTGGTTGCGACAACACGGTCTACAAGTACAAAGTCACCATCCGAAACAACAGCCCCAAGTTGGTGAAGTACTATGTGCAGATGGACAATCGTCCCTACAACGGCGGCAACTTCCAACTGAAGGGGCGCGGGGCCGCCCAGGAAATCACTGTCACAGTTCCACGCCGCGGCGAGAAAACTGTGCAGGTGAATGACCTCAGCCAGCCGGACTACCAACGCGCCTACAGAGAGACGTTTGAAAATATTTGCAGGTAGCGAGTCGGCGCCGGGGCTGCCTCGTGCAGTCCCGGCTAACTCCTAAACAAACTTATTTGTTCTGCCTGGGTGGTTTGTTGTTCTTCGGTGTAGCGAAGGGTGAAACGGTAGCCAAGTAACGTCCCCAGTGGCAACATGTACTGTGAGCTTCCTTGTGCGGTAATTAATACATTCCCAATCATGCCGATACAACGACCACTAATGGCATTTTCGGCGCTGACATTTTTGAGTGAACTAATTTTGAGTTCGTTTTTACCGAGGTAGTGGGAGTCAAAGTATTCGGGTGTGTTAGCTTCTGGAGTAATTTTTATCTCATTTTTGATATACTCGCGTGCATTGTTTAAATCCATTATTCCTTGCTCGGCGCTGTACTGCGCGGTGAGCAATTTTAATTTTGCGCGGACCTGCACTGTTTCGTAGATACCCATAAGTTTCGCAGCTTGGGCTTCGCGTTGGCGAGCAATATCCGCGCTAGGATATATTTTGACGATCAACCCGCTACGAGCGCCTTGGTCGAGGAACCGTTTTATACCTCGTTCAGCCCAGGTGATACCAATCTTAATAACCTCAGTCCCAAAATGAGCCAGGTATAAACTGTGCGGCAATTGGTTACGTGCTTGCTGCTGCGCCGAAATAGTTTTGGCGTGGTAAAAGGCGGGGTTAAAACCTGTTTTGCGCTGACAGTGAATGCACTGATGATACTTTGGCGGCAGTTTAGCATCGTCCGGGCAGGGAAGACTCTCGCTAGTTTCTAAATTATGCCAGCCAGTGCAATAGCGCTGCTCGGTATCGAACGTTAGTGTGAGCACTTGGTCGCGCGGTTGCAAATGCACAAAAGTAGCGTCATCTTTTGGTTGCAATGTAAGTTGTGGTGCAAAATCAGCACCGCCAAACCC
>JBOHNX010000003.1:0-45393 GCA_050730875.1 Saccharimonadales bacterium (SeqCode)
ATTGAAGTACTGATTACAACAGCCTTTGTCTTTTGCGACTTTAGGTATTCTTTTTTAAGATCGGGAAGAAGGTTTAACTGGATCATGAGGCTTCGCCTCCTGGCAGCATTTTAATTTCTAATGGAAAGATCATAGGACTACGTCCTCTGGCAGCATAAAAAATTCCTGATGGAAAAATCATATCGTTCGCTCCGCCAAGCCTACTGCAACTGCAAATTGTGGCGCAATTTGCATTAAGTTATCGCGCAAACCGCCCGAGTAGCGGACATTGCCCCACGCATTTCCCGCAACAGTTGGGATGCCGGTTTTTGTTGCGATATATTCCCCGCAAGCTGGAATAGAAAGCGTATAGCCAGACAAAATAATCGAGCTAATTGGAATGTTGGGATACCGAGACTGAAAAAATTTTGCTGATTTTATCACCTCGGCAGCGAACTGCTCGAGCGTCGCATCCAGTGCCTTTAGTACTTGGCCCTCGAGGCGATCTGGGTGAAGGCCAAACTTCAAGATAAACTGTGTAGCCTGATTAGCGTCGATGTTAAGATTTTGCATTGCAGCTTTTACGAGTGTCTGCATGCCAACTGGGATTGCCCTAATAAGCCGCGGCGCGCCTGCCAGCACAACCACAATATCGGTCGAAAAGTCGCCAAAGTCGATAATCATATGCGCGTCCTTGCTGTGAGCTGGCACTAAGGATCGTACCAGCGCCAGCGAGTCTGGCTCTAGAGCAACTACATTCAAGCCCAAGCCTTCAATAAGATCCAGCCGCGCTTCGCTAAACTTGTTAGAAACACTTGCAAGGAGCACTTCGTTTTTAGATGGATCACGGAGTGACTTCCCTAGTACAGCCCAGTCAATCTTCACGTCATCGACTGCCATTGGGATAAACTGTTCTGCCTGGTACTTAATAGTGCTCGCCAGTTCTTCGGGTGGTAAATCTGGTAGATCTACGACTGTCGCAAACATTTTGTTAGATGGAATGCCAACCACTACATTGCGCGAGGCAATACCCGTTTGCGCTAGTAGATTTGTAGTAACATCGCCGAGTCGACGTTGGTCTTCTGGCGCGTCAGACGTCGCGACTTTAATATCTACTGGCGCTGAACCATACTTAACTAGACTCCAAGAATCACCGCTGGGGCTTAGTTGTACTACCCTCACAGCAGTGGTGCCTATATCAAGTGCAAAGAAATCGCCCACCGAAGAAAAAAGCTTCATACTGACCTCGATTATAGCATAAGCAATTTTGCTACCAAGCCTCTTTTAAAAGCGCGGCGGCAACTCATGCACCTCCATCGTTGTAATTGTTGGCTGGCTGGTCGTATTGAGGGCACTGCGCAGATACATTTCGGAGGTAAAGTTAAAGGTTTCGGCTGGTTGTTTTCGGTCGGCAGGAGTAGCGCCAGAAGCACCAGCAGTTCGGAATAGATCCAGGTTACGTGCTACTACGGCGCCATTAATTTGTAGTGGCGTATTGCAGATACTGACCGATGCGGGCTCTGTCTTTGGATAACACGTTAAGAAGGTGTTATGCGCCATAAACAAGCCGTCCATTTGCTGCACGCCGCTTAGTACGCGAATATCGCCGCCCGGGTCACTAGCACCGCGTCTTACAGACAAAATGACCAGGCTGGGGATTTCTCCGGTTCCATTGTAGCTATTGCTGTAGCGCAGATCGGCATCGATCGTGACGGTGCCATTTTCGACTATGTACACTTGGGTGCTGCCGTTAGGCATAGTGCCACGGAAGGTATGATCTCCTTCTATGCGCCTGACGCCGCTAGGTTGACCCCCTACATCGATCGACGCGGGCATACCCGTGAGACCAACTTGGGTATAGCGACCGAGGTAGTCATTTATACAGTGTTGGGGCGCTCCAAAGTAACCCAGCAGCGACGGATCAGGCTCGCTGTTGGCAAAGGTAAGCTGTTTGGCAGCAAAATCTGATGGATCGTTAAGGGCTTTGCTGGCCGAACCAAATTTAGTTATTTTATCGAGTGCAAATGCACCATACTCGCTCACCGAACCGGCAATCGAGCCGTCCGATAGCTGACGCGCGGTAGTTTGAATCTTTGCATTGTTGTCGCACGCAAGGCTGTAGAGCGAGAAGTCACCCCCGGCCCATACATCGCCTCCCATGAAGTGAGCATAGGGAGTTTTAGCAATCACTACACAAACTTCTGCACTTGCCCGGAAGCCACCGCCTGCGTCTTTTGGATTAATAACGAGTGAGCGACACAGGCGAGTACCCGGCGCTTGGTTGCCGACTACCACCGCTTCAGTAGCTACCTGCGTTGTAATGCGTGGCTGGAAGACTTGCGGACATGAATTGCCCGGCGGTACATAGCCTGCATCCGAATTACGATCGGTATCTTGCTGTGGCAATGGGGTATATCCTGGTGGGCGCTCATTCCCCACTACCTTACAGGTCGTAGGATTTGTCTCGGTTGGGCCATTGTTATAGACCGTATACGTAAAGTTAACAGTGTCGCCCTCCTGAGCCGAGACCGCATCAGCCTGGACCTGTGGCGTCACCGTAAAATCGGCAATCACCGTCGTACACGCAGGTGCTGCGATTTCCCTGCTCGAATTACTAGAACTTGCCGGAGTAAACGCTACTTTTCGACAATATTGCGTACCGACCGGTGTACCTATTGGGACTGTAAACGTTTCGCCATTTACGTACTTCTCTTGGTCATCGGCAAGACTAGTTGGCCCTCCGTTTGCTAATCGTGCATTGCTTGGATGCACAAGCGTTTCCCACAGGACTCCGTACGCCGCCGATGGTCCTTCATTTCTTATATAGTGGCGAAAGGTAACGCTTTGACCAGGGGTGACAGTTGCATCTGAAACGGTCGTTCGGCCTACTATGTTATAGCTCGGGTTGTTCTCCAGAACACTCAGGTTACCTACGGGGTTCGCACACGCGCGCCGTATGGAATATCTACCGCCTGAGGCATTGCGAAAAACGATAGCATAATCGGTGCCAGTATCGTAGTAAAAGGCATCATCCCCACCACTAACGCTATCTTGATAATAGCTATTTACTGAGTAACTTATGCGCACATTCCATTGGATCCAGCCCTGACTACTCGCATAGCGAACGCGAGCTTCCCATTCGGCAATTTGTGCAGCGGTTGGTGGCAAGTTACGGCTAAGTCCAATCATGGTTTGGATCATAAACGAAGCACCCACCCTACTCTGAGTACTACCGCCCAATCGAGCCTTCATCCAGCTAATAAATTCTTCCGTTGTATTTACGGTACTGGGAATGCCGCCACTTATCACATCGTCACCGTAGTAATCTACTTGATTGCGGAAATAACCACGGTACTCTGAGCGATCGGGTACGCCCGGCCAGGCCTTCACCGAAGCGCCATATCCTATGAAAAACGCGCAAAGAACCGCAACTAAAAGGAGAAAGCGCTTCACGGTTGACCCCCAAGGTCACGGATTTTTTGCTCAAGCAAGCGTTTTTCGGCATCACGACGAGGGTTGTTTTGGTCAATCAACGGTATGGCTTTTTTGTAGAAGTCGATTGCCTCTTGCTTCTTGCCAAGCTGCGCTGCGACATCGCCAAGCAAGTTAAACACTTCGAGCGTTTGCTTTGTTTCCGATGCCTTAAGGTAGGCGTTGTAGGCTTCTTGCAAATTACCCTGATTTTCGTATGCCGCTCCCTTTTGGATGTAGAGCATGTATCGATCGTCGTTGCTTATAGATGGATTACTCAGCGCACTATCGGCCTTTTTATTTGCTTCATCGTCTTTACCCTCTACTCGCAGGGCTTGCACTTCCTCGATAGTGGCGGGCAGCTTACTACGCTCAAGGGCCGCTTGGTCCTTGCTGGGATCGTCAGATGGTTGGCCACCGTTTTTATTGAGAAACCACTGGGTAGTCAAACCTGCCGCCGCAGCTGCAATCAACAACAAAGCAATGCTAACAATAAGAATGATTTTCTTTTTCTTGTTTTTTGCTTTGCCCATAGTTATTGTGTGCTTCTACCCTTTAAAAAGCATGTTGCTTACGCTTGTTACTTACTATACGCATAAATCGCTTTGCAACCAATAGCAGAACTCATCTAGTTATTAAAGAAGTTGTACACACGCCGCGAAAGATTGGCAAAATTAGCATATGTCCCACCCTTGCTCATTACTCCTATTATATAGGTCGACTTTGGCCCATACACAATCGCCACGTCGTGCACATACCCGTTATACCTGCCCACTTTGTTTGCAACGACCGTACCGCGCGGCACTCCAGCCGGTATGCCATCCCGCCAAATTTGGCGTTTCATAAGATTGAGCAAATAATTAGTGCTATGTTCGCTCATAAGCGTCCTCGAATGCAACCGGAGCAAAAAGTTAGTCTCGTCACGAACGGTTGAATGTTTATCGCCGCCATTTTTGTTATTCAAATATGTGGCAGTAAAACCAGCCGCCTTTATCATGGCATCTGCTTTCTCCCATCCTAATAAATTGAGTAAAGAAATTGCGCAAGGGTTTGTAGAGCGGTGAATCATTTCTTTCAAACAAGCATCGACCGTCCAGCCCATGTCGGTCTTTTGGTTAAAGGTTATTTCGCCGCGGTCTATTTTTGTGAGCATTGCATAGGCGACAAACATTTTGAATGTACTGGCGGTCACAAAGGGCCTTTCTGGTTGCCACTGAGCGTAACGATTTTGGCCGCCTATTTCCCGCACAACCACACCGAATGTGCCGTATGTTTGTCGCTCCCAATCTTCAATTATTGCCTGCAAGCCACTGCTCGCCTGCGAGTAAGTGCGCACATAACTAGCATTTGGCGGTGCATCAACAACTTGCAAGCCCAACGTATTGCGCGCCAACGGGTTCTTTAGCGCCGTTTCAATTTGCTGGATTGCTTTATCCATAGCAATCGATTGACCCTGTGGTGCCGATGTACGGGCGATCTCCTGACCATCAAGCAGCGTTACCGTGATATCCCCTGGGTCAACGCCAATCGCATGGTTCAGCTCTTGGAGGTACGCTTTCATTGCCTCGTGGTCGAACTGCAGGCTAAGCTGCTTCGATTGCTCATCTTCAACAAATTGTAGCCACGCGCCAACTGCCTTGCGGTCTGGCGAAAATGCCTGGCCGCGCACTTTTATGCGGAGTTGCTGCGACAGGATTGCTTCAGCCTCGGCCTGTAGCGATTCGAGCTGTTGGCGCGACCGAGCGAATGGTACATCCTCTGGCTGCAATTGAACTTCGGTATGCGCCGTCACGGGTGCATACCTCACCTGCTGCATAACCGTCTCTAACGTAAATTTGTAGCCATTTTTTGCATCATCAATATGAACACGACCGTCTTTTACGCTAATCGTGGCATTAAATGCCGCCTGGCTGTCTTCACGGACAATTTGCTCGGCAAAGGCCTGTAGCCTTTCTTCGTCGGCAATTGCAATGAGCGCTAAATCCTGCGATTGCCAGACATGCAAGGCACCCGAAAATGGTATGAGCCGTTCCCACCACTCATACGCGAGCATTGCATCGGCCGAAGCCTCGGCATCAATACTCACGCCAGCGCTTTGCCACTTAGTAATCCACTCTCTGCTTGGTGTATGAATGCTCAGCTCACCAGTTTCGGCGTACTCGGTTAATTGCGCAACAATAGCGACTCGGTCTTTTCCGCCAATGTCGAAACCACCGACGCTAAGCATTGGCAGCGCGCGATCATTTGGATACAAAAATTGTGCAACGACACTCAATGCCGCCAAGATAACCAGGCACACCCCGGCAATATCGAGCACGCGCTGATATTTTTTGAGCCATTTAAGACCTACACTAGCAGAGTAGTGCGCACGATGCCTCTTCGCCGCCACGCTTTTTGTCGTCATGTTTTTTATTTTTCTAAGCTACATAAGCATTATACCCCTTCATAGAGAGAAAATTAACTGACAAAAGTAGCAGCAGCGCTTAGATTAGCTGCATGAGGAAAACCCTCATAGAAATTCTTATCTTTATAGGTTTTTTGTTTATCGTGGGGATCGCGATGGTTGGATCGCGTGCTTTGCAAGAAGGCGTTTTTGCGCCCTGGCCGTGAAAGTCTACGTGACCGAATTCGACGTAAACATGAACGACCTACAGGTAAGCAACGAAGAAAAGCGCACGCGCCAGGCAATTATTTATCACGAAATGTTGCGCGCTTGCATAGAAAGCAAGGTCTGCCCCAGCTTCGCATACCTCGGTATTACCGACAAAGAAAGTTGGTATAACGAACTGGGCGTACCGAACGCAATGCCGCTCTTTTTCGACGAAGCCTACCGCCCAAAACCGGCGTTCTGGGGCATTCGCCAGGCGCTCGAACAGTAATTAACGTGGTATACTTTAAGTCAGATTCACATAATAAAAACAGATGGTAAAAGACAAAATATCGCGCCTGTTGGTTGTTGTGCGGGCAAAGCTCCGTAGCTTATTGATGCTACTACCTAATATGTCGCGTAAACAGCTCCTAATTGTCTGTGGTGCTCTATCTGCCTCGATCGTTCTTATACATACTGTTCAGTTCTTCTGGCCGCGGAACCAAACTTTTACTTACGCGCAACCGCAAACCTGCTTTTTTAACCCAGTTTTATTCCCCGGGCTTGTATCGCCACAACCCGGCACAACCTTTCGGCTGAGTCTAACCCCCAACGTTTCGCTTGGTAATTTTCCTATCTTTTCGCACACCACCTGCATTACGGCCAGCCAGGCGCCCAAAGCCGGCTCCGCCGAAACCGTCAGTCTTTCGCTATTTGGAAATAGCATTTTGAAGAAAAACATCCGCATTACAGCCGATGCTTTACCAAAACTACTCGGCCTGGCGATACCCGACCGACCGGTCTCTGTAAAAGATCAGTTGCGTTTTAATCTGAACCAGGCCGATCACGTATTCGGTTACCAACTTTCGGCCAATAGCAAACAGGTTGGCTGCAATAAAAATAATAAGCAAGTTGCCTGCGATGTTAGCAAATTAGGTCTAGCCCAAGGAGCAACGTACGAATTTACGCTGGAGCGAACTTTTAACGCAAAGTCGGTGGAAACTATTTTTCGGCAATCAGCCAAAACCGTAGAGCCTGTTCAAATTACCGCGTCGACTATTGCTGGGGGCGAGAAAGTGTATCATGCGCCAACCGAAATCGTGCTCACACTCAATAAACCCGCTTCTTCTGTAAAGAATGTGCGGTTGCAGCGCCTCCAAGCAAACAACGCGCGCCAAGATCTTAAGATTACCCAAACTCTAAGCGGCGATAAAGTAACCATCAAATTTACCGAAGCGCTGCCGCGCGATGCGCAGTTTGAGCTGATTATCGAACAAATTGAAGCTCAGGATAACGGCTATCTGCCGGCACCCTACATGCTGCCGTTTTCGACTTCGGGTGGTCCAAAGGTGCTGGGTATTAATATTGGCAGCTACAAAGTTGCCCCGAGTAGCAGCTTTACACTTACACTCGATTCTGCCCCAGCAGCCGGACAGGACTTAGCCAAGTTTGTACGGGTCGAAGTCGGCGGCAGCGCCGCCGCCAGTGCGATTACCCTGCGCGGCAAAAGTATCACCATACATCCAAATACCTCATTGGGCGCCTGCACAACGTTTAGCGTTAAATTGCTCGACGGCATAAAAAATGAGCATGGCATTAGCGGCGGCTCCGCCTGGCAATTTAATTCGCGCACCCTGTGCCAAGTTGTGACGAGTATTGGCCAATCTGTGCAGGGCCGTAGCATTTTGGCCTATCGATTTGGCGGTGGCGGCACCAAAATTATCTTTAGCGGCACCCTGCACGGCAACGAAAAAAGCGCTACGCATACGCTTAACTCGTGGATTGACTATCTCGAGGCCAACCCCGGACTTATCCCTGGCCATATGGCTATCATCGTCATTCCAAACGTAAACCCAGATGGCTACGCAGCCAACACCCGCACCAACGCACATAACGTGGACCTCAACCGCAACTTCGCTGCCAACAACTGGAAATCGGGCGTTACTATGCCTGGTGGCAGTTACCTCGAGCAAGGTGGTGGGAGCGCGCCGCTTTCCGAGCCAGAATCGCGCGCACTTGCGAACTACGTTAGTGCCCAAGGCGCCCGGTTAGTACTCTCCTACCATTCAATTGGTCCGCTGGTAGCCGCTAACGAATCCGGCGACTCACTGGCAATCGCCAGAACATACGGCTCGAAAGCTGGCTTCCCGGCTTACGGAAACGACGCCAGTGGTCAGTTCCACTACGACACCACCGGCGCATTCGAAGATTGGCTACACGACAAGCTCGGCATCCCATGCTTGCTTGTAGAGCTCGAAACCCGCGGTTTCAACGAATTCAGCGGCCAACGCAGCGCCATGCGCGCCATGTTGCAACTTTAGTTGCTCGCCCGGACTCTAACTGACCTCAACTGCAAATAAAATAATAAGCGCCGCCAAAATACCTATGGCGACAATGACAATCAAAAGCTCGAGGAGCGTAAAACCATCTTGTTTTAGTGAGTTTTTCACGTCGTCTCTCGTCTATTATTAACAATAATAACATCAAAATGCTTGAGCTCAGATCTTTTTTGTTATACTCAAGCCAAGAAGGATAAGCTTCATGAAAAGAAAAAGCTCGGCTAGCTACTCCGGCTTACGCTACATTCAGCTTTGGCTGGCGGCGGTGGCTTTACTTACTCTTGCCATACCTTTGTACGCTAGTGCCGTCGCCTCTATTTCTCAGGGTTATGCCTCGAGCGAGAAGCTTCCGCTTGGCGCAATTGTCGGCTTAGAAAAGGATTCTACCGATCGGATCGTTGCCGCCTCGACCAGTAACGTCGATAGTATCTTAGGTGTGGTAATCAATGACGGCAGCTCCCCGCTAAGCCTTTCGAATGGCCAGGATAATCAAGTTCAAGTGGCAACAAGTGGAATAACGCCAGTATTGGTATCGGACATTAACGGCGAGATTTCCCGCGGGGACCAAATCACCGCATCACCGATTAAGGGTGTCGGTATGAAAGCCACGAACAACGTTAAAATCGTGGGGATCGCACAAGATAAGCCCAAAAATAGCCCCAACAAGCAGACCTACACCGACGAGGAGGGCAAGGAGCAATCCATAGTTCTGGGAGAAGTGCCTGTTCTAGTGAATGTTTCCTACTACTTCAAAGAGTCGGAAAAAACGCTCGTTCCTACAGCTATCCAAAAACTAGCCAACGCCATCGCTGGCAAGACAGTTAATACTCTTCCAATACTTATTAGTGCGGCGATCTTTTTGATAACGCTTATCGTTGTAGCCAGTATAATCTACTCTATGATCCGTAGCAGTATTATTTCAGTCGGCCGTAATCCAATGTCGCAGTCGGCGATCTACCGCGATGTTATCCAGCTGTCGGCATTAGTGCTGGGAATTTTAGCAGTCGCCTTAATAGCAATGTATTTAGTACTTACAAGGTTTTAATATGAGTTCTACGTTCTTACAAATATTTCTTCTCTTCAACGTCTTTATAGTCGGAGTATTGGCGGCTATCGCAGTCCGACATGCCTACGCCCACTTCCGACCCACGCACCATGCAGCTGAAAAACCGCACCCATCCCCGCAAAGCGCTCACCTGCCCCCTGCAGTCAAAGAACAGCTCCTCCAGGCTGCCCAAGCCAACTTCCAGAAAGTACTCGACCACTCGGCCGAGGAATTACAGCATGACCTAAAAACCACAACCGAGCAAATGAACAAGCGACTCACTGAACTTGGTGCCGAAATTATCAGCGACGAGATGAAGCGGTACCGCGCCAGTCTGGATGAACTACGCGCCCAGACAGCAATCACCATTGGAAAGGCCCAGACAGAAGTCACAACCCATCAAGCTGACCTCGAAGCCAAGATGGCCGAGCGCGAAGCTGAACTGAAGGCCAAATTGGCCGAAGAAATGGAAGCCGAAAAACAACGCCTCATCCAGCAGATCGATACCAAACTGGCCGATGCGGTCGCCTCATTCCTGATCGAAACCATGCAGCATGACGTCGATTTGGGCGCCCAGACTGCCTATCTGACCAAGATGTTAGAAGAGCATAAGGATGATTTTAAACGAGGGGTGGCAGATGAAGTTGCAGCTACCAAATAGCGTCTCCTCGGCACAAGACGTGGGCGTGCTCGCGCTTGAGATCAAAGACTTCTCCAAGTGGTTTGCCCACAATGCCATCAAGCAGCGCGTTCACGCCAAGCGCGGTACCCCGCCACCTGAGGTCTCGCCCGCCGCCATGGAACTGATCCGTAGCTGGAGCGGCAAAAAACAGCTCACTGGACAGATGCTTGATGAGCTGCTAGATGCCTTGGAGCATTTCAAGCAATCTGCCCCTACGCTCACCGTCACCTTGGCAGCGCCGGCTACAAACAGCGTAAAAGTTGCACTGGTGACGTGGTGCCGAGAGAACATCGCACCGAATGTGCTCGTCAGTTTCCAGCTCAACACTACTTTGCTTGGCGGCATGGTCTTGCGCTATGGCAGCCGCGTCTTTGACTGGTCATTCAGGCGTCAGATTCTCGCTGCCCGTGTTAACTTCCCTGAGGTACTACGGCGTGTTTGATAACCAGGTTTTCCAGCGCCTAGTTGAGGCCGACAATCTAACTGGCGAAGTAGTGACTGCCAACAGCTTTATTATTGAGGTGAAAGGACTTGAAGGTGTTCGCTTGGGAGCCCAGGTGTTGTTCGAAGACGGCCAGCGAGGCTTCGTGCGTGAAGCCTACGGTGACAAGGTTATTTTGTTCAATATCAATTCCGAAAAAATTGCCCCTGGTACACTGGCTGTCGTTGAAAACGATGTCCTCAGCGTACCTGTTGGTAAACAATTGGTCGGTCGCGTTATCTCCCCTATGGGTGTGCCGCTTGATGGCAAAGGGGCGATCAAAACGACCGCGACGTCGAGCATTTTCAACCCGGCTCCGGGTATCATGGCGCGCAGTACACTCAACGAGCAACTGACCAGCGGCGTGAGCGCCGTCGATAGCTTCTTTCCAGTTGTGCTTGGGCAGCGCATCGCTATCTTAGGCGATAGTAAGTCTGGTAAAAGTACCTTTCTTAGCCAAATGAGCGCCAGCCAGGAAGGTACCGACCACATCGTCGTTTACGTGCTTATGGGGCGACGCAAAGTCGATATCGAACGGCTGCTGTCGGGGCTGCGGGAGTCTGGCGCTATGGAGCATACCATCGTCGTACTGGCCGACATTTTTGACTCGCTCACCCAAACATATTTGGCTCCATACGCTGCCTGTGCCATGGCCGAACATCTGTGGTATGGCGGAAAGGACGTCATTGTTATGTACGACGACCTCAGTAGCCACGCCGAGGCATATCGTCAGTTGTCACTGCTCCAGGAAGTCGATCCGGGGCGCGACTCGTATCCAGGTGACATATTCTACGCCCACTCCAGCTTGCTTGAGCGCGCTGGTAAATTGCGCTCCAATGGCAAAACGCTCACGGCTCTGCCGGTGGTACTTACCCCCAACGACGATGTCACGGCATATCTCTCAACCAGCATTATGTCGATCACCGATGGTCAGATCATCTTCGACCTAGGCCTCTTTCGCAAAGGCATACGGCCGGCAGTCAACGCCGGTCTGTCGGTATCGCGCGTCGGTGGCCAAGCCCAGACCACTCGACAAAAGCGTCTGTCGGGCACCCTGTTCAAAACACTCGCCAAGTACCGCCAGGCTGAGGAATTCTCTCACTTTAGCTCACAGCTTTCCAAAGAAACCCGAATTGACCTGGCGCTCGGAAAATACATCTACAAAGCTTTGCAGCAACCGCCCGAGGAACGCCACACGCTCGTTGAGCAGCAGCTACTGCTAGAAACCATCCTGCTCAGCGGCGGCGAAATGGATATCGACATCGCCGGACTGAAAGAATCGATCAAAAAGGTCAATAAAGATGTGAAAGACGAAAAAGACTTTGACCGGATAGAAACCGAGTTGCTCAAGAAACATGCCGCCAAGATGCTGGCCGAGAAACCAACGGCACCAGACACACCAGAGGCTAAACACGAGGAGACCGCCCATGCGTCGCGCTAGTGCCATCGAAAAAGACGCCGCAGAAATCACGACCGTCCAGGACCTGACCGGTGTTTTCGAAAGCCTTGCCAGCACCCAGGTCGCGAAGGTCAAAAACAGAGTCGAGCTTTCAAAAGCGTTTTTTCAGCTTATTTGGCAACGCTACAGTTCAATCCGCATCGATCCGAACTCGCGCATCACCAACCGAGAGCTTGGCAAGAAGGGCGCCAAAGAACAAGTCTTCGTTATTATTTCAGCCGAAGCAGGCTTAAGCGGCGACATCGACCAACGCTTGATCGAGACGATGCTGCAAAATTACGATGCAAAGACGACCGATATTGTCGTGCTCGGCTCACACGGCGCAAGCCAGCTGACACAGCGAGGCATCCCGTTCATCCGTTTTTTCCAAGTACCCGAGTCAGACCGCTATATCGATGTTAGTCCGGTCATCGAGGCCATCCAACCCTATTCGCAGACGATCGTTTACTACGAAGAGTACGTCTCGCTCGGCGTACAAAACATCCAATCGATAGACTTGATTTCCAGTATGCGAACTATGAGTGAAGATGCCGACGAAGATACTATGACGACCGAAGAGACGATCTTTGAGCCTTCGCTCGATGAAATCGCTGACGAAATGGAAATGACAATGATGACCTTGGCGCTCAGCCAGACGATTCTCGAATCAAGCCTCGCCCAGTCTGCCAGCCGTTTCAACGCTATGGCCGTTGCCAAAAAGCGTGCCCTTGAGATGCTCTATGACTATACGCTTGAATATCACCGGGCAAAACGCTCTGAGAGTGACCGCCGGATGCGTGAAGTCATGGTCAGCATCAAGAAAAAACGAAAGATTGCAGGAAAAAAACGATGAAAGCTAAAGCCGCCACGAAGAATACGGAGGCATCTGTCGGTGTTATTCAGTCACTGCGCGGCCTCATGGTCGAGGTAGCTATTCTTGGTGAGCGCCCTGATGTAAAAGAGCTTTTAAGCGTCGAGGAGCACCCGGAAGTCTTTTTGGAAGTGAGCTACTTCAAGACCGGCACAGCGGTATGTATTAACCTCGCCAACAGTCAAGAACTGCGCTGCGGGCAAAAGGTCTCGCGTAGCCACACCAAAGTTACCGTGCCGGTCGGTGCTAAGACCCTGGGCCGAGTGTTTAATGCTTTAGGTGAACCCCTCGACGAAGCTCCAGCAGTCAATGACAACCGACGCTCGATTACCGAGCCATCGGGCACAAAAAGCTACCGTACTAGTAAAAAGCTGGAGCTGCTCGAAACAGGTTTGAAGGTCATCGACTTCCTTACTCCATTCGTCAAAGGCCGCAAGATCGGTATCGTCGGCGGTGCCGGTGTCGGTAAAACTGTGCTTACCATGGAGATGATTCACAACGTGACGCGTAGCGACAAAAGCCTTTCAATCTACTGCGGTGTTGGTGAGCGTATTCGTGAAGGTAACGAACTGTACGAAACCTTAAAGGACACCAACGTACTGAAAAATACGGTCATGTTCTTTGGGCAGATGGACTCGACCCCTGCCATCCGTTCCATGGTTGCTCCCGCCGCCGCCACAGCCGCCGAATATTTCCGTGACGAAGAAGGCCGCGACATCCTGTTCTTCGTCGACAATATTTATCGCCACATTCAGGCGCTCACCGAACTTTCGACCAACTTGGGACTCATCCCCTCAGAAGGTGGTTATTCACCGCTGGTATTTTCAGAGCTACGCCGCTTACAGAATCGCTTGAGCTCGACCGAAAAAGGTACCATTACCTCTGTCCAGGCCGTCTATATCCCAGCGGACGACCTCTCGGACCCGGCGGTACAAGCAATTTCGCAGCAGCTGGACTCAGTCCTGGTGCTTTCGCGTGCCGTTGCCGAAACTGGCATTCGTCCGGCAGTTGACCTGCTAAAAACTACTTCCTCACTGCTCACGCCAGAAATCGTCGGCCAGCGTCACTACCAGCTTGCCGGACGCGTGCAGGCTATCATGCAGAAATATGACTCGCTCAAAAACATCATCGCGATCGTCGGCGAAAACGAACTCTCCCCTGCCGACCGTGCAGATTACCAGAATGCCAAAAAACTTATCCAGTTTTTCGATCAGGACTTTGCTGTCGCCGAGAAATTTACCGGCCGCCCTGGCGAATACTTCACGCTCGAGCAAACACTGGACGGTATCGAAAAGATCTTAAGCGGTAAACCAGCCGACGAGAAACCCAAGGATGACAAGAAGGAAGAGAAACAGGCTAAGAAATAACCATGAAGCAACCCGAAACCCTCGATCAACTTTCCGTCATCGCCCGTGCACCATTCAATATATATTATGAAGGCACCGCCAAAGCCGTATCGGCCATCAACAGAATCGGACAATTTGACATCCTGCCTGGGCATGCCGATTTCTTTTCCGTGCTCAGTCCGGGCGATGTCACGATTGAAACCGACTCTGACCCAATAAATTTCAGCGTAGCCAATGGCATCATTACCGTACGCGATAATGAGGTTATGTTGTTCGTTAATATGTAGCAGCTAGATGAGCTACTGCATCACTATGTAGTCAAATGCGTAGCCGCCAGGACCTAGCGCACCGCTCACTCCGATGCTGAAGCCGATAGCACTCCGGTTCACATAAAAATTTCCCCCTATACCAACAGGAGTAATCACGACATGAGGCGTCGTGCCATAACGGCTGCGGAAAGTCACACTTGCCAGAATGCCGTTACCGGCTCCGGTGCCGGTATTCACAGCTACCGTCCCGGCGGCGTCGTTACCACTAATAGAAGCCGTGCCATTGGAACCGGCAGCTCCGCCTCGGCTAACCCCAGGTGCCGATCCATGGGTTGTAATGCGTCCGCTAATGTCCAAATTGCTAATCGAAAAGCTTCGTACCGTCAAGGTGCCGCCCACAGATAAACTGCCAGCTATATTCACGTTATTATTAACGGTCAATAATTGGCCGATAGTCACAGACCCTTGGAGCCGTGTTACTCCTGCGACATTCATATCTTTACGCAAACTTAAGCTCGACAACGTACCGTCGCCGTTGACATTGAGCTGCTGGACCGAGGTATCGCCAGCCTGGAGCTTTGCCAAACTTGCATCCGCAGCTGAGAGCTTATTATTGAGCTTAAGCTCACCAGCAATATTCACATCGCTGGCGGCCATCACTTTACCATTAAAGCGAGAATTAGGGTTAATCACGAGCTCTGTCCCTGGATTGCCGACCGGATTTCGGCTTACTCCAAGCTTGTCTAAAGTCTCGGAGCTGAGCGTAACCTCACCCTTTCGCGCTTGAGAATTGGCGTCGCCTTGGGATTTCATCAAAAAGGCGAAAATACCCGCATTTATTACGAGTATCGCCACAACTACGCTCAAGCCAATAAAGGTGGCTTTGTGGCTCGGACGATATGTTCCGCGACGCAGCTTTGCGCTCACATTCGACTTGATCTTTGACTTGATCGATGCAACGGGCGTCTCAGGTGCCGGCGTTTTCTCATCAACCTGAGGCTTCAATACTTCAGGTGCCGGCGATTCTTTGTCTTTTGGTTCAGAAGATGGGGCTTCCGCCATCTTTTATACCTCTGTTTACTGCCGATAGTATACCGCTTAAGCTTATCATCAAGCAAATCATTTGCATCTTTCTATTATTTCGTCAACAATAGAAACCATGTTAAGCAAGCTAGCTGGACGGGTCGGCTTATTTTTAATTCTGACGAGTTGCGTCGCTTTTGTAACAGTCCCCTATGTCCACTCCCTGCAGTCCCCGAATTATAAGTTTGATGAAAGCGCAATCGGCACTGGTGGTCTGATCCAGTCTAGCTCAGCCAATTTTCAAGCGGACAGTGCAATTGGTGGCCTGGCGATTGGTAACGCAGCTTCTGCCAATTTTCAAGTTGAGGCTGGGTCTAAAACAACCAACGACCCGGCATTATCATTCGGTATTACTAATGCCAACATTGATCTTGGCAGCTTTACGTCCAGTGGCGCAACGGTAACAACTGCAACTTTCTTGGTCTCCAACTATACAAGTTATGGCTATGTGGTACAGATTCTCGGTGACCCTCCTAAAAACGGCAACCACACTATCGATGCCATGGCGACAACCAGCCCATCACAAGCAGGCATCGATCAATTCGGTATTAACTTAGTAGCCAATACTCTGCCTCTCTCTGTGGGAGCCAATCCGGATAATGGAGACTCCGGTTTTGGCGAAGCTGCACCTAATTATGGAACATCAAATGAATACCGATATGTCAGCGGTGAAACAATCGCAAGAGCGCCTAAAAGCTCAGGCGTGACCAACTACACCATAAGCTATTTAGTTAATGTCGAGACCTTAACGCCTGGCGGAAAGTTCACAGCCAACCAAACGCTCATAGTCACGGGTACATACTAAGACTGGAGTCTTCTCTATGTCTTACAATCTACTAAATTTTTCCACAACATTGTAAATTTGGTTAAAAAAGGTATTGACCCGTGAAAACGCTCATGCTAAGCTTCCCCTAACACCACACTAAAAAACACCTAAAAACAAAAAAATGAAAAAACAACGAAAATCACTCTTAAGAGTATTTAGCGCAGCAATCTTAGTTGCTGCTGTGTTGGTTCAGGCCCTTTCGCCAACAATGGCCTCGGCTGCTCAAATTACAACCCGCAGCTTGACCCTTCAGGCTGGCGCAACTGATGGCGGTTCGAAGCCAGGCGGTGTCGTCAACCACTCCTTCCAGTTCACACTGCCCGGCGGCAGTAGCGTCGGCTCGATTAAGTTCGAATACTGTACGCTTGCAAGCGGTACATGCACAATGCCAACTGGCCTAGTAACTACTTCGGCCACTCTAGGTACTGAAAGCGGTGCCACCGGCTTCTCAATGGTAAACACCACCAACGGCGCACCTTACTTAACGCGTGCAGCAGCAGCTATCGGTGCAAACCAAGCAGTTAGCTACCGGCTCGATACCGTCACCAACCCGACCGATACTAATAAGACATTCTATGTCCGTATTTCCACCTACGCCTCTATCGATACCACTGGTGCGGAAACTGATACCGGTACTGTCAATGCCAGCACTGCTACGCAAATAGACCTGACCGGTGTTATGCCCGAATCGCTCGTCTTTTGTACTGGTGGCACTATTAGCCTTACTGGTGGCGTGCCAGACTGTGCTACTGCTAGCAGCGGTGCCATCAACTTTGATCGGCTCTTCTCTCCTACCGACACGGCTACTGCTACCTCGCAACTGGCTGCTAGTACCAATGCCGGTGCCGGCTACGTCATTGCCGTTCATGGTCCAACACTGACCTCAGGCGCCAACACAATAACACCCATGAACGCGTCAACCGCTGGTATCCGCGGTACTAGCCAGTTCGGTCTGAACCTGAAGGCTAACACCTCCGCCACTTCTACCCCGGATGTTGGTACCGAAGTTGCTCCAGCAGCTAACGGCACCAGCTTTAAGGGTCAAGCGGTAGCTGGCTATGATACTGTCGATAGTTTCAAATTTACATCTGGCGATAGCGTCGCCGACAGTGCCAACGGCGGAGCCGGCGGCACAGATGCCCAGATCTATACAGCTGCTTACATGGTTAATGTTCCTGGTAACCAGCCTGCCGGTACTTACGCGACAACACTTACCTACATCTGTACTCCTACATTCTAAAGTTTTGAAAACATCCGTGAAAATTTTTTGACGGCTGTGTAATGCTCATGTTAGAATTCTCACATGAGAGTGATTGGGAAACGCGTACCTCTGTTGTTAGCTGCTATTGTCTTATTGGCGGCAACGGTCAGTACTGTTTTTCAAGGGGGGGTTGCCCACGCTGCTCAACTCACACAGCGTAAAATGACCCTTCAGGCCGGCGCTACTGACGGCGGTTCGAAGCCTGGCGGTGTTGTCAATCACCTATTTGAATTTACTGTGCCGACTGAAGCAAGCGTCGGCTCAATTAAGTTCGAATACTGTACTACTGCCAGCGGTACGTGCACCACACCAACCGGCGTGGTGACTACATCTGCTACATTAGGCACCGAGACTGGCGCTAGTGGTTTCTCAATGGTCAACGCCACCAACGGCGCACCACATATAACACGCACAGCAGCCAACATCACGGCCGGCACGGCAGTCAGTTATCAACTACAGACCGTCACCAACCCGACTGATACTAACCAGACATTTTTCGTCCGTATTTCTACCTATGCCTCTATCGATACCACCGGTGGAGTAACCGACAGCGGTACGGTAACAGCTAGCACAGCTACCCAGATAGAACTGACCGGGACTATGCCCGAATCGCTAATCTTCTGCGCTGGCGGTACCATAAATACGACCGGGGGCGTGCCTGACTGCAGCACCGCCACTAGTGGCGCTATCAGCTTCAACCAGCTCTTCTCCCCTACCGATACCGCGACTGCCACTTCACAAATGGCTGCAAGCACTAATGCAGGCAGCGGCTATAACATAACGGTGACTGGAACGACATTAACTTCCGGTGCAAACACTGTAACGGCCATGAGTGCAGCTGCCCTAGGAACTCGAGGTACTAGCCAATTTGGTATGAACCTGAAGGCTAACACCGTACTCACCTCTAACCCAGCAATCGGCGCCGAAGCTGCACCAGTGGCCAACGGTACAGAGTTTAAGGGTCAGGCTGCGATAGGCTACGATACCGTTGATAACTTCAAGTTTGTGTCTGGCAATAGCGTGGCCAATAGTGCCAACGGCGGGGCGGGTCCTACAAACGCTCAGATTTACACTACATCCTACATTGTCAACGTTCCTGGTAGTCAACCTGCCGGTACTTATACCACCACCATAACTTATGTCTGCACACCAACTTTCTAGCACATGAGAAAAAGATACACTTTATTGGTCATCACCGGTCTGGGTCTATTAGCGTTATTTATTAGCTCGTTTGTTCCTACCTCGCTCGTTTCTGCCCAAGCTAAGCCTAGTGATAGTGGTCAGGCGCTAGAAATCGCGCCGCCTGTCATCAACCTAACGGCAAATCCCGGCCAGACCATCAAGACTCAGATTAGCCTGCGTGACGTATCGAAAGATAAACTGCTTGTCAAAGGCCAGGTTAACGACTTTACTGCCGCCGGCGAAGACGGGACTCCAAAGATAATGCTAGAAGACGATGGTAGCGATAATCCTTATTCGCTCAAAGGTTGGATAAGTCCTCTACCCGAATTGACATTGAAACCTAAAGAAATAAAAAACCTGCCTATAACCATCAATGTGCCAGCTAACGCTTCTCCAGGCGGATATTATGGCGTGGTTCGCTTCACCGCTACTCCGCCCGAACTGGAAGGCACCGGAGTATCCCTGTCGGCCAGTCTTGGCGCCCTGATACTGCTGCGAGTCAACGGTGATGTCAAAGAAGGCCTTACAGTCGAAGAGTTTTCGGTCAACAAAGATGGTAAATCGGGTTGGCTATTTGAGTCTACTCCTCTGACGTTCATTGAAAGGCTTAAGAACACCGGCAATATTCATGAGCAGCCGACCGGCCAGGTAACCATCACTGACATGTTTGGTAGAAAAGTAGCGGCTGTTAACATCAACCTGCCGCCACGGAACATCCTGCCTGGCAGCATCCGTAAGTTTGAACAACCGCTCGACAGCTCGGTGATCGGCAACAAAATGCTATTTGGCCGCTACCGTGCTGACCTACGCGTTACCTACGGAGATAGCAAACAAGTAGTAACTTCCAGCCTGACATTTTGGGTTATCCCTTACCGCTTGATTGGCTTGTCAATCGTAATACTCGTGGGCGGCTTCTTCCTCTTGCGCTTCCTCGTTAAGCGCTACAACCGCCGCATTATCAACAAAGCAACGGCACAGCAAAATCCACAAGGTCCAAACCGCACAGAACGTAAGTAGTCCGCCCCTGAAGCATAGATGGTATAATCAGCGTATGTTGGATTGGCTAAAACTGAGTCACCATGCTCATAGTGGGCGGCTGCGACCGCACGAGCACACCTCGTATCTTCCGCTTGGCCTCTTATTGCTCCTAGTAGGTTTTGCCCTAACTGCCTACTCGGTGTCTGCTGCAAGCCCACCGCCCGAGGCGGGCTCGATAGGCTTAACTGGCATCATGCCCGGAAAACCACCTACCGAAGCAGCTACTATAAAATCGCCGACCAATCAGCAACGTTTTAGTACCTCACCGGTTACCATTACGGGCACTTGCCCCGAAGGCACTCTTGTAGAACTATTCAAAAACGATATCTTCGCTGGCTCCACTATCTGTGGTAATGCTGGCACATTCTCGCTTGATGTAGACCTCCTGATTGGCCAAAACACCCTGATTGCTCGCGTATACGACTCCTTAAATCAGCCTGGCCCGGATTCGAAGGCCGTCACCGTATTCTATGATGCCTTGCCACCTCAGGCCGGACCACTCGCATCCTTAGACTTCGGCGGCGCACAGCTAGTGTTGAATACTGACGCGGTTTTCCGTGGGGTCTTCCCCGAACAAGAGCTCAACATACCTGTTGATCTCCTCGGTGGCACACCCCCGTATGCCGTGAATGTTCAATGGGGCGACTCAAACAACAAAGTTGTACCCCGAGGTGATAATGTTAGTTTTAAGGTAGGTCACACCTACCGCAAACCGGGAACGTACCAGATTGCCCTTCAGGCCACTGACGCCAAAGGACGTGTGGCCTTCTTGACAGTTGCTGCTATTGTAAACGGCCAAGCAAGTGCCATCACAGCCGCTGCATTAAACGCAGCAACGCCCAACCAACTTTTGGTTCTTTGGCCAGTGTACACAAGCGCCCTGGCTATTGTGATTAGTTTTTGGCTGGGTGAACGGCGTGAAAAACACATTCTCCAAGGCCGCGGACCATTGCAGCCTTTACAGGGGTAAAGACCCACAATTTTGTCTGTATTTACCCTAGAAAATTTTCACTCTAGCGGTTATGCTTAATATAAGATAAACGCTTATGTGTGAGGCAATCGGCTTTTATCTTTAATGGGAAGCATGGGTGTTTTAGGTTGTTAAGTGTTAGTCGCAAATTATTTGCATATGCCATCTTATTGGGTGTTGCTTGCACACTTTTCATACCCACGCCTATTTTGGCTTCCCCGGGCATAAATCAAGAGATTAATTTCCAGGGCAGATTGCTCAATGCCCAAGGCGCTACAGTCCCAGATGGGAATTATAATATTCAGTTTAAGATATACCAGGATGGTGATGGCCAGACCGTTGGCAATACCACTGGTACGCCAGCCGGCTCACTAAAATGGACCGAGGATCACCTGAACGCCAACGGCCAAGGTGTACAGGTTAAGAACGGCTTTATGTCGGTTCAGCTGGGCTCGATCACTGCCTTTGGTTCTAGTATTGATTGGAACCAAGATACTCTTTGGCTTTCAATGAACATCGGCAGTACCAACGGCACGTGTACCCCCTTCTCCAACTGTACCCCTGACGGCGAGATGACCCCGATGAAACGTTTGTCGTCCATCCCCTACTCGCTTAACTCTGGCTTGTTAGGTGGTCTCTCCAAATCACAGTTCATCCAGAGCACTACAACTCCTCAGACTGCTAATATTGCCATCCAAAGCAGTAGTGCGAGCAGTATCAGTGCGCTTGTGCAAGGAGCTACTTCGCAAACCGCCGATATTCTGCAGGTTAAGGCCGATGGTACAGCAGAACCACTACTGGCCGTGAGCGCGAGTGGCGCCGTAAAACTGCGCAACGCCACCGACTCCGCTACTGCCTTCCAGGTACAGAACGCAGCCGGCACATCCTTATTTACTGTAGACACTACAACCGGAAATGTCAGTGTTGGCGCCGCCAGCCAGCAGGGGTCATTGGTTATTCACGACGGCAACGGCCAAACTACTACCCTTCAGGCGGGAGATTCCGCAGGCAACCTGACTTTTATACTTCCTCCGAGCACCGCAGTCCAGGGTGGTCACTGCCTGAAAGACACGACCGGTACTGGGGTTTTGGGCTTCCAGGAATGTTCTACCGGTTCCAGTGCGTTTGTGCAAGGAGGTAATAGTTTTGGCGCCACCGCAGTACTCGGTACAATCGATGCCAACGCGCTAGAGCTACGCACCAACAACAACACCGTACTGAGCTTTAATGGTATAAGTGGCGCAGCGACGCTGCAAAACACTTCAGACTCCTCCAGCGCGCTGAAAGTCAACAATGCCGCAGGTAGCAGCGTCTTGACGGTTGATACAAGCGCCGGACAAGTAGTCCTAGGCAATGCAAATACGCTCAACGCTTCGTTAGTTTTCCGCAATAACACGAACAGCAACACAACAACCCTAACGGCCGCAGCAGCGAGCACCAACCAATCCATTGCGATCCCCAATGCGAGCGGAACGGTTTGTCTTACCAGCGGTAACTGTGCTGGTCTTGGTGGTAACGGCGATGTCCTGCAAGGTGGTAACTCTGTTGGAGCAGCTATTACGATCGGCACCAACGACAACTACAACTTTAGTTTAGAGACGAACAATCAAACTCGCCTAACTGTCGATACGTCCGGCAATGTTGGTATCGGCGATGCCAGTACTGGCGATCGGTTGTCTGTAACCAGCGCAATTAACAACTCCACGATCTATGTTGACGACGACTTCGACCCGTCAATCGACAGCGCAGAATGGTCCTCAACCAGCAACGTATCAACAGATACCACTTGTGGTGCCGCCGGTAGCGTTTCTGGCAACGCTTTAAGGTTTAACGGCTCCGGTACCCGTAGCGCTGCGACGATTGATATGAACACCGCAAACGGTGGTACTGTATCGTTCTACATTTATTCGTCAAACCAGAGCACCTCAGGCTGTGAAAGCACAGAAGGTGGCGAAAACATGGCACTGGAGTACTCCAACAATAGTGGTGGCAGTTGGACTGAGATAACAACATATAACCAAAACAGCCAACATACAATCTCGAAAATTGATGTCCCTATACCGAGCGGCGCACAAACCTCCGCGACTCGCTTCCGCTGGCGTCAAGTAGCGCACAGCGGCAATAACTTTGACAACTGGACGCTCGATAACGTAATCGTTACGACAGTAAACTCCGCTAATACCCCCGCGGCACTCTATGTCTACAACGGTAGTACATCTAGTGAAGTCGATCTCTTACGAGTAGCCTCGGACATAGGAGGCACCGCCAACATCAAACTCCGCGTTAAAGCAAACGGTGATGTTTTCTCCGACGGCACATATTATGGCGCTGGCGGCGTGACAGCTGGCTCAGCCGACTTGGCTGAGGTTTATCGTAATAATGATGACGCCCAGCCAGGTGACGTGGTGGTGTTTACTGATTCGCGTACCGTCGAAAAGTCCAACAAAGCATATCAGACGAGCCTAGCCGGCGTAGTATCAACTAAGCCTGGCTTTACACTAAACGTCAATGAAACCGGCGTGCCGGTTGCCCTATCTGGGCGCGTACCTGTAAAGGTAAGTGTGGCCAATGGTAGCATCCAAAGGGGCGACTACCTGACCAGTAGCCCGGATGGAAAGGCACAAAAAGCCACGGCAGCCGGGCCGACCATCGGAACAGCCCTCGAAGATGCAACCGAAGACGGCACTATCGAAGTTTTCGTACATCTTGGCCACTACGACCCGGTGGATGAAGCGCTTGCCCAAGACAACTTGTTCGCACTGCAGTCATCCGACACAGCAATGGCGAACCTAAACGTGAGCGGCAACGCCACCGTAGGATCACTGTATGTTTCGAATAATGCGTATGTCGGCGGCGTGCTCACAGTAGGTACTGCAAAGATTACCGCTACGCTAACCGTAGGTGGCCGTATTATCAGCCAGGGTAAGGCCGTCACCCCGCAGGCATTGTCGGCTCTAGGCTACGGCGATCAAGCAGCCGACCAATCTGTTGTAGCCAATGGCACTGACACCGCCGGAACTATTACCTTTACAACCGGCGCTGCACCGGTAGGTGGCGAATTAGTAAAGATTGCCTTCAGCGCTCAATACGAAACCGACCCCAGAATCGTTCTAGAGCCGAATAACGCAGAAAGTGCGCACCTAAAAACGTTCGTTACCAAAACCAAAGACGGTTTCATACTCCACACCACAGAGCCACCTCAAGCCAACCAAACGTATTCGTTTGACTACATCATAATAGGTAGCAATGTAGCTGGCACCGAGTAAATAGTATTTACTGCTTAACCACAAGGTCGCCCACTACCACTGCCGAACGTTTGTCGTTAGCACATTTCACTTCGACAGGCCATTTACCAAGCGGAGCTGACCCTGGAACCGTCCAGGTCCAGCTAATAATGCCATATTCGTCAGCAATTTTAGGCTTAAGGCCCGAATCGGTGCTCGGCACGTCATTATATTCAACCTTAATTGTGCACTTCGCTTCTGGATTGGTCTTCACCGTGATAGAAGCGTTCTCGCCTGGCATAACGGGCGACGTCAACATCGTGACCGACGCACCGACAGGCGCATCCGGTGCAAGCCTGGTGGGTTTTATAACGGGAGTCCGTGTGGTTTCGACCGGTGTCTCCACCCCAAGAGTCTTCTTACTGTTCTGCCCCATAAACCATGTGTAGGCCACGCCTCCCCCAACAAAGAGTATCAAGAGCACCAGTACACTGATTATCGTCAGGTATACGGCCTTAGGAATGCGAAATTTAGTCATCTTCCGAGCCAGACACTACGGCCTACTGTTTTTGACTCTTGTACTTAGTGATAGAATCAGAGACTTTACCTTCCTTTTTGAGGTTTTCAAAAAACAATATCTGATCTTTACCAATGACCATCTCGTCATCCGGTCCATGGATCTCATTCCCCAGCTTAATCAATTGGACATCAGACATCTGCTTATCGGTGGTCTTTTGCGGATTCTGTGGATCTTCTTCTGCTGAACGAGCTTGAAGGTAGAAAATATCAGTCAACTTCATATGAGTACCATTGAGATTCTGCAACTTCCCGAAATAAACCTGCCCGTTTGTTAAGAATAAAGCTTGGTACCTATTAGTATCTATCTGTGCGGCTGTGCTGGATTGATACAGCAACCAACCAGCAAGTCCTCCAGCAACCAGCAGCACTATCCCAGCTACAATACCAATGAGTACTTTCATTTGCTTGCCGAGGCGCTTTCGGCCATTCGAGCCCTGTCGCCCCATAGAACCTGGGCCGTTCACGCGTCGTACATCATCCATACACAATATCTCCTGTACTTTTACCAATATAGTAGTTAGGTTAATCATAGCAGAGGTATTACTTTGTGAAAACATGAGTTCGCGGATCTACAAACCCGTCGAACCACTCTGCACAACTTCGTTCACTCAATACAAAGAGACATGTATGCAAAAATAAGTCATGGAACCCCTCCTCCCTTCTTAAAATACTCCTCACTAATCTGTTACAATACTGTCTATGAGTTCTCTTCAAATCGGCATAGTGAAGTTTTAACTCAACTACCTTTTGAGCTGAAGATTACTATGTCTCCAACAGATAAGGGTAACCGCGGTTACTCAGATGAGTATGTAGAAAGACTGTTACAAAATTGAAAAGCCCCCGATTTTTTCACGCTTTTGGCGCTATGAGATCGGGGGCGTGGCCGCTGCAGTCAGCTTGTGGCTGATGAGTGACCTGGATGGAGTGCCTGGTTCAAGCAACGTCCATGAGTTCTACGAGGATGTTCATCCGTGAGTGTCCCACGAACAACTCTTGCAGAAATAATCAATAATAAGGGTCGCGTTACTTCAAAAGCCAATCGGTAATAACCTCGTAATATTTCGCGATACCGTCTTGTGGATTAGATGGGTCACGGAACGGATGGGCAAAGCCTTCTGCGATATACGTTTCAGCAGCAAATTCTACCTTATAAATATCTGTTGTGTCAGTTGGAACGCTTTTATCTTCGCCATGTACAACCAAAAGAGTGAGAGGCTGTCCGATTGATTCTTGCAAGAATAGAGGGTGCTTTTTAAGTGTCTCGGTATTTTTGCGATACTCACGTACTTGCAGTTTATCTATATATTGATGCTGAGTGTAAAAATCCTTTGGTTCGTAGATCGCAGGAGTTCTCAAAATCAGCTTTTGTACTGCGCGAAACCTCGTAAGATAGGCTGCCATAAAACCGCCATAGCTTGTTCCCATTACATGGACAGCACTATCTGGATAATTAGCCTTGATCCAGTCGTAGGCTTTCGTGGCTTCAAATAAATGTTGCGCCGGGATGGTTTCATTCACATTAAGCGGGCTTTCGCCGTGACCTGAAAAGTCAACAATCAGCGCACTTAGGCCGGTATCCGCGACGACCTTAGCCACGAAATCACTGTTGCTCTTTTTGCTTGAGCCAAAGCCGACGAAAGTAAGGATAATCCCTCGATTTTTTTCGCCTTCGTGCCAATCCGCTTGGATTGAATAGCCTGTAACTGGAATAGAGATTTGTTTTATCATTCAGTAAATACTAACATGTAACAGGGGTATGGTCAATCAAGCCAACCTCTGTTAAAGTCATTACTATGAGTTCACTTCAA
The DNA here is from genome assembly GCA_050730875.1 of Saccharimonadales bacterium (SeqCode). Lineage (GTDB taxonomy): Bacteria > Patescibacteriota > Saccharimonadia > Saccharimonadales > EFPC-124 > JBOHNX01. Next base: position 26,480 of record JBOHNX010000003.1, read on the forward strand.
ATCGGTATTCACAAGACGCAACCATACCATTCGATATAACCTTCTCGATGCCTCCACTAGATAAAAGAACACGAGGTTATACGCCTCAACAGATCAAACAATTACAAGAAACAGTTGGCGGAGAGTGGTAAAAGGCTATGCTACCACAGGCACTAATAAATTTGGTTCATTATTTTGCTTGATATTAGACTGAGCATCCCTCCACAAATTTTTTTTCCAGAATTCAGGTCGAGCAATTTCACCCCACCACACTCACCACTATATTTTTCTTAAAACATTGAACGCTTCAACCATTGCCAGAGTATCTAACTTACAGTATTCAATCAGATCAGCAAATAGTACTTCTTGATCAATATGATCCTTATCGTCAATGACTGACTGCATCCATAGCCTCTGGGCAGATGCCCCTTCTTGTATACCTAAAACCTTATACGACAACTGAGGTGCTATTACAGGTAGTACATTTTTAATACTTGCACTTCCACAGAACTTCTTATCAACAAACCACCCTTTAGCAAATGGAATCATCAGGTCAACAATACGATCATTCACTTGGTTCAGAAATTCGCTATGATCTGAGACGATTTCAGCTAGTAAGCTATTGCACTTCTTCTCGAAACTCTCATTCCAAACAATTACAGTACCTTCATCGCCTATATGACTTCGTAATGCACCCGCTAATGGTTCACAAGGATTTGTAGCCTCACGATGTAAATATTCAACATGTCGAAGATCAGCCTCTGGGCTATCAAGAATATGTAACGAGTACTGAAATGGTAATTGCTGATAAGGTCTTAGACCGTCGAAAGCAGGAACTATACCCCCAAGTGTTTCGTAATCTAGAAAATATAATGGGAACTGTAGGTGGCTTAGAAATTCACGTATAGGTTCATGAAGAATTAATTGCTGATCTAACTTAGCAGCTTGTACTTGTAACGCTTGCTTTGGCGACAACTTATAGTCGTCTGGTATTTCTTGCAACGTGGTAATGCCCGAACTTTCAAATGCTTCAACCTTCGTGGCATTTAAGCCACACAGATCATAGATAGTGTCTTCTGGTAGATTATTCAGGGATTTATATATATCAAGCCATTCACCAAATGCACCATTCCCTGCCAATGAAGGAGATAGATCAGGTACTTCTGAGAGCTGCATCGTAGAGAGTGCTTCGTCAACATTAGAGGAGGTATATTCCTTTTTTGCTAGTACTTTCTCAGTCACATCACTGATGATCGAAAACTCTTGAGGATTAATATCACCATTCCGAACATATCCATTGTTCACATGTATTACGAACACGTTCCTTACCTTAAAGCCTGCGTCTTCGATTACTTTTACTTGGAATGCTAGATCAATAATATGTTCTGGCTTTGCACTAGTACTAGATTTGATTTCATACAGATCAAAAGTCTTATCGGCAACCACATCTATCACATCACAGATACATGTTATCTGCCCTGCTAGAAAGCGTGCTTGAAAGATCGTTTTAACTCCACCCAATAGTGCTTCAAGTGTTTGTTCTGGTAGGGCTAAGTAACTTGCATAATCTGTAAATCCAAGTCTTACACCATTATCGAAATGCTTCTCGGCATAACCTTCAAACAAATTACCTGCATCAAAAACTGCCTGAGTATTATCATCAATGTGTGGCAATTTGTCTTTATCATTCTTCTTCAACCATAGCCATGCAGGGTGCTTTAGGTAAAGTAAGTAATCAGATTTCGACAATAGCATCATAAATCAAAACCAGTCCGATAAATCTTCAACAGGTTCTTCGTGCTCTTTAATTCGTTCTAGATTTTCAATCGTAGATGAAAGCTTATTGAGTAATTCTGAATATGTCCATATCTCTAGGGTGGAGCCAAGTGAGCGTACTAAATTTTCTCGATTCTGTTTCCAGCGTGCATCATCGCTATGTTTCCCAATTACAATAATGCACTTTCCTATATGAGCTTGCCCTTTAATTCCTAATTTCTCTAACTCTGCGTCACCTGCTGGCTTTGCTTCAAGGGTACTCTTATACTCTAGAATTTGAGGTACAGCACGTGCTAAATGTTTGTGAATCTGATAAGTGCTAGTAGGATTATTAATGCTGCTAGATTGAGTAACTTCAAATATATCATCTGCTGGGCTTTTCAATTCAATAAGCACGTGATCAACGTATTTAGAGCCTACCCTAGTAAGAACATCGAATTTTTTCGAACTCACCGAACCTTCACGCTGGAAATCAATGTACTCTAGCCCAAAGATCATGCACCTTTGTTGCCTGTACTTGTGGCCGTCTTCATCGAGCCAATTTTGAACATCTGTTTCAGAAGCATTTGTCTCGATAAATTCTTCAAGCTTTTCTTTATAACTTTTAAGTAGCCTGATTGTAGATTTAGTTCTTAATAGCTCTGAAACCTCAATTCCTAGTTCATCTGCCATTTTAATAATCTCATCATTATTAGATGCATTATTCATATATTCCTTTAGCTGATCAGCAGAAATAACATGGTATGAACCGTCAAAATCACCGAAATCGATCGTTTCTTTGAACTTAAATAGAAACGCTACCATTCTCCAAAACTCCCGATAACCGTCAGCACCGTCTGAAAACGGTATTCTTCGACTACGTGAGCTCGCAGGAGCATTTACATCGTTAAACTGATCGTCAACCCTTCGAAAGATTAATCTAGGCTGGTACTTATTGTCAGTGCCTGATCGTTTGAACTCCGTGTCGCAGACGGTCAAATTATTTCCTTGTGGTGACTTTGCAAGAATAAAGCCTTTGTAAGTTTCACCCGTAGCGTTATTGACTAAGTTGCAATCAAAATGATCTTGCTGATTTATAGTCAGCGAATCAATATCATTCTCTGGAACTGTTAGGTCGAAGTATCCAGACGTATCCACGTCTACTCCTCGTCATCCGTAGTATTACCGCCGTAGATCTTAAGATCAACCTTAACACTATCGTGTGGGAGATTAAGTGCATCAACTACATTCAGAACAAGCTGACGCTTTGCATTTGTATTTGTACCCGTATCGATAAAGTAGCCAGTATTGTAAATTTCTCGACTCGAACCAAAAGCTGTGGCGTCAGTCTTAATATACTTAGAGAGCCACTCATCATTTGTGATTGTATCGACAAAACGATCAGGACTACTCTCGTAAATAGCCTCGATAATCAAGTCGACTGCATCTGCCCATGTAGAAACTGATTCTTTTTTGCCAAAGACTTCGACAGACTTAATACCCTTACCCTTGAGATCGATGTCGTCGAGTAGATAAACCGATGTGTCCTCCTCGATTGGCTGGAATGAGGTTATGGGTAGTGGCCATATACTATTTAGCTTGGTTAGCCACCATATCTGACGCTCCTTGAGTGTAGCCTCGTTCCACTCGTCCTTTTGCTTAATCCAGTCATTGATTGGCAGTGGACTAGCATCGAATCCGACTGCAACACCCTTAACAACAAGTGTTTTCTTGTCTTTATCCTGAAAGCCATTAAAAGCACGATTGGAGTACTCTGAATTGTAGCCAGTCAAAGTTAGGTTTGCCAACGTGTGCAGATACTCGCTATGAATACGCTCGTAATCTTCGCCTAGCATATTCTTCCAGCTCTGACCGTATTCACCGCTGTTGATAGTCTGCGGCATGATGTGTTCGATAGTGGGCTGGAAACCGTCTTCAACCATACGACGCAATGTAGCTTTCGACTCTTTGTTCTTGGCATCGGTAGATGCTAAAACATAGCACAAGATAGAGTTACCGTGTTGCTCATAAAATGGATAAGTACGTACAGCTAACTCGAAATCATCATTGTTTGGCATCTGGGTTTGCCCCGTTTGGGTCAAGAAGATGTACTTAAGGACTTCAACGTATTTAGCCTCTTTGTCACGTCGTAAATAATCAAGAGCTTGCTTATGAAGCGACGCCATAAAACGGTCCACGCTTGTAACGTAGTAATTGACGATTATACGACGAGAGAAATATGACTCAAGTAGCTTGAACACTGTTACTAACTCATCGTCTGTGAGCTGTCCGTCTGCATGATAGCCAAGTGCTGACATTGCAAATGGAATATAAATATCGACTCTCATGTAGCGTAGTCTGAAAATTGTTTCAGCTATTCCTGCATACTGACCAAACTCAGCACTGTTTTTTACCTTACTTGTATCTGCCAACTTCAAAAGTTCATAGAACTTTAGCGATCGCTTAATGTCGCTATAGAACTTATCAACCAGCTCTTTCTCCTGTTCATCTCCAACATGTCTACCGAATTGCTTCTTAAACTCTGGATACACTTCAGGTAATTTAATATTCGACTGTTTCTTTGAGATAAGGTAGTAACGGAAGAAGTCAGTAATGGGGTCTTTGTCAGTGGCATATAAAGTACGTTCTATAGGTCGCCAGTATTCGTTATAAACGTGATTACGTAATTCATCGCCGTTCAGCATAAGGGCGAAATTACGAATCTTATCACCAGCCTCAAGCGGTTTGCCCGTAGAATTAATACTTTCGAAAACACGCTGTGGATTGTCATCGTTTGCTACCAACGTTAATACAGCAATCTCAAAGTTCTCAAGGCCGTTGATGTATTTGTCTAGCCCAGTCTTATCTGCAAAATACTCACGGAACTTAGAGTAAACAATATAAACATTATTCTGGTGGTCTTTTTCGAGCTGTGAAGCCTCACCTTTGGCATCAAAAATATGCTGCAATACTTCGTTATCGGTTGTAACAGTACGTAGCTTTACACGATTATTGTCCATGTCTTTGTTGATTAAGTACTGGTACTCAATCTTTTCAACCGTAGTATCTGGGTCTTCTATCAGTGCTGGATTCTTCTTAGCGAGGTGGTATATAGCAGAAATCATCAACAAAGAAGTGGTGACACGCTGTTGACCGTCAATAATAGCTCTTGAATAGGCTTTTCCAGTGTCCTTAACCTGAACGACAGTGCCAAAATAGTGGTTCTTCCCCTTAGCGACACACTCTTCGAGATCACTTAGAAACTCTTCGACATTCGATGTTTGCCATGAGTAGGGTCGCTGAAATTCGGGAATTTCGAAGAACATTCCAGGAGTATAAAGAAATTCCTTCATATTACTTTGGGCAAAAATCATGATTCCTCCTTCTTATTCGCTACGATCTGCTGTAAATCTTTGCTGTAGTGGTAATCGACAATATCACCGTTCTGAAGCATATTAACCGCCTGTTCGATAGCTAGTAACGGTACTGAATACCATTCACTAGGAACGTACTCTCGCCCATCAGGTCCAATAATTGTCAGGTCTACTTTTGCATCTGAAAATATACGATGAATGAAGTGTTCGACTTTCTGAGGGTTATAGTCACCTGTCAGCACATAACTATCTACTACTTCAACACCTGCCATGAGGTACGTAGGGTCTTTCTCAGCGTCTTTAATGCGGTCTACGATGGTTGTTGAGGTAAAGCCAATCTTGTGTAGATCTTTCACGTTCTGAACGGCAGGATCAGCACTCTGTGATCTCAGAATGTATATATAGCCCTTAATCTCGTCTTCATCCGTCAGTCTTTTATAAACACTGTCTTCGTGAGCTGGCACAACTGCATAGCCATCTTCATAGAGACGCATTGATAACGAGCGTCGGTACATATTCGATTCTGAACCGTTCTCGTAGATCACTCGAAAACGCTCTTTATTGCGGTCGTATACCCTCTTTTTATCAGTTGCATCTACGATACGCACCATCTGACCTGCATGAACGTAGTATTTGCCTAGATGAAGTTGTTCAACTGAGACATAACGCTGTAACTTCAATTTACCTTCGCCTAGCAGTCGCTGTTGCTCCTCAAAACCACTTTTGAAAGAGTCAAAGTCTTCAGCTCGTTTGCGTTCTGCACGTTCTTTTACTGGACGAGGCTTTGAAAGAGCTTCTTTCACCTTAAATATCTGATCACCAGTGCTACTAAATAAACCGAATGCATCACTTTCAAACAATTCATCAACAGACTTCGGTGCTTCAGGTACTTCTAATAATCCCAATTCATCTATCAGTGTCAGTGCTTCAGCTTTGGTCTTATCGGTCCGAATAGAATTCAAGCGAGCCGCTAAAGAAGCTTCGCTAATATCGTTTGATTCAATTTCTGGTAAACGATCATTAATCTTAACAAAGTCAGTAATCTGCTGAAATGAAGCAGCCAAACGATCGTCAGCAGTGACAGGAGCTTGTTTCTTCGTCGGAACAAACATGTGTCCATCACCAGACTCAAACAGCTTTACTAGATCGTCTGATAGGTCCATTACTTATTTGTCTCCGTTGCTTTGGTCTGTTGCCATTTAGCATAACGAGCCGTTAGATATGCCTGTGCTTGAGCTAGGAGCTTTTCATTCTTATCAGTTGCATTTAATGCAGGATATTTACCATTATGAGCTACTACAAATGCTTTGATGTGCGGAACTAGAGCTAGTGCATCTTCATCGCTCATGTCGATACGTGAACCTGCGATTGTATCTTGTATGACACGGAACACGTCTGTACCGACTTTCTTAGATATGACCTCAAATGCATGTTGGAACGGGTTAATTGAGTCAATGAGGTCAATGCTCAACTCGTCGAGATTAACAAAGCTGTTCGCCATCGTAATGAATTTCTTATTACCGTCTTCTGTAATTTTTGCAGTCTTAAATGCAAGGTTGCTTGCAAGGTACTGTCGAGTTACTTCAACTTCTTCATCACTCAATCCAGGCAACTTTTCACGAATAATCTTTGATTGTAGGTGCTTCATATACTCACCCGTATGACCATTAGCGGCCGCACGTTGCACTTGTGTGTCTTGCAGAACAGCAGCGGTCAGATCTTCAAGTTCTGTAGCTAGAATATGCTTCACACGCTCTGTAGGTGGTTTCTTTAGACCTTTTACAAAGACCTCACCTGCTTTTGCTTTTTGGTCTGGTGAAGTACGAGGTGTAAACGTAAAGTTCGGTGCAAGTACCTGCTCCATAAGCAATGACGCAGTAATCGCTTTGAGCATGTTATTCACTGAAATTTGTATGTCATCACTCGTACCGTTAGGCATAACTATAAGGTTCGTAAACTGTGCATGAGTCTTGTTATAACTATCTCTCGTACAACGTCCAATAATCTGAACTATTTCGGTCAGACTTGCCCGATACCCAATCGTAAGAGCTTGTTCACACCACGGCCAGTCAAAGCCTTCTTTAGCCATTCCTAACGCTACGATAATATCTACACCGTCAATATCTTCACGGGCAACTTCACTGAGGTATTTTGTAATTTTCGCACGATGCGTTGGGTCGTCATCGACTAGGTTAGCCACTTTACGAGTCACACCATCTTTGTCGATTACAAGCTCAAGACCTGTTTCGCTGTCTTGTGAATCCCATTCGCCTATAATGTCGTAAACCTTTTGAACTTCTTCATGCTTTCCAACTTGTGTCGCTTCTTTTGAATTCACATTAGGTATATGAATAATCGTCTTTTTAGTCGTATCAAGCACTGCATCAAGTGCACCATCGTCTAAGTAACTTCCCTGATAAAAGTGATAACCGATTCCAAGCGTTTCTAGGTAGGTGTAGCCATTAAGCTGTTCATAGTAGGTATACGTGACCTTATCGAATTCTGCTTCATCTTCTGGTGTCAGAATCGGTACTGCATCGCCACGAAAGTATGAGCCAGTCATCGCAATAATCTGTACGTTCGAATTACGCATAACGTTATGCAATAGATCACCTAGACGGCTATTCTCACTCACTGAGACATGATGAAATTCGTCGATAGCTAAAACTGAATCATTAAATGATTCAACATCTAGGTCCTCTGATTCAAAAGCAAAACGAAGTGTCGCATGAGTACAAACAAGTATCTTGTCTTCGCCATTCATAAAGCGAATGAACGCCTTTACCTTACTTTTATCATCACCTGTCCCTAAACAAAGGTTGTTGCGATCTTCGACATCCCAATCAGAGAAGAAGCCCCCTTCACTGAGCGGTACATTTGAGAACGACGAACCAATAGATTTTTCAGGTACGGCGACAATGACTTTTTTCTTGCCCTGATTCATAAGCTTGTCTAGACCGATATACATTAGTGCTCGTGACTTACCAGATGCTGGCGGTGCTTTAATCAGCAAGTGATTACTGCTTCTCTTCTCGAATGCCCGACGCTGCATCTCACGCATACCCATTTCATCTGTCTTAGTAGACGCACCAGTCTTATCGTATTTAACGTCGATGATATTCAATGTTTCTTCGTTCATTTTGTTTTCTCCCTTTCAGTCATTTGCTCGTACAGTGTGAATAGATCTGCAAGTCGCTCTTCATCTGTATTATAAGGCTTAGAGCGGTACAATTTGTCTACTACAAGATCTAATTCATGGTGAGCTTGGCGTAAATCTTCTGGCATCTTATCGGGATCGTACATTTCAGAGAGTGTTTTACCAGTATGATTCTGTCGAGTAAATATTACGTTACGAGCTTTCGACGCAACTTCCTTCTCTTCATGCTCCAATAATGGGCGAAGTGGAAACGTATTGTATACAAGTGAAGAAGAGTACCTATAATCAGTCTTCAATTTGCCTGATACTGATCTCATCCAAACCATATGCATCCGTGAGCTAATGATTCCAAATACATGTAGAGGGGCTGAGGATAATACAAAAGAGGCGTTATTTACTACCGTCTCTGGCTCGATGTAGCCTATCGGAACGTATTCTCTACGCTCCGATGAAGTCGATGGAACGATAATCGAATTGTCGGGAGGCATAACAAATTCACGAAACTGATAGGGCTTATTGGCCATGTCTTGAGCACCTTTGTCTTTGCGTCCTAAACGGAATTCACGAACTGCATCTACTCGTTCTCTGACGAACTCATATTTGTAAGCCTCTTCGAATTCAGCATCTGAAATCCATAAGCACCATCGAGATTTCTGACTTAGGTAATCTTGTCCACTTACAAATTGCTTAATAAATCTATCTAGTCCTGAGTGTTGAGCAACGGCTTTCTGCATAGTGTCTGTGTCAAATATGAGATGACCGCCATCTACTGGCTTGCATCCGTATCCCATTCGTGGAATGTGAGATAGAGGCTTAGTACGCTTTATGACTATGGTGTCACTTCCCTCGCTCAAGTATGCATTGATGTTGTCTACTTCAGCACGAACCCCGTGATTATATATATACTTCGTTGCCTTCATAGGTGTTCTCAGCCCAATAATTGCTACTGTAACGCCCGCAACATTACGAGCACCATTTGTCCATTTGAATGAAGTATGTGCAAAACCGATCTCAACATCTTTTTCAAATATATAAGGCCATAGCAATGCTACTTGCTCACCCTGACAAATTGAATTAGTAGTTACGAACGCTAACTGAGCCTTTGTACCACTTATGTAATCAGCACCTAACTTAAACCACGGAGCGATAAAATCGAGATTCTTATAATTGCTGAAGTTCTTAAATACACGTGTCATCCCCGCTTTTTGCTTTTGGTCCTGAAGGCTTGAACCTAAGTATGGTGGATTGCCTATCAAGTAAATCTCATCCCAAGTCTCTTTTTCTAGCTCAAGCTCAAGAGGTTCATCGTCAAAATCTATTAATGCACTCTGTTCTGGTCCTGTCTTAACACCAGATTTGTGTGGCACATTCGGGCACACGTCTTTCCAGTCTAGTATCGTCGAATCACCATGAATAATGCTCGCATTATCTTTAAGTGGAATGAGCTTAATCTCTCTACCAAACTGCTGTTCGAAGTCGATGTTCATTTGATGCTTAGCAAGGTATAGCGAAAGAATTGCTATCTCATGTGGGAAGTCATCTATTTCGATACCGTAGAAGTTATCTAGCTTAATTCGAGATTCAAGCTTACCTGCTAATTGTTGACGTTTATGCTCGTCACCGTAGACTCGCTCTATGATAGCGTGTTCGATTTTACGAAGCTCTTTATAGGCGATAATCAAAAAGTTACCACTGCCACAAGCAGGGTCAAAAATTCTGATCTTGCTGATTCTATCCCAAATTCTTAGAAGTCTCTGGTCATTGTCATAATACTTATCAAACTCTTCACGTAGCTGATCAAGAAAGAGCGGTTCAATAGTCTTCATGATGTTCGGAACACTCGTATAGTGCTGTCCGTGACTGCTTCGCTGCTCTTCATCAACAATGCTTTGAAACATAGAACCGAAGATGTCAGGATTGATCTCTGCCCAATTCTGATTACCACAGTCAAGAATGAGCTTACGTGCTTGAGCGTTAAATTTAGGGATACCAATGCCGTGCTTTTTGGTGTCAAAGATCGTACCGTTGACATATGGGAACTTACTAAACGGACTCGTAAACCCTGCCTTGTTTTCAGTATCGAGTGCATCAAACAGAGTTATCAAGAAACTGTCTAAATCACTGCCATCGGTTTGGGTGTAATCTTTGATAGCATTCGTGAACATCGTTTGTTCATCACGACTGAATACTCTGGTGTCTTCTGCGAAGAAACAAAACAATAAACGACTAAAAAATACGTTCAAGTCATGTCTGAAATTGCTGTGTGGGTCAGTTAGTTTCGCACGATTGACCTTCTCGATCTCAGCATACAAATCTTTCATCTTATCAGCAGCACGACGATCAGCTACAGCTTCAGTCTTCTCGTCAGTGATTTCATCGCCTGTCCAACCGTAGAAAAAGTCTACATCACGATCAATGTCACGCAAATTAATATCAAGACGACTGTTCTTTTTTGTATCTACAGCTACTAGACGTTCGTAGTCTGAAACAATCAGGTATCTAGGGTTATAGCGAACGACTAACGGGTCTACCGCCAATTCTTCAGCAGTAGAGTGCAGCTTATTAGCATCAGCTACATGCTTGAAGTAGACTACTCCCCTTTGTAATATTTCATTATCTTTATCTTCAGCAAGATTCAATGATCCTTCACGAAGCTTTGTGATGGCAGATCGTGCCCGACCGTATGCAGCTAATAGCTCGTAAACGAAGTCGATGTTGTATGTTTCACGGTTGGCAATTTCAGCCACATTATTCTGTGCTTCTGCAAATGTAAGTCTAGCCATTTTGTTTGCCAAATTTTAATAACATATTATGCAATATTGTACCCTAAAAATACCCCTGTAGATAGGTGTAAATTCTTGATCTTAATTACACAGCTATTAAGCAGCAATAATTAAGCCCCCTTCCTCCCGTATTCTCCCTGCTTCCTAGCGTCTTTTACGGTTCAAATGAGAAATATACCGTCTCTAGCTTTGGGTTATCTCCTACGACCCCTCAGTGCGTCATCGGTAAACCAAAACCCGTTCATCTTTTGCTTATCAAAAACACTGTGCAAGGCTGCGGAAATTTTTTGGCCAGATTTTCGACCTCTCAACGTCTTTTTCCGTTACCTACTTGAGCTATTGCGACAAGACCGCCATATATGCGACGTACAATGCCATAAATTAGGCATAGTGTATAATAAGAAGTGTAATAAGTCAGACTTATACAGAGGCACGTCACGCTGCTAGAGAAGACCGTACAAGGTATAGTATCGAAGCAAGAGAGGGAGCATAACCCTCAATAACCGTGAAGAAGTAATCTATCGTATAACTAGCGAGGGCAGCAATGGTCTTATGCGGTTGGCGAACAGGTTGAGCGATGTGTTTGACATTAAAGGTGGTGTCCTTAGACAAGCCCACCCTGTGGTTAAGGGCCAGTGTCAGTGTTGACGGGTTGACGGCCTAACGGCGGGAACTATCGACATAACCTCTACTTCTTCAAGAGTAACGTGCAGACAACTTCTGACGCTTGGGGATAGTAGGGGTAGTGTCTCAAAATCTCAGAGCCTTCAACAAGAACTAAGGTTTTCTGTGACAGTACCTACTCTATCCCGAATCCGAGAAAGCCCAGAATTCTCCGCAAACAGTGAGCGAAGCGAACGGCAAGTAACCGAAGGTTACGCTACAGATACCCCGAATTAGAACGTGCCAACAAACTCCAAAAAGTCTGACAAAATTCTGGCGTAGCCCCCTGCTGTAATGCCGTTTTTTATTAGCTAGCCTTCTTTTGGCCAGATTTTCGACCCTCTAACGCTATTTTTCTTATTTTTTCGGGTCAATCGTCGGCAGTACCACAGTAATTAGCTCGTCTGTGTCTTGTTGTGTCCATTGCTTCTTTGTTGCTGGCTCTTGATCTATATCTATGTGATTATCAACTGGCGTAACCACCCCTTCATCATCGTCAGGGATAAGACCCTCTAGCTTGTGCAGAAGGTTTTTATGGTGCGTTAATATAACGTCCGATCTACGAGCCAATGTTTTAGCGGCATTCGTAAACAAATTATCCGACACGACTACGGCATAATCAGTCCTATAGAAGATTCGCCCACTGACAATCTCTTGGACGGCTTTTGTACCTACGGGACGATTAAACAGCTTGCATTGAATAGCAAACGTCTTACCCTCTTTACTGGCTATAACATCTACACCGTAATCACCGCTACCTCGTGTTCTTTTCGCGCTGAACCCTCTAGCGTGTAGCAGCTTTCTTATGTATTCCTCGTACTTGTACGGGTCATTGCCAATGAACTCAATCGGCAACGATGTATTCTTCGACCCCTTGGTTACAGGCTTACTGCTGTACATCGAAAAAAAGAGCATGAACACTACGCCCGCCAGATGAGTAACCTTCATGGGTCTGTTTGATTGCAAATCACCGTCAAGATTTAGTGTAAGTAGGCTGGCTCTATTAAGGGGGTCGTCTGAACCATTTTCTACAGAGACACTTACAACACCTTTGCCAACATTTCCATTCAGTGAGTACAGCAGTTCATCATTCATGTGATCGTCCCTACCGTCCCTAAGTAAACCAGCAACATACTTATCAGCAACAACAGTATCGGTATCTTTGTATTTTATGCCGTATAGATTTTCTGTGATAAAGGGGGGAGCTGGCAGTAGTGTGAAGCTGAACTCTTTTACCTTTCCACTATCTACAAGCTTATTGAGCGTAGGTAAAACGACTTTATGACTGAAATATATAATCTCTTTATCAAACTTATAATCGATAAATTTGTGCCCGTAATCGTCTTCATCTATGTGCTGTTCAAACTTATCCTCTAATATATTCCAGTGCTGTCTCATGGATGCTACGATTGCGGTCGTAAGCAGTCTCCAGTCATCATGCAAAGATGTGCGTAGCTGTGCTACTGCCTCATTTTTCTTCGACCTCTTGCTTGAGAATAGCGTTTTTAGGTTCATCTGGTTCTACTGGCAATAACTTGCAATCTCAGCGTTAATACCTGTACCCTTGAGAGCTGTTACTAATGCACTGTAATCTGAATTATTGTCGGTTGTAGCGAACCACGTTGATCCGTCAGTAACAACTTGATAAGAAGTGCTAATGTAGCCCTGCTCACAAGCTTGCTTGCGTTGATTCAAGCTAGTCTGCCAATTACTAGGCTCCTCAAACTTGTATGCAACACCGTTCAAAGTGTAGGTATTGCCATTTATCGGTCCTTCACTACCAGTCGCACCAATCGTAGACAACGCACCACTTAACGTAACTGCTGGCGTTTCTTCTTGTTGGGTTTCTTGCGATGAACTGGCTGCATTGTTCGTGCTGTTTGTGGTAGCTGTATTTGTACCACTGTCCTTCTTAGTCAAGAAGTAAAATGCACCAGCACCTACTACCAGCAAGGCTGCAACTATTGCGATGATTGTTGTTTTGCTTTTCATATAATCTCCTATTACTCGTTATAAAAAAGGACACCTATCTCTAGGTGTCTTAGGCCAGCAGCGAATTTGCATCCACTGTTTTCGAGAATAGGTGCCCTGTCTCGAATGCAAATGAAAATACGCTACTAACCTAAGACAATTGTTAGTATAACTCATGTCATAACCATATGAACAGAGGCCGTTTTACATACAGCTCACATGTTTATCTGACAGAAATTTATAAAAAATCGTGCAAAAGCGTGCAAGTTTTCACTGAAGTGTCAGATCAACGGGTTGTAAAAAAAGGCGTGGGTACTTCGCTCTGGTATTTATATGCTTTGATTATTAATTCTGTGAATTCAGGCTCATTATTCAAATATCGATAGAACGTGTCTCTAGAAATTTTATTCTTACGACAAGTCTCAGCCACTGAAGTATTTCGCTGAATATCGTCAGCAATGTTAATTAAGGTTAGATAGGTTACCTTGTGCTTACTGCTGATACTCTTTTTGATCATTATTCACTCCTCATTTTTGTTTCTACCGTCTCTTTTAATTATGACAGATTAAGTATTCTGTAAGATGTTGCGAATAAACTATAATAGTTAGCAAATGAGTGAAAATTCTGACGACGCCAACGACTACGCATTAGCAAGAATTCTGAACGAACATTTGATTAAAATACTCGTACTTTTAGATGATCAGAGGGACTTACCAGACTACACAGCCCTTAATCGTAGTTACGTTTTGCTAGCTAATGAGGTAAAACAAATCTACGCACGCCAACCCAAACTACAAAAGGTAGGTGGAACAATATGCTGGCGAGTAATGAAGAACATTGAGCTGTTTCATGAAAATATTGGAGAGTACAAATCGTTAGCATATGAATACACACATTCAGGGGCTGACTATGGCGAGGAGCATAACTCAAACGTAAACATGCTCTGCATTGAAGCAAATATAGAAAAGCCAGTAATATCGCCACAAATCAAGCAACTTCTAACTGAAGCTGAAAGCAACATCAAAGCTTTCCAGTACGAATTAGATAAGACGAACGCTACACTTTCGTTTGAGAAAATTACCATTCCTGTAATAACTATTGGAAATTCATCTTACCGTCTCACTTCGATGCGTAACGGTATAACATTTGACCTTATTTCGTATTGTTTCGATAACTTCCCAAATGAACACGTGGGACTGACAACTATCAATAAGTATCTACAGCTAGAAAATCTTGGGAGACCAAATATAACCAACCTACGTGATAAAATGCGAGGTTCACATTTTGAAGATGAAGGTCCACTCGTACCATTTATCGAAATTTCACCAAGAAAGATAATGATTAAGAAATCCACTGCCCTAACAGATGAACAAATCAACTCAATCAAAGCAGTTAGCAAACATTCTTATTCGGATTAACTCGTAGTAAACACACTTCGTTCGCATTAACTCGGTCTTGACGGGTAAATTTTTTATGGTCTGGGATAATTAGAATAGAAACATTTAAGTTAGAAAACTTGGTGTTCAAAAATTAATTAAATCGAACGAAACGGTACAGCAGCATGCTCTATCGGCTTGTTCAGTGCGTCTTTAAGAAAGGACGAAATATGAGCAAAGAAATAAGAAAAAAGAGTGAAGGTGTCAGCAGCTTCGATACGGAAGAAGCGGACTTGGCTATGTGGTTGATGAATTCAGGTTACAAGCTAATTTGTATGCACCCTAAAGAAGGAACTCGTCACCTGATTTACCACTTTGCGATAACAAGCAATATTGAGAAAGCTGTTTCGGATTACTACGAATCGAAAAAAATCAGTGCAACAGATCAATTCATGGCTGCAATGAAAAGCACTTTGAAGGCATTCGAGAAGGAGGAGCGTAATGCACGTAAATCCAAATAATACCAAAGAGCTCTTAAACTCTAGAAACATTGACTGCCGTGAGCATGGTGGGGTTGTTAATTTGGAGCAGCCAGAGGCTTAAACAATGGCACGCAAACCCGTACCACCAGTTATGGAATATGAATTCGTCGATGACGGTGATACGAGTGCTGTTGATGAAGCTTTCAATTATTTGTTCGATCGTTACTTCAAAGAATTGGCAGAAAATCCTAAGGAGTAATCATTGATATTTATTTATAAATGTTTATAATGGAGATTATAATGATAGACAAGAAATATTACACAGTACAGGAAGTTGCCGACTTATTAAAACTTCACTGGCAGAGTGTACTAACCTACATAAAAAACGGAGAGCTAGAAGCCGTAAAACTCGGTAAGGGTTACCGTATCAGTCAACAAGCTCTGGATTCATTCATAGCAAAACGCACAACCAAAACGAAAGGAACAAAATAATGTTGAGAGCGGCACTATATGCTCGTGTGAGCACAGAACTACAAAAAGACGAACAAACTGTCAAAAGCCAGCTATCTGAAGTCAAGAATGCAATCATAGATGACGGTAACGCACTTATTGAAAGTTGTGAATACATTGATGAAAGTTGGTCTGGTGCAATACTGGAACGCCCTGCCCTTGATTTAATGCGTCAAGATGCACGTGAGAGAAAGTTCGATATTTTATACGTGTACGACAAAGGACGTCTAGCTCGAAAGTACGTATACCAAGAAATAGTAATTGAAGAACTAACCAATTTAGAGATTAAATTTAAGAGCTTGCACGACATTAACGGAAGCACTCCAGAAGAAGTAGTCATGGGCGGTGTTATGGGTCTGTTCCACGAATATGAGCGTGTAAAGATTACTGAACGTTTTCGTATTGGTAAGCTCAATAAGGTTCGTTCTGGCAAGCTGCTGGGCTATCAAGCCCCTTACGGCTACGATTACATACCTATCAAGGGCAAGGGCTTAGATAAGATCAACGGCAAATTTGTGATCAACGAAGAAGAAGCCAGGGTAGTCAAAATGATTTTCGAATGGATTGGCGTTGAATGCGTATCAATTAAAGAAGTTATTCGTCGCTTGTACGATCTAGGGATACCGCCTAAGAAACAAAAACGTGACACTTGGACTAATGGTCCAATACACCGCATGCTGAAAAATGAAACCTATATCGGTAAGCACTTCTACTACAAGTCTGAGAGCGTAATGACTAAAAACCCTATGGCTAAGACACAGAAGAAGTACCAACACCGTCATTCAATGAAGGGCAGTCGTAAAACCCGACCACGTGATGAATGGCTAGAGGTAGAAGTAGATCGTATCATCAGTGATGAATTGTTTCAAAAGGCCAAAGCACAGATTAAAAGCAACGGTAAACTTAGTCAACGCTTCAAGAAAAACCCCTACCTTTTTAGCGGTTTAATATCTTGTCCGTGTGGTGCAAACAGAACTGGTGAAGGACAGAATGGTCATTTCTACTACCGTTGTAACGATCGCTTACTGAAATTTCCCAAGCCTCGTTCTTGCTTTGAAGCTGGTGTGAACGTGCAGGTATTAGACACTGTTGGCTGGGCTAAACTCTGTGAATTAATGACAGACCCTACCCTGTTGCAACAGCAACTTGACCGTTATGCAGAAGAAAAGAAGCTACTGGCTGGTCAAAGCCCAAAGAAAGATGAATTGAGAATGCAGGTCAAAGCCTTAGAGCAAGAAGAACGTCGCTACGTGAAAGGTTGGGGTCAAGGCACGATGTCAGAGACTGTATATACAGATCAGATGAATAGTGTTGCTAGACGCCGTAAGGAGCTTACAGACATGCTTAATAAGCCTGAGGCGGACAAGTTAGCACAATTACGTGACATTGATTTAGAAACATCTGTAGAACCTTTCAAGCAGTATCTAAGTAATCTCGGCTACGAAGATAAGCTTTTTACTGTAAGGAAGATTGTTGATAAAGTAATAGCAACGAAGGAGAACGTAAGAATATGCGGAAAAATACCAGCATATGCTACTTCATTAACTGTAAACAAGGTCGGGTTAGATGTTGAGCATAGCGATACAAGAGACACAACACAAGCAATTAATCAAGAACAGGTTGGGTTGAATGCTAAGCATTGGCATTGTCGGCCTACCAAACGTAGGCAAATCGACGCTGTTTAATGCCCTAACCGACAATAGTATTTTGGCGGCTAATTATCCGTTTGCGACGATTGAGCCAAACACGGGTATTGTGCCTGTGCCAGACGAGCGCCTGGAGGTGCTGCAAAAGATGTACGACGCCGCGAAGGTTTTGCCGGCTACAGTCACGTTTGTAGATATTGCCGGTTTAGTCGCAGGTGCTAGTAAGGGCGAAGGTCTTGGCAATAAGTTTTTAGCGAACATTCGCGAATGTGATGCGATTTGCCATGTGGTGCGGGCATTTGCCGACGACAACGTGTTGCATGTTGCGAACCGTGTGCACCCTAACGACGATATCGAAATTATCAACACCGAGCTTATTTTGGCAGATATGCAAACGATCGAGCAGCGTCTCGCCAAACTTTCCAAAGAGGCCAAAGCCGATCCTAAACTCAAACCAAAGCAAGATTACATTCTGCGCCTAAAAGAACATTTGGAGCGCGGTACTCCCCTGCACAAATTGCCGAGTCTCGACCACGAGCTCATCCGCGACCTGCATTTGCTCACCGCAAAGCCGGTTATTTATGTGTTTAATGTCGATGAAACTACGCTCACCGACGCAGCAAAAAAGGCTGAACTAATCGCATTGGTTGACCCGGCTCGTGCTATATTTATTTGCGCAAAATTGGAAGAAGAGCTGCGCGATTTAGATGAGGACGATGCCAAAGAAATGTTAGCAGAGTACGGGCAAACCGAACCAGGCCTACACCAACTTATTAAAGCCGCTTACGACACACTTGGTCTGCAAAGCTACTTAACTGCCGGGCCAAAAGAAGTGCGCGCCTGGACTATCAAAAAAAGCAGCACTGCCCCACAAGCTGCAGGCGTCATTCATACCGATTTTGAACGCGGCTTTATAGCTGCGCAGGTCGTCAATTACAAAGATCTCGTTGCCACTGGTTCAGAAGCAGCCGCCAAGGCCGCAGGCAAAGTCGCAACCGTTGGGAAAGACTACGTAATGCAACCAGACGATGTCGTCGAATTTAGGTTCAACGTCTAACCCGCCCGAGGGCGAATACCTGCTGGCCCACTATGGGTTTGGCGGTGCTGATTTTGCACCACAACTTACATTGCAACCAAAAGATGACGCTACTTTTGTGCATTTGCAACCGCGCGACCAAGTGCTCACACTAACGTTCGATACCGAGCAGCGCTATTGCA
>JBOHNX010000004.1:0-23115 GCA_050730875.1 Saccharimonadales bacterium (SeqCode)
TTACCGATAAATTTGCGTTCGTACTGCAGCCGGGTTTTTTCGTCGCGGTCGCGTAAGCCTTGGCGCAAATCGAGCAAGTGACGCACTAGGCCGTTCAGCCGTAATTCGGCAATACTATCCGGCTGCAACAAGCTCCATTCGATATACGAGCGTGCCCGCCTAGCGTCGACACTTTGATTCCAGTGAGCGATCTGAGCGCGCGACAACTTAAACTGCACGTACACCCCAGGAATAACAGCAATTAACACAAATAAGGCTATCCATGGTAAGAAAACCAGCAGCGCGACAATCGAGAAAACAAGCGTAATAAGCTGCGAGGTTAAGCCGGCCAACCGGTCGAACACGTAGGCAAAGAATTGGCTGAATTTTTGCGCCCGATCGTATAGGTCGGCAGTTTCCTTATCGTCGTACTGCCAAAAATCGAGTGACAAAAAGTGTTCGTACATCATATCGCTCACCTTTGCCTCAATTTTGTAGCGCATGAGTGCCTGAATATACTGGTCGATACTCTTCCAGACCGTCGCCGCTAGACCAAGCGCGGCTGTGATTACGATATATATGAGCGCTAAGCGGCCGGCGTGCTGGTCGCCACTAAATGCCGCAGCTAGCTGCGTGGTTGTAAGCGCCGCAAAATACGTAACTATAATCGGCAATACAGCATCAATAAATACGCCGAAGACCTTAAAACCAACGGCAAGCGGCGCTGTTTTAAAACTCAGCCGCGAAACGCCGAGTATCGCACGCGCGTATTCGCTAACAGATAATTTCTTCACCTTCGCCATATTGTCTTTGGCTATTGTAGCTTAAGAGGCTTCATGCTGATACACGCTTGGACCGAGAACATTAGCCACGCAAAAAAGCCCAGCAAATGCTGAGCTATTTTCGTGGTGACCTCACGGGGAATCGTTCGTGTTCTGGTCGCTCGACAACATTTGCCTTTGGCAAATGCTCGCTCCGCCAAGCTAGGATTCCGTAAACTGCCACCGGCAGTTTACGCCCTCTCGGGTTCGATTCTACAAGATATACCAAAGAAAAAAGACCATCTCGGGGATGATCTTTTTTCTTTGGTGACCTCACGGGGAATCGAACCCCGATTGCCAGGATGAAAACCTGGTGTCCTAACCGTTAGACGATGAGGCCAGGTGGCGTAACAGCTAGTAACTATACCAAAAAATAACAGTTCTGAAAAGGGGTAATGCAGGACCCGGGAGCGCTCTGATAGCAGCTCCCGGGTCCGCAGCTTCTGGGTTATGCGACGCGGAGGGCCACAAGATATGAAGTGACCGTTTGAGCGTAGCGCGCATGGCTCACTTCGCCTCTTCGATCACGCCCTGGACGACCATGGTAGGTACGATCGTCACGCTTGGTGCCTCTGCCGCGCCGGTTGGTTCTTGGCGCGATTGCGCGTTTGGCCATTCATCCCCCTCAAAGAACGAAAAGTCGACCTTTCTGTTTGCAGAAAGGCAGTTGTTGGCGCTTCCCTTCATGTAAAAAATCGACTTACCCTGTTTATACGTTGTGCGACAAATAAGCACAAGAGTAATTTATTCATCAATAATGTTTACTATGCGTGCACCAGAGGTAATTCGGTCCATTCGGTAGTGTAGGCATGGCTGACTCGTTCGCGTTTGCTGCGCCAACCATGGCGAGTTGTGTGCTCACTGGCGTGACGGACCAGGCGCGTTCCGTAGCGCGCATTCATTTCATCTACGGTGCGCATTAAACGCTCCTTCTGTTCCATTTGCTCAGGCTTCGATTCGAACGTGAGCTGCTGCGCAGTCGCCGGATGAAGATCAAGCAGAATCACGCCGCCTTTTTTGTAACCAAAATCCGGGTCATATACCTGCTCTAACCCCTGGAGTGCAGCTGTAATAAGCGTACCTGTATCGGCGCTTGGCGGCAAAAGTGTCACAACTTGCGAGCCTCCACCTTGCACCTCTGCATGTTTTGAAGTACGAAGAAACGTGAGAATTGCACCTGCCACTTCTTCTTGATCTCGCAGTTTCGCGGCCGCTTGAGCGGTAAAGGTAGCAATTGCGCTTTCCAGCTCGTAATAATCGCGGACTGAGTGACCGAAACTGCGAGTTCTGGCAATAGATTGCTGTGGTTCGTCGGAGTACGTCAGCCCAAGACAGCTTTCGCCTTTTAGCTCGCGCACCAGTTTGACGCCACGGATGCTCAGCTGCGACCTGGCCCACGTATCGCTCACTAAACTGAGGTCGTAAGCCGTGCTAATGCCGCGAGCTTGCATTTTAGGCGCTAGCCGCCGTCCGATTCCCCAAATATCTCCGACGGGCAGCCACTTGAGTAGTTCAACACGCTTCTGATCGGCAGCTTCAGGCGACAATGCCGCATCGGGAGCGATAGAGAAACCGCCTTGGGCCTCGTCGTTCTTCTTAGCAAAGTCGGCCGCGGCTTTGGCAAGGGTTTTGCTCGAGGCCACGCCAATCGATACCGGAATACCCGTCCATTGCATAATTTGAGCTCGCAGATCGTGCGCCCATTCTTCGTAATCATCTATAGGAAGGCTGGACAACTCAAGGAATGATTCGTCCACCGAATACACCTCAACATCTGGGCATTCGTGGCGCAGAATTTGCACAATTCGCTGCGAAAAATCACCATACAACCGGAAATTACCCGAAAAGAGTGTCACGTTAGCGCGAGTTAAAACATCGCGAACTTTAAAATACGGAATACCCATTGGCACACCCAGTGCTTTGACTTCGTTACTACGCGCCACAATACAGCCGTCGTTATTACTGAGCACCGCAACCGGCTTATCCCACAAGTCCGGCCTGAAAACACGCTCACAACTTACAAAAAAGTTGTTGCAATCAACAAGGGCAAAAACAGGCTTCCTCTTACTCATAGTATTAGTCTTACTTTTATTGTACACGCTAGCATAAAGCTTATGACGTTAATCTAATTGACAAAAAGTAAAATTAATTATAATATTGCAACAAATCTTTTTGTGAGGAGATTATCATGGCTACACGCCTTATAACTGTACGAAATTTCTTGGTAGCTGCTCTTTTTGCAGCTACGGTCGGTGTTATGTCTACACCGGTAGCAGAAGCAACTAACAATGGCCGCGGTAACAACGGCACATTAAAGGTGCACGAAAAGGGTACACCTTCGAGTACTCCAAGCAACGACCCTAAGGTATGCGTATTCAACCTTGAAGGTTTCGGCTTTGATGCTGGCCAAACTGGCTACTTGAAGTTTGAGACTCAGGGCGGCAGCAAGCCAGTTGGCGAAGCTGCTGGTCCGTTTACTTTTGGTCCAACCAACGGCCAGGGCTTTTATGCCTCACAGTACTTTAACGATGCCGGCCAGCCAACTATTAAGAACGGCATGTACAAAGTAACACTTTACGGTAAGAAGTTGCCGAATGGCACTTTGCAAGATGTAAAAGCCAAAAGCAAAGTATTCAAAGTCAATTGTGACGCCAAAAAGCCAGCTCCAACTGAACCAAGTGGTGGTCAGATTCTGGGTGACGCAGCTCGCACCGAAGTTCCTGGCGTTCTGCCGGCTACCGGTAGCGGTTCTCTGAGCGCTTTGCTTGCTCTCGCAGTTGGTGCGACTACCTACTTCGGCGTTAAAGCCGTTCAAAAGCGTCGCCTCGCTAGCGAAGAATAAGAACAGGCTGTGCTAGAGTGGGGTCAATGGAAGAGCAGCGACCTACCGAAACTAAGCCCTCGTCCTCCGAGGATCAGCCCCCACAAGCCGGCCTTGAAGCTATGCTGCGGCTGCTGCGCGCTACCGATGAGCAGCTCGGGTTAGACCCGGAGGATCCCGTCGAAGAAGAGACAAACTAGCGAACTTTACGAATAACGTACGTGACCACGCCCCACATGCTGGCATCCGTAGCTTCGTGTAGGGCAATTGGCGGATAATCAGGGTGCGCAGCAACTAACCACGCTGCCTGGCCATCGCGTTTTAAATGTTTTAGGGTAAATTCACCATCTACAGCGGCGACGACGATATCGCCGCTTTTTGGTTCTAACGATTTATCGACAACCACAATGTCTCCGGTAGTTACACCAGCGCCACTCATCGAATCGCCATCAACACGTAGGTAATAGGTGCTTACCGGGTGCTTGACTACAAGGTTATTCAGATCTAGCGCAACTCCTCTGGCATCTTCGGCAGGATTAGGAAAGCCGGCTTTTACAGGAGTAACCATCAATTTCGGCAAAGGCGTCAAGGGTTTTTTCATAGTTTTCATTATACCTTATAACAGAGGTGAAACTGTGGAAAAGTCTTATATAACCGTAAGGATAATTGACATTTTGTAAAATTCCTGTTACTATACTGACATTCACGAGGTAATTAAAGGAGAAATAAGGGTGAATACATTTAGCTATCTTCTCAAGCCGAAGGTGATGTTAAGCGGTCTTGTACTAGCTGTAGCACTCGCTGTAGGCTACGGGTTTGTGGTAAGTAGCAACTTAAGCGCCAGTACTGGCCGCGACTGCTCGCCAAACTCTATTCTAAAAGCAAACGTCGGCGGTGGCTGTGGCACCATGAGTGCCAGCGAATTCCGCACCGACTACAAAACCAACAAAGAAGGCGACTTGCCAGCGATTTACAACCACTTCGGTTTGCAATCTGGCGAGATTGACCGCTTTGCAAGCTCTGCCAAAAAGGCTACCGCTTACAAAGACGGCCGCATAGTTGTAGACGGCCAGACCGTCGCAACCGATGCCTACAGCATTGGTCGCCAACAAATTACTGGCAACAACCAGAAGTTCACCATTGGTGGTAAGACTTACTGGGGTGGCCCGAACAGTGGTAACTTTGGCTCAAGCTCGATCCCAGCCTACGTCATGTTTAATGACGACGGCTTAATGGAATTTGCTGTGCTTACCTCATGTGGTAATCCTACAAACGGTAAAAAAGTTACTCCTAAGTACAGCTGTGACAAGCTGAACATGAACCCTGTGAGTGGTAAGAAAAACACTTACAACTTCACAACCAACGCAACTGCTACTAACAACGCTAAGATCGTAAAAGTTATCTACGACTTCGGCGATGGCAGCGCGAAGGTTGAGAAGACCAAGCCAAGCGATGTTGTTACACACACCTACGCTAAGCCTGGTAACTACACCGCTAAAGTAACTGTAGTTGTAAGCTTGCCTGGCGGTAAGACCAAAACTGTTACTGGCGTACAATGTACCAAGCCTGTAAAAGTTGAAGAAGAGAAGAAGCCATTCTTCGCTTGTAAGAACCTAGTTGTTACAACCATCAACAAAGAAGAGCGCGAATACCGCTTTACTGTTACTAGCGAACAACGCGATGGTCCTAAGCTCGCTAAAGCTGACTTCAACTTCGGCGATGGCCAAAGCGTAACTGGTGTTGCTCCAACTAACGAGAACACTGCAATGGCAACTCACAAATACGCAAAAGATCTTGAAGGTACCGTTAACATCACTGCAACTGTCTACGCTACAAGTGGCGACAAAGACGCTAACGACAACAAGTGTGTCGCTAAGCTAGACTTTAAAGCTCCACCACCTGAAGAGTGTAAGCCTGGTGTTCCAGTTGGCGACGAACGCTGTGAAGAGAAGCCAGAAGCTCCACAGGTTCTGCCAAGCACTGGTCCTGCCGAAATTATCGGTGGTACCCTTGGCCTGGGTAGCATCGTAGCTGCTGGTTCATACTACGTCAGCTCTCGCCGCAACTTGCTTGACCTCATCCTGAAGCGTTAAACAAGCTCGGCCTAAGATAAATAACCGCCCGTTCCATAGGGCGGTTATTTTTATTGTAAAATAAGAGTAATGAGCAAGAAATCTAGAAAGAAACGAGACAAACCTTATCGCGGTGCTGATGCCGCAAACCAGCAGCCTGTTGTACATCGCTACAGTGCAAAGGTTCGCTCACCACTTGGTGAGTGGTGGCACGAGCGTAAGCGTACTATTAAGCTCATCGCCATCTCAGCGGGTGTCGTGCTGGCTGTGGGCTACCTGTTGTTCGAGCTCTTTCGGCTTATTTTCTAGTTCTACAATAACAGGCAGGCAAAAACCAAACGTACTGCCCTTGTTTTCTTGAGTTTCAAAGATGATCGAGCCGCCGTGGGCCACAATCACTTTTTTAGCCATAAACAGGCCGATACCCGTGCCATCTGGCCGCGCGCGGCGAGCATTGCTGGCGCGGAAGAACTTCGTAAATAATTTGTGGCGCTCCTCTTCGGGAACACCAATGCCGGAATCGCGCACCTTAAAACACGCCTCCTTGGCGCTAGCAATAAGCTCCACCTTTACCACGCCGCCAGGTTTTGAATAAAATATTGCGTTGTCGATAAGGTTCATGATTACCTGGCGAATCTTGTTCTCGTCAACATCGAGCGTCGGGAAATGTGTTGGCGTGTGGTATTCCAGCCGAACGCTGCGCCGCTCTGCAGTGGTAGCCAGCTGTTCAATCTCCTCTTTAATAACGTTAGGCAGCGTCACCTTCTTGCGCTCCAGCACGAACTTGCCGGTTTGAATGCGCGATACGTTCAAAAAGTCGCCAATCAGGTACACCATGCGCTGCGAACTGCTGTAAGCCTCCTCGACAAGCTTGCGTTGATCAGGCTTCAGTGACCCCACATCACCTTCGAGCACCATCGAAAGATACCCCTTCACACTCGTCAGCGGCGTCCGCAACTGATGCGATGCCATACTGATGAATTCGTCCTTGGCCTTATCGAGTTGCTGCAACTTGGCATTGCTCTGCCGCAATTCTGCCGTGGCTTGAGCAACCTCTTCCCTTAGCGTTACGTTGAAGTGGCTAATCTCTTCAAATCGTAGGGTGTTTTGTATTGCTACCGCCAATTCGTCGGTCGCGATTTTAATAAGATTGATATCTTTGTTATCGTAAACCGCCCCACTTGCCTTGTATCCAAATAACACATAACCGACAGTCTCTTTTGATGTTTGTAGCCGAGTAATAATAGCTACGTTCGTTGCCTGCATCGTTTTGTATAGGTGCGTTGTTTGGTCCAATATCTCATCTTGAACCACCAATGAATGAGGCGAGTGCTTATACGCGGTAACAACTGGCTCTAGATCCTTTGGCTTTTCGCCTACAATAAACTGCTTTTCTTTCATGTAAGCACCCGAATCATTCAACACAATATATATGAAGCTGGGGCGAATCGCGTGGCGCAGGAGGTGCAACGCTTGGTCGGTCAAGGTTTTAGGAGATATTGTGTTCACCAATACGGCGCCAAGTTCGTCCAAGACTTTCTGGCTATCATATGCATCGCGATAAAAGATTCTGTTCGTCAGGCGATCGAACAGCCGCTTGAGTGGCTGGAATGTAAGACTTAAGAAAACTGCCAGCAACGCATATACAACTTCGCGGAGACCAAGTTGTGTGCTGTCTCCTAAGAATAAGCTTGAAAACGTAAAGGCCGCAATTGCATACAGCGCTGCTAACGAGGTTAGCAGCAGCACATATGTCACCGAACGGGCTACAACTAGCCGTATGTCGAATAAACGGTGTTTTACAATCGCAATGGTTGTTGCGACCACATATGCCATCGTAAAGAGTGGCCCAAGCCATATAAACTCTGCCGATACAATGATTGGCAGCATTAAATTAGTAATGAATGCAAGCATACTCGACAAGAAGATGCCCAAAAAGCTGTAACGCACCTGGTTACGGCGATATCCGTAATTTTTCTTAAGACTACGGTACAGATTTACATAAGAGGTAATAAAACAAGTGCTAAAGAACAAGGCGTAAATCGAATATCCTACCGGATTTGCAATAAGTAAGTTCAGCCCATCATCATAAATTTGTATCGATTGCGTTAAGAAGTTTTCGTTAAAAATTATGAGGCTCGCCAACGCGAGGGTAGCCGTAAACCATATAGCTCTCTCAAAAAATGGGAGGCGACTAGTACTCGGGAAGACACGAGAGAAAAACACTAGGTACAGTGTCGTGAACATTGGTGCCACATAAAATAAAATCGCACCAAAGCGAACCAACGATGGATTCTGCGCAGTTAGCAAAATGAGATCACCAACAGCCCAGAAACTTATAAAAAAGGCGGACGTAGCAAAAAAGCGGCTCGACATACGATGCGGGCCGCGCATGATAACCAACAGCCCCAGTAAGACATTAATAATCGCTGTTGGTATAAGCAAAAGCAGCTCTAGATTCATAAAATGGAAAAATTATCCGCTATACAGATAGTAGCATCTTGCGGGTAATTTTACCTAAAAGCTAATGCTTACGTGGGATATGTACAAGCTTGCCAAATGATTGGAACGGCCCAGGCTTAATGCCATAATCTCGCATTAAACCACCGATAGCCTTCACGTCTTCGGGAGTAACTGCGTGATCGAGAGTCAAATCGGTGCGACCAGTTGCTGCGATCACTGCCGCTTCTAATTCGCACCCCCAGTTACTATCGCCTACAAGACCTTCTTCAGTACCAAACGTATATCCATTCTTCCTAGTAACACGCCCGCGTGGATCATGCCCTGCAACCCATAGCAAATAACCACCACGAGATTCAACTTGTTGACGATCAAAACAACCTGGCTGGCTATCATCAACGAAGACCTTACCAGTCAAATCTAATGCGCCCTCGGGGTCAATCTGGTCCAAATCAATTCGCTCAGTAATCGCAGAGACCATAATATTGCTACGGCGAATAACATCTAAGTTGTCTACTGCGATATGCAATCGTTCACCCTCCTCGGCATATTGCTCAATCATTTTTTGAAGCCGGTCCTGCTTGACTGGTATGTCAGACATAACCACATCTTTATCGAACTGGTCGAGTAGTGTCGCGACTGTCGAGGAGCCGATCGATCCTGCTGCGCCAACTACACCAATTGCATCGCCAGAATTGATATCGGCTTCTTCCATGACTTTACGTACAGTTTCAGCAATAAGATGAACTGTTCCGCCATGTCCTGTCGTCGTCTCCAGCCTTTGTTGAGTTGGTACGTATGATTGATCGATAGTGGTGCCAAATTTGGTAAGAGCCGGAATAATCGCTCCTAGCCCCATCACCTCAGCCCCTAGACGCTCACGAACAAAATCGGCAGCATCAGTGATAATCTTGCGTGAAATCTTCCGACTTTCTACCATTGCCTTTGCATAATCCTCGTTTTCTACAAGATCGAAGATCATATCGCCGAAGATTGGCACAAAAACGACTTTACCGCTCTGCTTGTTCTCATTCGGCATATATTCTTCAATGACGCAGGGAGGTAAACCAACCGAAAGTTTCTGGACTACGGCGGCATCTACATAATTGGCGAGTGGTAAGAATGGTGCTACCTCGCTTCGATAGTCGGCTCCATGGAAACTGAACGGATTAAAATTACGCATAACACGTGTGGGCACAGCAAATACGAAGCTTGTGTCAGATTCAGGCTCTCGCTCACCCGTATATTCTGTAAATGCTTTCTCAATAAAATCTAGGCTAGCTGTTTTTGCCCATGCTACTTCTTCTTCTGGTACGTCGCCCGAAGCAAGTACCGCTTCAGCTATACGGTTAACTTTTAAGAACATATCCGTCTTGTGTTGGATTGCAGTTTCTGGGTCATTTAACCGACGATAATCTAAATAATCTTCAGAAGAAAGCCGAGCCTCAGATAACAGAGGCTCGGTCTTAACATTTTCGCTTATTGCGGCTATCTTTTCGGCAGGCAGGATGGTAAGTTTTGGGGACGCGGCCATAAGTTCGGGCTGTTCACCACCGCCATGCAACAGGCGCATGAGGGCTCTACGATACCGTGCGCGGCCCTCAGAATGTAGGGAATATCCTGTCCAGACTTCAGCAGTCATTTCTTCAATTATACCCAATTAAGCAATCAGTGTTGTTAGAATAATTATCGTTAGAATTTTAGGTCGTCTGGCTTAGAAGTGAAGCTATCCCTAACTGCATCGATTTTGTTCATAATTCCACCAGCAATACCCATGGTAAGGACGAGGGCACGCAGGCCAATTTCACTAGTAATGGCTTTAGTGAATAGAGAATCTTCAGGCTGCTTCAGCTGCTCGGTTGGAGCGCGGAATTCTTGGCCGTTCTCTGGAATAAATTCATTTTTCATAGTTCATAGTCTACCATATTGGTACTAATATGTCAAATATACGAAGGGTCTGTCGCCTCGGTGCGCTGCTCGCTTTGTTTGGTTTGTGATAGTCTATACGTATGAATCGCATCAAAATCGCCATTATCGAAGATGACCAAGTTATTTCCCAGATGTACCGCATGAAGTTTGAGGCGGAGGGGTTTGAGGTTCAGACTGCGGAAAATGGCAGGCTTGGTGTTGAGCTTACTGAAAAGATGCAGCCGGATATGATTTTGCTGGACTTAAAGATGCCGGAGATGTCGGGTGAAGAAGCTCTGGAAAAAATTCGCGCCAGCGAATGGGGTAAGAATATTCCGGTTATTGTGCTGACTAACTTGGGCGAAGAGGAAGCACCGAAGAGCTTGAACCGCCTTGGTATTCACTCGTACATCGTAAAAGCAGAACTGACACCGCGCCAGGTCACTGAACGCGTAAAACAAGCGCTGGGTGCTGCTTAAACTTTAGTTTTTGCTCGGGCTAATGCAGCTCGGATGACGTTATCGAACAAGGCGCAAACTGTTAGCGGTCCGACGCCGCCTTTTTCCGGCGTGATGGTGAGGTCGTTGCGCTCGCGGGCCTCTGGTGCGACGTCGCCGACAAGACCGTTTTTATCGGTGGCAACACCAGCATCCACCACTACGGCGTCTATTTTGAGTATTTTAGGTGTGATAAGGGCTGGCACGCCAGTGGCACTCACTACTATGTCAGCGCTGCGCACCAGTGATGACAAATCTTCGGTTTTTCGGTCTGCAACACGCACGTCTAGGCCAGCATCTTGCCACATTTTCGCCAGCGGGCGCCCAACAAGCCGACCTTGGCCAACAATCACAATCTTTTTACCTTTTAGCTCAACGTTGTATCCCACAAGCAGCCAGTTAACGGCAACTGGGGTTGCGGGGTCGAATTTGGGGTTTGCCCCGAGGCCATCCACATCTTTTTCGGGCGCGACTAAATTAAGAATCCCATCGGTTTCGGAAGGATCCGGCAAGGGAATTTGCACGATAATGCCGTGTACGGTTTCGTCGGCGTTGAGCTTTTTGATAAGCTCTTTTGCCTCGCTTTGCTTAATGGTGTGCACATCGACATCTATCAAAATGTCGGTGCCGTATTTTTGTTTGAGTCTCATGTAGCTATCGACGACCGGGTCGGGATTGGTGCGCACAATTGCGAGTTTAGGGAAAATTTTGTGCGCTTGACGCAGGGCCCGCACTTGGTAGGCTTGTCGCTCTTTAATAAAACCGGCTAACTGAAGGCCGTCGAGTATTCGCATAGGCCCTATTCTACCACCTATCACCTTCCTTAGGGCAGTTCGAACTGCTTTTTGAGCGCCTTAACAAATCGCTGCGCGGCTAGTGTAAGGTCCTTTGCGCCAATAGTGCTGCCGTAATGCATAATTTTGAGCATTGGTGCACCGCGCGGCACAATATCGTTCTGGTTGTACTTACAGATGATAAGCACCGATTCTTCATCGTGCAGATATTCTATACTGCAAGTAGCTTTTTCGAAAACTAGCTCGCCCCCACTCAAGCGATAAATGCCGGGGCGGATATAGTGTTTCATCGTAAAACCGCAATCCAGTGGATTGCTCATAACCAAAAAAGAGAGTGGGCGCTTGTAGTGATGCGATGCAGGAAGGGCGCGCAGGTCTTCAATCTTATATGGCACATTGCCCACCTCAAGCGCATGCAGCAGCAGGAATGGGATCTTCCCTTGCTTAGCCTGCATGTCGCTAATGAGCTGCGAATAGCCGGTCATACGGGCATTTATTTCGATTGCGTACACTTTATTTTCCGGTGTCACAATGATATCGATACCAAAAATTCCCTTGTAGCCACGGCTGGCGAGTTCGGAGCCAACGATGTGTGCAATTTGCTGCACTTGCAAGTTGACGATCTCTGGATAGTTGCCTCCCAGCTCTCCCCCACACCATTTGGCAGTGCCTTCGAGCTCGGGATTACAGAGGTGCTTGCTGTTTACCAGCTGCCGCTGCACGCCGGTATTGAAAGTGCCATATTTCGTAATACAAACTTGCGTGCTAGCTACGACGCCGGGTATGAATTCGGAAACTACCGCTGCACGATCGGATGAGCTTTCTTTAAGCGCTGCGACTGCTTCAAGAAAGTCTTCCTGATTTTCTATGATGAATGTTGCGCGGCAGCCGACTGATTCTTCATCTTGCACCACGAATTTTGTAAATTTTTTGCGGAGCCGCTCGTATTCATTCTTACGCTGCAGACTTTGATGAGTTGCTATTTCGAACGCCGGCATGCGAATAAGCTCGACAAATTCTTCCCTAAAATAACGTTTATTTTCGTACGCATGCGCGATGGTCGGTGAATTCATAATAAAGCCAAGCGGATTCATACGATATGGCGGCGCAAGTGGCGCGTACAGTATAAAATCTCGATTTGAAAAGCGCGGCATCTGGGCAGCGAATTCGTCGGAAAGCACCATATCGTACCATGTGTGCTCTACACCATCTTCAAAATCGAGCGAACAAGTTTTGCTCGCAAGGCGCAGATCTTTCAGCCACTGGTATTGTCTATCCGTTACTACTACAACATCATCGAAATAACGAATAAATGGAATAACCGCAAGAGAGTCGCTATGTATGACCCCTATTGGTATTGTGTGATCATATGTAATAAAACCTTTCGGCTTTGTGTTCACTCCCACCCCCTATTACTATATTTCAAACGTTAACAATATTAATCGGTGCAATGTTTAGTGTAGCACTAATTGGGTTCGTGTTTGTGGGAAATTCGGGTGAAGGTTAGAGAGTTGGGCACGCTGGGACTCGTTCGTGTTCTGGTCGCTCGGCAACATTTGCTACGCAAATGCTCGCTCCGCCAAGCAAGGATACCGAGTACTGCCACTGGCAGTACTCGCCCTCTCGGGTTCGAGTCGAATAGATCATGCCAAATAAAATACCTCAGACTTTCGCCTGAGGTATTTTATTTGGAGGGCCCACTGGGACTCGAACCCAGGACACCCTGCTTAAAAGGCAGGTGCTCTAACCGGCTGAGCTATGGGCCCATGAGTGGCGATGTAGGTCTACCGCTAAAATAAAAACGGCTTTCGCCAGAGGTAATGGTACCTTTTTACTCTGTTTTTGTCAATGTCCTGATTTTCGGCGTGGGTTCCTGGTTAAGAACACGTCAACAATAGCTGCAATAAGTCCCGCCACGATCACCATACTCTGATAATTACTGAGTGTTGAGTATATCTGAAGGCTTGCGTCGTCGAATCGAAGAGATTGGCCAAGCGGTTCCAACAAAAAAGTAATGGCCAGCACCGCAAAAGCTAACGAGCCAAGAAGGCGCGGCATAGGCTTGTCGTAGGACGGGCCACTGAACATCAGGAGTATTGGTGGCAGCAAAATCAACGTCGCTTCAACCAGTGCGGCTAACGGCGGCGAGACGAGCACAATACCCTGTTGTTCTATAAAGGGTGTGAGCGTACCGGCCCAATTGGCACTCAGCAGCGCACCTGCAGCAAGCGTTAAACCCAGCACGCCGAAGCGTCGTTTTGTGAAATAGCTGAGGGCAAAAAGGCTCGCGAGCAGACCAACCAGGAAAATTGCAGCTGTCATGCCATTATGATAGCAGAAAGGATTACTTTGGGATGGGTTCTACGGCAAGTTGAAGCTTGCTTGAGTTCCGATGCGTATGCCTTTCAAGTCAGCCACACCTGCCGGTACCTCTAACACGTAGCGGGCCGGTTTGTTTGGTTTAAAATTTTCGGGGTAGGAATCTGGGCTTACATTTGGTTCGATATCGACTACCTTTTTGGTGTTGTCGAGCCAGATAATATCAATGCTGATTTGCATGTCTTTCATCCAAATACCCCATTCGTCATCCCAATCGAAGACTAGTAGCATGCCCTCGTGCGGCTCGAGTTTTGGCACTCCACCCAAGCCTTTTGCGCGTTCGCTATCATTATCGGCAATGCGCGCAATAATGGCTGCATCACCTATGTGAACGGTCGATTTAGGTGCAAATTGCGGCGCAAGCGTCAACAAAGCCGCGCCAATCACCACCAAAATAACTGCTGCTGCAATAATAAGTGCGCTTTTTTCGTAGCGCACCAGCCTAGGCCCCTATCCGATCTTTTTTATTGCGGCGCTTGGCATTGAGCTCAATATATTCAACAACTTTTTCGGCGACGTTTCGACCAGTGGTCTTTTCGACACCGGCAAGGCCGGGCGACGAATTAACCTCAAGCACTAGTGGACCGCGGCTGGAGCGCATCATATCGACACCGCAAATCGGCAGTCCCATGGCTTTCGCCGCTTTAATCGCAGTGCGTCGTTCTTCATCTGTCAACTTGACTGCTTTACCTGTGCCACCTTGGTGTATGTTCGAACGAAAATCTTCGTCCAGACTTTGGCGCATGTAACTTGCCACCACTTTGTTGCCGACGACGATTGCGCGGATATCGGTACCCAGCGATTCTTTAATAAATTCTTGTACTAAAAAGTTCACGCCCTCTACAAAGAAGGCTTGCATTACCGCCTTGGCGGCTTTGTTGGTTTCGGCCAGGACCACTCCGTTGCCGTGTGTGCCGCGCGCGACTTTTACAATAAGCGGCGCGCCACCAACCTGTTCGATAAGGTCGTCGAAGTTAGAGGTTTCGCGGGCGAACAGGGTCTTTGGAATGCCAACACCAGCACGCGCTAAAAGCTGCATCGAACGCAGCTTATCGCGTGAACGCGCAATAGCAATGGAACTTGCCGTGGTGTATGCGCCCTGGAGCTCAAACTGGCGGACAATCGCCGTACCGTATTTGGTAAACGACTGCGCAATTCGAGGAATAATAGCATCAAACTTCTCGAGGTCACGCCCTTCGTAACGCACGATCGGCTTGCTTTGCTCTATAGTGCCGTAGCATTCGGTGTAACTGACAATTTCAATCTGGTGACCACGCTTTTCAGCTTCGGCTTTGACCCGCACGGTTGTGTAGTTGTCTGGTCCTCTGGATAAAATAGCGATTTTCATAGGTTTCGATCCTCTTCGTCATCTGGTAAGCCTTGGCCTTTGCGGACATCTACCAGATAGTCCGACTCTCGGATAAATCGTCGGCCGATAAGTACAGGGTAACGCAATTTTGATCGATCCGTAAGAGTGAATCGGCAACGAGTGCGCTCTCCATTAATAATCATATCAGTATAAATGACAAAACGCTCCTGCGTGCCGTTAGCGTTAATTACTTCTGTTACATCAAAATCAGTGGTGCGGATGGGTTTGCCGGCGTAACCAGTGCGGCCAGCACGAAGCGGCACAAAAACCAGAATATCTTTGTCATTATTGTGCACGAGCTCGGTTGATTCGCAGTCGATAGAGGAGCTGTAGGCACCAGTGTCTACCTTTGCGGGCAGGCTCTTCAGGTTGAGCTCGGGCAAGTCGATTCTTTCAGCTCTACCCAGAATCTTATCCATGCCGTACCTTTCTGTGACCAGCTTCGGCCACCTTTTTTAGAAAATCAGTTAGCTTACTCTGGTAGTACAACGCGAGCTCTTTGCCGCGCGCTTGGTTAATGCTGCCTGGCATGCTATTGAGTTCGAATAGCCGCCAACCATGGGGTGTGAGGCCAAAGTCAGCAGAATATAGGCGATATTCACTGAGCAACGTTACCTTTTTGTCGATTCGGTGACAGAGTTCAACCAAATCGGTTGGCAGGTTGGCAATATCGACTAAGCGATGTTCGCCGCCATACCCAATGTTAGATTTTAAGCCACCTTCGGGCGGAGTGCGAAGCGTCGCTAAAATTGGCTCGCCGTTTGTCAGCACAACACGAATGTCGTGGCGTTTGTCGGTAATGCCCGGCACGCCGCCAGCTGTTTCGATAAACTCCTGGACTAACAGGGGGAATTTTAACAGATCTTCTTCGCCAAATACATCGGCTTTATCGCCCACAAAAATGCCGTGGCCAGAGCTGCCTTCGAATGCCTTAACGGCAACTTTGTCGCCAGACATCTGGTTGAGCGCCTCTTCGAGCTCGGTTTCGTCTTGCACAACCAGCGTTTTCGGTTGGAATTCCCCTAACAAATTGTAGGTCTTTTGCTTGTCCCAACACATATCCTTAAATTGTGGCGAATTCAGCACCAGGGTTTCGCCATCGCTAACAAAATGGTCTTTTTCGAACACGACATCGACGGTGATTGGACCACGTTTTTCAAACCGATATTCACCGTTATCGTTCACCTGGACCCAGTGCTTGCTAAAATGCGCCTTACCCTTAAAACTGCTCTGGCCCATCAAAATAGCGACGTACACGCCTTTTTCATTCAGTTGGTCGATAATCTCGTGATACGCCTGCTGGTATGAAGGTCCCTTGAAGATGAACTCCTCAATGTCATGGCGTTCTCTAAAGAATCCCACTACCAGTTGTTTGGCGTTCATGGGTCTTATTGTAGCAAGCTGACCATTTGGCTTCATAAGTCAGCAAATTATACAATTTTTATCTGTTTTTGTAAATGAAAATCTAGTTTTCTGCGAGTGCTTCGGCAAGGTAGGTGATGTGACTGGTGTTGGTCGGGTCAAATTTACCGCAGGTTTGTTCGCGCCAGATTTCGGCGACGGTTTTGCCTGAGCGGACCTCTTGAATAAAGTACGCGGCGATTTTTTGGTAGCCTTCGTAGTAGGCGATGTCTTTGGTGAATACGCCGACAATGTCGTTGCCTAAGGTGCCGCGGAAGATACGGTTTACGTGTGCCCAAGTTTGGCACTCTATATCTTGCTGGTCGAAGTTACGGCCAGCTGCTTGCATCCGCACAACGGTACGTGCGCGGGCCAATTTGTAAAGCTCGCGGCGAGTGCGCTGCGCGCCGTCGTAGGCACCAAGCGCTAGTGCAACATCGAGGTAGCGGTCGTACATTTTAGCGGGCGGCGCACCGGTTAGAGCATGCTCTACAAAACACCCAAGCCCTTCTTCAGCGTGGACATAACCTGGTAGCCCATACGCAAATGCTTTACCTAGGCTTTCACCGCTTTGGGCCCGCTTAGCGTGCACTAAAATTTCGTGACCAAAGAGGCCTTTTAGCTCGCCCAACTCTAAGTTGGCTCGTTGGCGGCCGACGATGATTCGCTTGGTCGCAGCGTTTACGGCGAGGTTCATGCCTCGAGTGAGCATTACCTGCCATTCGCTCCAAGAATCGTCCTGGCTTTTTAGAATGTTGAGCGCTTGGCGAAGTTTGGTCGCAACCTGTTGTGGCGTAAGCTGTTGCAGACGATCGCCATCGAATACAGCCAAAGCATCGGCGTATTCTACGCGCAAGTAATCACCCAAAACTTCAGCCACTAAATCTGCTTCGCGCTCATTGAATACTGAATCGCTGGTTGACTGCGAGACGGCAAGAATGTTGCGATACGCCGCAATAAGCTTTTCGAGCAACTCCGGGTCTACTACTGGATTAGTGCGGAAGCCGTCCAGCTCGCCAATAATTCGGCGCAGGACATATTCGACCTCTTCTGAGTCTGGTTCACCAAATAGTTTAATCGATGCTTGCGTAAAGCGATGGCTCAATGCACGTTGCAACTGGACACTTTGCGCACGTTGCAAAGCGTTTGCGGTGTTAATAAGTTCGTACTCAGCTAATTTATGAGCGGCAACCTGCTGCTCGAGACATTCTTTTTGAGGTATAGAAATAGAGATGAGTGCCTGCGTAAACGGTTTCTGCCGTTTGGCAGCCTGCTCGAGTTCCAGATATACAAGTTTGTCTTCGTCCGCGCGGCTAGGGTCTGGACTAATTGCCTGCAACAGGCCAATAGCCGGCGTTACTTTCCCGCTCTCCACTATGGTTTCCCATTATATCACGAAATGGGTAAAAGCTGAAGCTTTATGTACTACATCTACCCCTGGTTAACTACCAGAATTTCTTCTTGTCAGTGTCGGCGAACTGTTGCAGGATCTCTTTTTGTTTTTTAGTGAGTTTGGTTGGCGTTTCAACCTGAACTGTTACGATCTGGTCGCCTCGGGTGCTTGAGCGCAGGCGCGGTACGCCGTGGTTGGCTAGCTTGAAGTCCGTACCGCTTTGCGTACCAGCGGGGATCTTCATGATGAGCGGGCCGTCCACGGTGTCGACTTCGAGCTCGCCGCCTAGAGCCGCAGTGACTATATCGACATGTTCGGTCGACAGAATCAAATCGCCTTCGCGGGTGAATTTCTTGTGCGGCTTGACGCGAACGTTTACATATAAGTCACCCTTTTCGCCGCCCTGGATTGCTTCTCCTCGGCCGTGCAGGCGGATGGTCGCGCCATCGTCGATGCCGGCTGGCACTTTCAGTGAGAATGTTTGGCGCTGGCGCTCGGTACCCCTGCCTTTACAAACACTACAGGTCTTTTCGGGCACTTTGCCGCTGCCTTTGCAGGTCTCGCAAGTTGCAGTTTGTTGGATTTGGCCGAAGATGGTGTTCATGACACGGGTCATCTGGCCGGTGCCTTGGCAGGTTGGGCATGTTTTGGTGCCGTGGCCTGGTTCGGCACCGCTGCCTTTGCAGTGGCTACAAGCGTCTTCTAAATTAAGCGCGAGTTCTTTTTCGACGCCAAAGACAGCTTCTTCAAAGGTTAGAGTGAGTTCAACGGCGATGTCTTGGCCGCGGCGCGTGCGTTCGCGCTGCTGGCCACCAAAAAAGCTGCCAAAAATATCGCCGAGACCCATGTCGCCAAAATCGAAGTTAGCATTTTGGCCACCAAAGCCTTCGAAACCATAGCCACCAGGGCCCGCGCCATTACCACCAACACCAGCGTGACCAAATTGGTCGTAACGCTGGCGTTTGGATGGGTCTTTTAAGACTTCGTACGCCTCGTTAATCTCTTTAAACTTGGTCTCGTCACCACCCTCTTTGTCTGGATGGTGCTTCACCGCAAGCCGGCGGAACGCTTTTTTAATCTCGTCCGCCGAAGCGTTTTTACCGACCCCCAGGATTTCGTAATAATCGCGTTTACTCATTGGTTTGCTTTCGTAAATGCTTGTTTGACAGATGATTTTTTAACATAAATAGTACGACTAGCCGTTTTTGCGAATGCATGATTGATGCTTCCCTCAATAGTAACGTATACCACCTTCGCACCATTACGACGCGCCTGAAGCACAGCGGGAATGAGGTCGGAATCGGATGAAAACACATAGATAGTCGCGTCTTTGTTCGCAAGCGAAACGATATCGACGCCAAGTCGTACATCTACACCTTTTTCAAGAAGCACGTCTGTTTTATGGCGGCAGTTCGGACAGCGCTTGCCATCACGTACCTTTAAATGGCCGGCTTTCACAAAGCGTACCCCTTGGTTGGCGATGTACGGCACCCAGAACGCATTCCATTTACGCATTCTTTCTACGGCTGCGTAAAGATCACTCTTTTTGTCGGGGGTCTGGATGCGAGTGGCGTAGTAGCGTATATCGCGGTTGGCAGAGCGAATCACCGTATCTACGATCGTATCGATTCGAAATCGTTTTAGCGATGATCGTGAACGTATAAATTTTTGCGACTTCAGCACATGCACAAGGCTATGTACAAAGTTCTCACCATCGATTAAAACGTAGTGCTGTGTCATGTTTTACCCAAACAAAAAACCTCGCGATGCTCCCGAAGGTCCAAGGCGAGGTGCTGTACCCATAATGTAGCAAAAACTGGACTTTTCGTCAATCTTCACAAAGGGGTACAGCACGTATATTTTCATATTTATTTTTTCTCGTCGATGACTTCGCCCTCGACGGGGCCTTCTTTGTCGTCTTTTTTAGCATCTTTAGCGCCGTCGCCTTCTGCGGGTTGTTGCGGGTTGGCGGCTTCGTACAATTTTGCGCCGATTGCCTGGATTTTGTTTAGCAGTTCTTCGCCTGCTTTTTGCAACTCGTCTTTATCTTCGGCGTTTTCGTGCTTTTTGGCTTCGGCTACGGCTTCTTCGACAGTCTTCTTGTCTTCGTCGCCAATTTTGTCTTTGTTGTCGCGGGCCATTTTTTCGGCGGTGTAAATTGCTTGGGCCAAGTTGTTTTTGGCTTCGGCGGTTTCGCGCTTCTTGCGATCTTCGTCG
Organism: Saccharimonadales bacterium (SeqCode); assembly: GCA_050730875.1. GTDB lineage: Bacteria > Patescibacteriota > Saccharimonadia > Saccharimonadales > EFPC-124 > JBOHNX01. The sequence continues at coordinate 20,112 of JBOHNX010000004.1, forward strand.
GCGTGGGCTTCGGCCTCTTTTTGCGCCTTTTCAATGTCATCTTTGCTGAGGTTACCGCTGTTTTGAATGGTAATGCTCTGTTCTTTGCCAGTGCCTTTGTCCTTGGCGGTCACGTTCAAAATACCGTTAGCGTCGAGGTTAAAAGTCACTTCAACCTGTGGTACACCGCGCGGTGCTGGCGCAATGCCATCGAGGATGAATTTACCAAGACTCTTGTTACCTTCGGCTATTTCGCGCTCACCCTGCAGTACGTGGATTTCTACCTGCGGCTGGTTGTCGGCAGCGGTACTGAAGATTTCGGACTTGCTGGTTGGAATGGTCGTATTGCGCTCGATGAGCTTGGTCATAACACCGCCCATGGTTTCAATACCCAGGCTCAGCGGCGTTACATCAAGCAGCAGCACGTCCTTTACGTCACCAGCTAGCACACCACCTTGGATTGCAGCACCAATGGCCACAACTTCGTCTGGGTTCACACCCTTGAGCGGTTCTTTGCCAAAGATTTTCTTCACTTTTTCGACTACGCTTGGCATGCGGGTCATACCGCCAACCAAGACGATTTCGTCGATATCTTTTGCATCTAAACCAGCGTCTTTGAGTGCCTGGCGGCAAGGCTCTTCGGTTTTGTCGATGAGGTCGGCAACGAGCTCTTCCAACTTGGCGCGTGTCAGCTTGTATTCGAAGTGTTTTGGACCTTCGGCGTCAGCTGTCAGGAATGGCAAGTTTACGTCAGCTTCGGTTGTGGTTGAAAGCTCTTTTTTAGCTTTTTCGGCTTCGTCCTTCAGACGCTGCATAGCTGCGTTGTCGCCCTTGAGGTCGATGCCCTGTTCTTTCTTAAATTCTTCCAAAAAGAGGTTTACGATGCGGTTATCGAAGTCTTCGCCACCAAGGTGGGTATCACCATGGGTCGACTTTACTTCGAATACGCCGTCGCCTAGTTCAAGGATAGAGACGTCGAACGTACCACCACCAAGGTCGAACACAGCGATTTTTTCTTCTTTTTTCTTGTCCAAACCGTAGGCAAGTGCGGCTGCGGTTGGCTCGTTGATAATGCGCTTAACTTCGAGACCAGCAATTTTACCAGCGTCTTTGGTTGCTTGGCGCTGAGAGTCGTCAAAGTAGGCGGGCACGGTGATAACTGCTTCGGTCACACTTTCGCCAAGGAAGGCTTCGGCATCAGCTTTTAGCTTGCCGAGGATCATGGCGCTGATTTCTTCTGGGCTGTATTCTTTGTCGCCCATCTTCACTTTTACGCCACCGTTGGCTTTCACAATTTCATACGGCATGATGTCGAGATCTTTTTGCACCTCGGTACTTTCGAACTTGCGGCCGATCAGGCGCTTTACGCCGTAGATAGTGTTTTTGGCGTTGGTAACGCGCTGACGCTGCGCGACTTGGCCAACCAAACGCTCGCCGTTTTTGTTGATAGCAACCACACTTGGAGTGGTACGATTGCCTTCGGCATTGGCAATAACTTCTGGTTTGCCAGCCACCATGTAAGCCATGGCGCTGTTAGTGGTTCCTAGGTCGATTCCGATAATTTTTCCCATTGTTTCCTCCTTTAGTCTTCTGGAATTTCGTGATTCTTTGGTTCGGTTTTTAACTGTTCTTTGACGATCTTTTTGGCGCCCACGTCCTCGCGCTTTACCTTGACCATGCTGGGCCGGATTACTTGATGCCCGAGCTTGAAGCCAGCACGCAGTTCCTGTGCCACAACTTCGTGCTCGCCGTCGCCATCTTCGACACTAATCGCTTCGTGTAGGTTAGGGTCGAACGTGGTGCCGGGGGCGGCCGGGATGCGCTCCAGGCCAAGGTCTTTCAGCGATTTTTCAAGGTTCTTGCCTAAACTGACAATACCTTGAACCCATTTGTTGTCGGCCAGGTCTTCCGGCGTGTGGCTGATTGCGCGGTCAATGTTATCGATAACCGGCAGGAGCTTTAGAATTGTTGCTGCTTTGGTGAGCTCTCGTAAGCTACCCTTCTCGTTTTCTGCCCGCTTGTGGTAGTTTTCGAAGTCGGCGCGTAGGCGCTGTACATCTGTGGTGAGCTCATCCACCCGGGCCTGCAGCTCTTGCTCCTTCTTGCTTAACTTGGCGTTTTTGTCTTTCATAAGACCTCCTCTAACATTGTTCCAGCGTGACGCACGAGGTGCATAACGCGGCCATAGCTTTGGCGGGTTGGGCCAAGTACACCTATGTAACTATTGTCGGAAAAGGGCGAACGAAACCGACTGATAATAAGTGTACAGCCGCTGGCTTTGCCAATTGGGTTTTCGCTGCCAATAAACACGTTAAGCGGCTCGTTTGGTGCTGCCTCGCGTAGCCACGGTTCTAGGTTATCGAGCAGGTTGGCAACTTGGCGCACATACTGACCGCTGGCAAATTCCGGCTGGCCGAACAGATTTGACATGCCGCTTAAATACAGTTGATCGCCGATAGTTGCGAGCCCCAAATTATGGGTAAGCTCTACTAGCGAATCTACAGCAGTCCGAATCGCGTAATCTGCACGGCCGGCTTTACTGACGCGGGCCTCGATTGCTCTCGCACTGCGATCGAGCGGCATTGGCGTTTGGACCCCGCTGATTTGGTTCACATAAAAGCGATATCCTTTATCTGTTGGGATACGGCCGGCCGAAGTGTGGGGTTGCGTAATATAACCGTTTTCTTCAAGCTTGGCCATTTCGGCTCGGATGGTAGCCGAACTAACCCCAAAGAGTTTAGCCAGCATGACCGAACCAACCGGTGCGGCAACTTCGGCATATTGTTCAATAATTGCTGCTAAAATTTGAGCCTGTCGTTCTGTCATAGCGCTTGTGTTTGGCACTTACCCATCTCGTTTGCTAACTACATACGATTCTAGCGCCGTTAGCACTCACGAGTCAAGAGTGCTAGCAATGTTGCCGATTGGTTTGTTCAGAGTGGTGGAGCTTGTCGATTTTGTTGAAGACCAGAGTGATCCGTAGCTGAAGCTACGGTGAGCTGGACTGGAGACAAAAGCGGCAAGA
>JBOHNX010000005.1:0-13875 GCA_050730875.1 Saccharimonadales bacterium (SeqCode)
GTCAAGAGTGCTAGCAATGTTGCCGATTGGTTTGTTCAGAGTGGTGGAGCTTGTCGATTTTGTTGAAGACCAGAGTGATCCGTAGCTGAAGCTACGGTGAGCTGGACTGGAGACAAAAGCGGCAAGATACGACGCTCTGGGCAAGCCAGGCGGTGACATTGTCGGCATTCTTGACTCGGGTCAAGAGTGCTAGACAGCTACCTTTTGCAATTCTGTCAGCAGTTCGTCGAGCACCGTAAGTGTTCGCAAATCGTTGCGAGGAGTGGTTTCTGGAGAGCGAGCTATTGAGTCGACTTGTCGCAAAGCCCGCTCGAGGTCGTCATTTACAACCAGATAGAAATAGCCAGCTTGTTTCACAAATTCGAGTTCTTGACGGGCTGTTTGCAGGCGCTTTGCAATATCGTCCTGGTGGCGTTCCCAACCATCCTCGTAACGTTGTTTGAGACGTTGCTGCCAAGTGGCGAAATTCGGTGGCAAAATGAAAATCGGCTTAACCGATGGTGTAAGTTCAACATACTCTTGAACACCCTGTACTTCCAAATCGGTAATAGCAATTCTACCTTCATCGTGAGCTTTTTGAATCTCGGCCACGCTCGTACCGTAAATATTGCCACTGTACATCTTGGCTTCGACATAGTCGGAATTATCTAGCAGCTTTTCGGCTGTAACAAAATCTATAAAATGATAGTCGATATTATCCTGCTCCATAACACCGTGATTCTCACGGGGAGCACGTGTTGTATGCGAAACAATATGGTGATACTTTTCAGGGTATCGCTCCAAAAGTAGATGTTTCAGGGTGTCTTTGCCAGCCCCTGAAATACCTACTAAAAGAACAATGGGCGTCTGCGTAAGAAGTGTGCGAACCGACTCAGCTGGTTGGTACACTTCCATTTTTTTTCGAATTCGAGCAATATCGTCTTCACTGGCCATGGAAAGATTGTAAGCGACTTACCCTAGAGCCGCAAGTATTTTACCGGCTTGTATTACGCCTTGCACCACCGTAAGCAGAGGCACCGTAGGCCTGGGGTCGCCCTTGTGGCGGCGTATACATTGCCTTTATGGCAGCCGTGACGCCAGTCATGGCAACCAAACCAACCGCAACGTGCTTAATAAAGTCCTTGCGGTCCATGCGTTTTTGAAGCAGGTCATTAAGCTGTGGTTTCATAGCTGTGCCTTAGTATTTTTTTGTTTTTTGTCTCTGTAACTGACTATCTCTATAATGAATCATTCATGTAGTGAATGTCAATACGCTTATGCTCCCTAAGTGGCGCCGAGCGAAAAGAAACCATCGATACTGCGCCGTGGCATTGGCGGCGAAATATTTGGCCGACGCACCATAGTATGTCGTGGTGGTAGTTTGGGAGTGGTTTGCCTTTTTGGTACTACGAGCTGCCGTGCACCAGGCGTAATAATATCCATCATCTGTTTTTGAATAGGTTGTGGCTTCGGCGTTGGTTGAACTAGAGGTTTTATCTGAACCGGTTCTACCACTACCGTGCGAGATGGTGTAGGCACAGGCTTATCTGCGGTAAGTTCTTGCATGACGTCATTCGGGATTGGCGATTCGTCGCTGCGCTGGATAACCTGTTGTATGCGCTGTGGGCGTGGTTTTTTACGTTGCTGGAGCCAGACACCGAGCACCCCTATTTGGTACATGACGATAATTGGTACTGCCAAAAACGCCTGGTTTACCATATCTGGCGTGGGCGAAATAATAGCCGCAAGCACAAACGCCGCCAAAATAACGTAGCGCTGGAATCCCATAAGCTTTCGCGGTGGCAAGCGATGAATCCGGTTAATGATACTCAGGATGAGTGGAATCTGGAATAAAATAGCTGCGCCCAGCAAATATGTCATTACAAACGTCAGGTAGGAATCGACCGTGAGCATAGCTTCGATCTGTTGAATGTTAAAGCCAGTCAAAAAGTGCAGCGCCGCTGGCAAACTTACAAAGTAAGCAAACAGTATGCCGGCAATTGCCAGGAGGGTAGATGCCATAACATAGCGGGCAATTGCCAAACGAGCATTGCTGACAAGTGGTTCAATAAAACGATACAGATGGTACAAAATGAAGGGTATGCCAACAAGCACACCAACATAGGTACAAATTTTGATAATGAAACTAAAGCCACTTATTGGCGTCAAGTAAAACAGCTTTTGCCCACCCAGCGGATGCACCAGTACGTCGACAATCATTTGGACAAACGGATAAGCCGCAGTGGAGGCCAGTATTACGACCGCCGCGACCCAAAACAAACGCCGCCGCAACTCATGAAGATGTTCTAGAAAAGTGGGTAAGTGTTCTGTTGCTGGCTGGCTACGACTTTTTATTGGTGTTGGCTGGCTTTTTTGTTCCACTTTCAGTTTCGCCGTTTACACCCTTGCGTAGTTCGTTGACCGACTTGCCAACGCTTCTAAATAAGTCTGGCAGTTTTTTACCACCAAACAAAAGCAGCAAGATAAGCAGAATAATTACTAGTTCGGGGGTACCGAGCCCGAAGATATCAGCAAAATAGTGCACCTATGACTCCCTCATTGTAAATCTATGTTACTATATCAACAGATTATACCGATTATGGTAAAACAACAAGCAAAAAAATGACAACACTTACTACTTTTGCGGAAGTATACGGCAGCGGTACCTACGGTGAGGGTGCGTATTCATCAGATGGGCTCGGTGACTTGGCGAGCACTGGATACGACGTGCTGATTCCTATATTTTTGGCAACAGCGCTCATCATTGCATCTGTTATTTTGGTCGTCAAGCGGTTGCTTCGCCGCCCGGAGCTTGCCAAGCAGCCCGTTACTACTGACGTTTCAGAAGAACAGTAAAAGCTTCGGCAGGGATTTCGACCTTGCCGAATTTTTTAAGGCGTTTTTTGCCTTCTTTTTGTTTTGCCCACAGCTTTTTCTTGCGCGACACGTCACCGCCATATAGGTGACCGGTGACATTCTTTTTCATAGATTGAATATCTTCGCGGGCAATTATTTTGCCGCCAATTGCTGCTTGCAATATTACTTGGAAGAGCTGCTTTGGGATGATTTCTTTCAATTTTGCGACAATGTCGCGACCAATACGCATCGCTTCGGAACGGTGCACCATCAAACTAAGGCTGTCGACGCGTTCGCCGGCGACCAAAAAGTCGAGTCGCACCAGATCTTCGGGCCGGTAGTCGGCCAGCTCGTAATTGAACGAACCGTAGCCACTGGTAAGGCTTTTGAGCTGGTCATAAAAGTCCGTCAGCATGTTAGCCAGCGGCGCCTCAAAGGTGATAAGCGCTAGTTGGTCGTCAATATATTCAACATGCTTTTGATGCCCGCGCTGCTGCACAATAAGTTGGATCACACTGCCAACATAGGCTTGTGGACAAGCCACTTCCCCTTTAATCCACGGCTCGCGGATTTCACGAATTTTTGCTACTTCTGGGAGGTCGGCGGCGTTTTTGATGGTTACTAAATCACCGTTTAATAGCTCAATTTCGTAATCGGTTGATGGGTTGGTGACAATTAACTCTAGGTTGTATTCCCGCTCCAGGCGCTCCCGGACAATATCCATATGAAGCAGCCCCAGGAAACCGACGCGAAAACCATACCCCAAAACCTGACTATTTTCGGGTGTATATTGGAGGGCGGCATCGTTGAGGCTTAGTTTTTCAAGCGCGTCTTTGAGCGCTGGATAATCCTCGTTACTGCTTGGAAAGATGCCGGCGTACACGAACGGCTTTGCTTCTTGATAGCCTGGTAGCGCTTGCGTTGCAGACTGCTTGGCGTGCGTGACTGTATCGCCCACACGTCCCTGCGAGACAGATTTGAAGTTGGTCACAATATAGCCAATCTGTCCGGTTCGTAATGTTTGGTCGGGATACATATTAGGCGTTAAGTGCCCGACCTCCAGCGCAATGCCCTGGGCTTCGGTGGCCATCATGTGAATAGTGTCATTCTTTTTTAGTTCACCATCGACAACACGCACGTACAGCACCACGCCGCGATAATCGTCGTAAACCGAATCAAACACCAATGCACGCAGCGGTTGGTTGGTTGCTCCGCGAGGCGGTTTGCCGACTTCGACAATTCGCTGCAGCACTTGCTCGACATTTAGGCCTGTCTTTGCGGAAACTTCCAAAATTTCTTCGCGCTTGCAACCAAGCAGTTGGACGATTTCGCGACTAACGCGTTCGACATCGGCTGCTGGCAAATCGATTTTGTTCAGAATAGGGATGATGGTAAGATCCGCAGCTAAAGCAAGGTAGACATTGGCTAGTGTCTGCGCCTGAATGCCCTGAGTCGCGTCCACGACCAGAAGTGCTGTTTCGCAAGCCTCAAGACTACGCGAAACTTCATAACTAAAGTCTACATGGCCAGGTGTATCGATAAGATTCAGCTCGTGCCCTTTGTAATTCATGCGCACGGGCTGCAGCTTAATAGTAATACCCTTTTCACGCTCGAGATCCATGCGGTCGAGCAGCTGTTCCTTCATGTCACGGTGTTCGACAGTACCCGTTAACTCGAGTAGACGGTCGGCAAGTGTCGACTTACCGTGGTCGATGTGGGCAATAATACAGAAATTACGGATTTTATCTTGTTGCATAAAAATTACTTTGATGGTTTGACTTCACGGAATATAATACTACGCAATTTTGCGACAATCGTGAAGACGATTTTACGTAGCTGTCGAAGCACTGGCCTTGCTTCGTGGATACCTAGAATGCGACTCATAATTAGGTACGACCCCAAACTGACACCGACAATCAGCGTAAACGGCGGCAGCAAGGCAAACAGACTTTCGTCGACGTTGGTTAAGTTAAATGTTTTGATCATGATGTAGGTCACTACAAACATCAGGCCGGTTGCGGAGATCATGCGCAGTACGCCGTTAACAAATGAGGCATTGAAAAGACCCTTGATTCGCTGAGACATAATCGAGAAGAGAATGACAACTTCCACGAAAGCCACGATGGATTGCGCCGCAGCCAAACCGAACACGCCAAGCTGGAGCTGCAATACAAAGAACACGGCCAACGCAATATTCAGCAAAATTGTGGCGATCGAAATGTAGAGCGGCGTTCGGGTATCTTGCTGGGCATAGAAACTACGTGATGAGATTGCATAGATTGAACGAAAGAGAATAGCGATAGCCAGCACACCCAAAATGCTAGCAATTTCGGGCGCACCACCGACTTTAATGAAGCTCACCAAATAACCACGACCAAGGAACGCAATAACGGCAACCGGTAGCGCCAGCCAGATGATAATCCGCAGAATCGTACGCAATTCTTTCTTGAATAACTCTGCCTTGCCCTGGGCAATTCGCTCAGTCATTTTAGGGAACGCGGCGGTCGAGATCGCCACGCCGATCAGGCTCACTGGCACAAAGTGCAGCATGGTTGCAACTTGGTACGCTGTAATGGCGCCCGCACCGAGGCGCGATGCCAGGTTCATTTCGACCAAGTTGTTAAAGTAGTCGATACCTTGGTCGAACGAACGCGGGGGCAACAGCTTTAGCACCCGGCGAAAGCCCAGATTACGCCAAAAAATCTTAAAGTCGTACTCGAACTTCAAGCCGATCATACCAATGCTACTTACAAGGAGCTGCATGATCGAACCAAGCACCACACCAAGCGCGACACCCATAATGCCGCCTTCGAACACTTGCCAGCCAAAGATGTTGATGCCGTCGGTAAAGAACAGGATGCCAATTATAATACCCAGGCTGTAAATCGCCGGCGCCAGCGCCAAAAATACATAGCGGCCGAAGGCTTGTTGCATGCTCGCGAGCACGGTCGAGATAGAGAATAAGAGCGGGTTAATAGCCACGACACGCATCAGCGATACCGCGAGACCTCGCGTGCCTTCATCCAGACCTGGCGCTACGATGTACTGCACTAATGGTTCGGCAAAAATGATAATCAACAAACTAATTGCAAAGGTGGCGACTGCAAATAGGTTGATGAGGCTCGAGGAGAGTTCCCAAGCAGATTTTTTATTGCCTGAGGCGAGGCGCTGGTTAAAGACTGGAATAAATGTGACGCTGAGCGTTCCCGAAACTAGGATGAAGAACATGAAGTCCGGGAGTGTAAACGCGACTTTGTAGGCGTCGATGCCTTGTGGGTAGGTGTCGTAGTAGTAGGTTAGTAGCAATTTTTCGCGGTATAAGCCAAGTAAGCTGGAGACGAGCGTCGAGCCAGCTAGCAATGAAGCCGCGAGCGGTATACTCAAACGACTGTTGGCGCGGGCGAAAAAGCGTTTAACCATTCAATAACAAACTTTATTGGTTGGGGTTATTATAACAGAGAAAATTGGGCACGTCTTGGCTGAAAACATGAATGCGCCGGCAAACGGTCGAACCATCCCCACACTACCTGCTCTTCATTCCGCTTTTCGCATAGCTTCTTTCTCGGCACGTGCGGGTCTCAAAATGTGGTGGACTACCACATTTTGAGCTTCCGGCTTTGTTTGCTCGCAACGAATGTATTCGTTGCTCAGCCAAGCAAGGAAAACTCACAGTACCACTGGCACTGTTCGGGTGCCTCCAAAGAACTATGCGAGCGCTCCCAGGCAATTATGGCGAAAAGCGGAATGAGAATCCGCAAGCCTTAATACAGCGCAGCTTCTTTAGGATAAACGGCATCAACCAATAGTTCTTTTACTTCGTCACCTTCGACTGTTTCTTTTTCGAGTAACGCGTTAGACAATCTGGTTAGTGGTTCGGCGTTCGAACGAATGATGGTTTCAGCCCGCTTAGCGGCTTCCTGAATCAGCGCCTCGACTTCTTTGTCGATCAGCTTGGCGGTTTCCTCGGAGTACGGCCGTTCGTGCACCATGCGGTCGATCATCATACCGCCGGTGTCTTCGTGGAATACGAGGTCGCGCAAGCCCTTACCCATACCCTGTTCGATAATCATATCGCGGGCAATCTCAGTAGCTTTACGGAGATCATTGCCGGCACCGGTTGTGACGCGGTCGGGACCATACTTCACCTTTTCGGCAATGCGGCCACCGAGGGCACGGGCTAGCATGTCTTTAAATTCGATAACCGACGTATAGTTGCGATCTTCTGGCGGCAAAAACCAAGTCACACCACCAGTACCACCACGCGGGATGATGGTAACTTTGTGGACCGGGTCAGAATCTGGCAGCACATGGCCAACAATGGCGTGGCCGGCTTCGTGGTAAGCGGTTAGTTCTTTCTCGGCTTCATTCATCACTTTGGCTTTACGTTCAGGCCCAAGCGCAACCTTTTCAAACGCTTCGGTGACATCTTTATTAGTGATGTGTTTACGGTTATGGCGGGCAGCAATAATAGCTGCTTCGTTTGATATATTGGCGAGATCGGCACCGGATGAGCCGGCGGTTTTACCGGCAAGTGCGTTAAGGTTCACGCTTGGGTCGGTTGGCTTGTTTGCAAAATGCACTTTAAGGATTGCCTCGCGCTCTTTGCGTTCTGGCAAGGTAATACCCACTCGGCGGTCAAAGCGGCCAGGGCGGAGTAAGGCAGGGTCAAGCACATCGGCGCGGTTGGTAGCGGCCAGCACAATCACGTTGGTGTCGGTTTCGAAACCATCCATTTCAACCAAGATCTGGTTAAGGGTTTGTTCGCGCTCGTCGTGTCCACCGCCCATACCACTGCCACGACGGCGACCAACGGCATCAATCTCATCGATAAAGATAATGCACGGTGCATTCTTTTTGGCCTTGGCAAACAAGTCGCGTACGCGGCTGGCACCAACACCGACAAACATTTCAACGAACTCTGAACCTGAGATACTGAAGAAGGGCACGCCAGCCTCGCCAGCAACGGCGCGAGCAAGCATAGTTTTACCGGTTCCCGGAGGGCCAACTAACAACACGCCCTTTGGAATTTTGGCGCCGACGTCGCGGAATTTTTTGGGGTGCTTTAGGAAATCGACAACTTCTACCAGATCTTCTTTGGCTTCTTCGTTGCCAGCAATGTCTTTAAAAACCACCTTTTCCTTTTCGTTACCGTACAAGCGAGCCTTGGAACGGCCAAAGCCGAGCGCCTGGTTGCTTTGCCCTTGTGCTTGACGGAACATAAAGTAGAAGAAACCAGCAAACAGCAGGACTGGCAAAAGCAGGCTCAGAACATTCCAAATCGTGCTACCGGTGTCAGATGGTTTCTTTACGGCGACTTCGGCTTTGCTATCGTGCTCGAGACCTTGTTCGTAAATACTGCTGCCGCCTTCTTTGTAGGATTTTTCGGTCGGCTTTTCTTTATCCTTTTCGCTAAACGGTGTAATTAGCAGCTCGTTGCCATTAATTTCGATTTTGGCAATTTCGCCATTGTTAGCGCGGCGGATTACCTCGCTAAATGGTACTTCTTTTAAATTCTGCTGTGGTGCATAGACCGCCCACAAGATTAATGCCGACACGACAATAATCGCCCAGAATACAATCAAACGCATGAATTTTGATGGTTGCTTCGGTTTCACTTAAAAATCATCCCTCACTACTTAAAATAAGAAGTTGTGCTATTGCACGTCTAAGCTTATCATGCAGAACTTGGCTCGACAATGAGCGTACGCGCATCAACCCGAAATTGCCATGTGCTTCCAATAGGCATAACTTTGCCCGGCCTAGCAACTTTTGCGAATAAAAGCACCCGTTCTACTAATGGCCGCTGCAGCGTGTTGCCGCAATGTTTGCGCAGAAGCTCTTGTAGCAATTCGTAGGCGAGTGGTCGCGGCAACATAATAAGTTGGTAACGCGATATGAGCGCACGGTTTTTTTCGGTTACCACATGACGCTTATGCCACAATTCCATTTCGTCAGTGATTGTGCGACGTAATATCTGTTGTTTGCGAATGAGTTGCAAAAATTTCGTCTTGAACTCACGGTCATTCTTTTCCGCACGAGGCACCAGCCTGTGGCGCACATAGTTGCGTAAGTATGCTTGATTTACGTTTGTGGGGTCCTCGCGCCATGGTACATTGTGCCGCTTTGCATATGCCGTAAGCTCATTTTTTGTGTGCTCGACTAGTGGTCGCAGAATATCTGCACTGTCCACAAAGGGCGCTAGGCCGCGCCAGCCTGTCCCGCGCAGGATATTAATGATTGCCGTCTCGATTAAATCGTCTTGGTGGTGCGCCGTGACGATCGCTTTGGCGTTATATTTTTTGCGACAGAGTCGCAAAAAACTGTATCGAGCTGTTCGTGACGTTGCCTCACTTGTGTTTGCTTCAAGATGCAAATGAGCTTTAACAAGCTTAATATTGTGCGACATGGAGTAGGTGTCAACCAATTTTTCATCTTCACCCGAATCAGGCCGCATTCCATGATTAACATGAACAGCAATAAGTTCTAGGTCTGGCTGGCGTCGAAGCATATCAAGCAGTGCCATCGAGTCCACTCCCCCGGACACCGCAACAATATATCTACCGGCCGGCAATTTGACAGTCTTCATTTATCCTTATTTTACAGCAAATCATCTGTTATAATAGTGAGGTTCATGCGCCCGTAGCTCAGCGGATTAGAGCATCTGTCTTCGGAACAGAGGGTCGGGAGTTCGAATCTCTCCGGGCGTACCATTTCCCAGTTTTTGATACAGCAATGACCGCTTCGAACGGCTCTTTAAGGGTAAAAAGTAGTTTTTCACCGTCTAAAGAGGCGTTCGAAAGTATGAAGTCAAGCAGGTAGCGTTTTTGCTCTATTTTTGTACTTTCAGAATCGAATAGTTCGACGGCACGACTACACACGTCTAATAGGTAGCTCGCACCAATCACAAAGGCCTTATCGCCAGCACTGTGGTCTTTGATGTCGTCCAGTAATTCTTTCTGACGTTTTTCAATCTTTTTGACCATACGTTCGAAAATATCGTGGCGGGATTTGAATTGTTTGCGGTCTTTGAATAAGTCCTCTAGTTCTGCATCTAGCTCATCGTATTCTTTTTGCAGGCGAGTTTTGGTGCTAGTGTAGCGCTCTTGCTCACTGGCGTGGTTCTTCTCAATTTCAGCTACGAGCTTAGGAATTAGGTTCTTGGGGAGCTGGATTGATGTAAGCAGTTTTCTTATCTGGTCAGTCAGTGCTTCTTCGTCAACCCACTTTGCACCGTGTTTGCCACCGTGTTCGGTACATTTGCCATACGTCTTACCATTATGTTTGGGGCCGTCAAAGGTAATCGAGTAGCCACAAGTCTGACATTTAAGGTTCTTGAACAGAAACGGCTTGCTGTTGTACTTGGTCTTACCATTGGCACGGCGGTTTTTGACCTCTTGGACTTTGTCCCACAGCCACGGCTCAATAATATTATCGTAGTGGTGGTCGAACTCTTTGCCCTTGTAGACCATACGGCCTACGTAGAACGGGTTATTCAGGATTTCTTCCCATTGGGCGGCACTGATAACAACCGCCTTTTCGGTACGACTGCGTAAGCCAGCTTTCTTTAATTCTTGAGTAATGGCTTTATACGATAAGCCAGTGGAGCGTAACTTAAAACCCTCGTAAATATGGTGCTTACGCTCCTCATCTAACTTGATTCCCTTGAAGATTACTTTGCCGTTAGCGTCGTGTTCTTGGTAATTTACATAGCCTATTGGCCCACGACCAATCCATATTCCGTCATCTAGCATTTGGTCGAAACGACGTTTAACATTATCGCGTATAGCTGCGGAGTAGTAGCCCGCCAGCGACATACCAATTTCTAGACGGAATAGGTCGGCTGCTGGCGAGTCCTTGCTAATATAGAGATTATCCGACGGGAAGTGCAGCTCGATTAGACCTTTTTTGAACATTGCAGAAAGTATGTGGCGTTCTTCTGAGCCCGAATCACGGGTAAAGCGGTCAATCTTGTCGAACACGACAATAGCAAGCTCTTTTTCTTGTTGTAGCGGTTCAATGACGAGTTCGTGAAACTTCTTGCGACAGTCTTTGTAGGCGGTTTCGTCGAACTCAATATATTTGTAGTCCTTGCCCTCTACCCACTCTTGTTTGTCGGCGTAATCATCCAGACGCTTCTTCTGGGCGGGTAATGCTTCTTTTTGGTCGGGGTCTGATACTCGTGCAATTAAATAGTTCATTTTAGGTTCCTGGACATACTCTCATTTTAATGGGATTGTAGGGCTCTATCAAATGGTTTTAAGGAGTTATTCTTGTTGTGCTTATTTAGAATTTCTGCTAGTGTGCGTTGCTCATCCACAGTTATGAGGGGTTTGTGAAGACCTGGATATAATTGCCCATCATAGGAAATGTAGCCGCAGTAATACGGGTTTGACACTATGCGTTCAATCCACGTGGTGCCAGAGTGCTCGATTCCAGTCATAACGTGGTAGAACATCTCCGAGTAGGCGACGACCGTTCCAAGATTTGCTTCGCCCTTTGCCAAGGGCTGTAGTGCGCTTCTCGCACTGCGACCGTTGCTATCTAACTGGTAGAGTCCTGGCGTTTCGGTTGTTGAGTAGCCTAGTGGCGGACGCGTGATGGCGTAACCGCTCTTTGCGCGGTTTAACATTCCACGCTTTATGGTCTCCGCCATTTGATTGCTGTGGTACTGCGACAATGTCGCCTTAAAGTGTTTAGTGATTTTATCTTTACTCATGATTAATTCCTCGATTGTTAAATTGGTTATGGTAGGGCTGCCCAAAATGACGCAGCCCCCGTTTATGCTGATTGTTTTGGCTGGTCTTTTTGTTTTGCAAGCCAGTCTTGGTGCTGGCGGTCCATTGTTATGAGCGTTTCCATGAAGTTGACGAGGTTAAAGGTCATTTCCGCTTCTTCTGTCTCGGTCAGGGTTTTGCCGCACAACTCCTCATATAGGCTGGGTGGGTGGTCTCTCGCGCTTGGTTTTGGTTCTGCTGCTTTCATCACAAATCTCCTGTTTTTAGGGTTCAGGGAACAAGGGCTACGATTCTTCGCGCCTCTTCCTACTGCTTCTTATTCCTGTACTATCTATTTAGCTAAGGTGTAGTAATTAATGTAGTCTTAAAGTCTTTCATTGATATTGTCCTTTGGTTTTGAGAACGTCGGCAGGTTTGCTATAAGCCGACATTCGTCATGCAAACCTACGGTTAAGTTTACAGAAGAAAAATACCGATTCTTAGGCGTAAATCGGTGCGCGTAACAGGACTGAAATCGGGATTTTACTCTGGAAAAATAAAAAAGTCCGGCATTTTATCAAAAGGCATTGCAGCGGCGTTTAGCACCCCTGATTTTAGGGAGATTACCTTGCTTGTCACGCCGCAACGACTACGGAGATTGCTGAACGCTTCACTTAATCTATCGGACTCATTTGGTGCGTTTTTGCCTAATCGTAGAGTGGCCGTAAGCCGCTCACGAGGCACTGGGTTCGGGGCATGTGCAAACAGTAAGTCAAATATTTCTTTGGCCTTAACCTTGCTCTTTGGTTTCGAGGGCTTTAAGTATATGGGGTTGCCGTTCACAAACCCTTTGCCTGTAACGGGATTGTAGTATACAAGGTTTGGGAGTTGCTCACTGATTGCTTTTTTGGTGGCACCCGTTAGCTTCAGGTACAGCTTTTCAAATTTGTAGCGGTTTACGACAGTGATAACGTAGTCTGTGTATTCGTCATGGGTTTCATCTGGGTTCCAATAGATAATCTGATCATCGGCGAGCTGCCTAACACAAGCGATCCGCATAATGTCTTCAGCCACCGAGACATTGGGTTTGTACTGCATAACTAAGGGGCTGAAGTCACTATAGCTACGCAATTTATTGTGAATCTCGGTAACAACATCACGCATAATTTCGGTATGAGCATTGCTGAAATCGGTCTCAGACATGTCTGGCAACAGCGCACTTACATCTATCATGCCCTAATTATAGCCAGCAAATAAGAAAGTGAGTGAGGTTTAATCACCGCCCATGGAATGCGTTAGATGTGTAGAGCCACAAGGAGTAGTGATAGGATAGGTATTATGCCACTTTTCGTACCTTTCATCATAGTCGTCTTTCTTTTGATTGTTCGTTGCACTAAAAATAGCACTCCGCCGAAAAGAACAGCACAGCAACAGCAAGCCGAAGAGCTGATAACCGTGATCTTACCGACCATCAACAACGACCGCTAGGGCGTATCTGTCATAATAGATATAGATGGGTAACACAAAAGGGAGGTTTTATGGCAATCAAAAAAGCCGTTGGCAGACCGCCAAAGTTCAATTTGAAGATCGTGGATAAATTATCAGATTCAATTTCCCACAACTACAGTGTTAGTGATTCCTGTGTGATGGCGAAGATTTCAAGGGACACTTTTTACCGATACTTGAAGACTGAACCAATTTTTAGGGAGCGCATTGCTACGGCTCGGGAGAATCAGAACAAAGTGATCTTTAGTTTTCGTACATACCCCTAGCTCAACCTGTAGCCCCGAAGACGATTCCAACGGAAGTGGTGTCAGATAATGCAGGTGTTGGCGCATAGCAAAAACGGCATGTCTAAAGGTTTCAGTGGCGGCGACCGTATCCAAGTCACAATGGTGTTTGAGCTAAAGAAGGCTAGATAACAAAAAACCGACGATTATAGCAGAGGGCTACGCCGGAATTTTGGTCAGATTTTTACAGGACTTGTTGACAGTTCCTATTTACTATTATACAGCATCAGAGGAATAGCAGCCCCTACCGTATACCTTATTGACGTTCGCTAACGCTCTCTCCCCGGTCGCTGTCGCTCCCTGTGTTGTGGGGATTTTTCTTATTCTTCTTAGACCCATCTATAGAATAACCTTAGTTCCTGTTGAAGGCTCGGAGATTTGAGACACTACCCCTACTATCCCCAAGCGCCAGAAGTTGTCTGCACGTTACTCTTGAAGAAGTAGAGGTTATGTCGATAGTTCCCGCCGTTAGGCCGTCAACCCGTCAACACTGACACTGGCCCTTAACCACAGGGTGGGCTTGTCTAAGGACACCA
>JBOHNX010000006.1:2500-4926 GCA_050730875.1 Saccharimonadales bacterium (SeqCode)
CTGATGACCGATAGCGGACTAGTACCGTGAGGGAAAGGTGAAAAGTACCCCGGGAGGGGAGTGAAAGAGTACCTGAAACCGTGTGCCTACAAGCCGTCAGAGCAGTCTTAGCAACTGTGATGGCGTGCCTTTTGAAGAATGAGCCTGCGAGTTAGTGGTGCGTGGCGAGGTTAACCCGTGTGGGGTAGCCGTAGCGAAAGCGAGTCTGAATAGGGCGAATTAGTCGCGTGCTCTAGACCCGAAGCGGAGTGATCTACCCATGGCCAGGGTGAAGCGCCGGTAAGACGGCGTGGAGGCCCGAACCCACCAGGGTTGAAAACCTGGGGGATGAGCTGTGGGTAGGGGTGAAAGGCCAATCAAACTCCGTGATAGCTGGTTCTCCCCGAAATGCATTTAGGTGCAGCGTCGTGTGTTTCTTGCTGGGGGTAGAGCACTGGATGGTCTAGGGGGCCTACAAGCTTACCGAAATCAACCAAACTCCGAATACCAGTAAGTGAGAGCACGGCAGTGAGACTGCGGGCGATAAGGTTCGTGGTCGAGAGGGAAACAGCCCAGAACGCCAGCTAAGGCCCCTAAGTGTGCGCTAAGTGGGAAAGGATGTGGGGTCGCCCAGACAACCAGGAGGTTGGCTTAGAAGCAGCCACCCTTGAAAGAGTGCGTAATAGCTCACTGGTCAAGTGGTCCTGCGCCGACAATGTAGCGGGGCTTAAGCGTACCGCCGAAGCTGTGTCATTTCAGCATTACATCCGCATCGCTCTTCGGGGTGGTGTGCAGTGGCTGGGATGGGTAGGGGAGCGTCCTGCATCCAGGGAAGCAACAGAGGAATCTAGTTGTGGAGGGTGTGGGAGTGAGAATGCAGGCATGAGTAGCGAAAGCAGAGTGAGAAACTCTGCCGCCGGATGACCAAGGGTTCCTGGGCCAGGTTAATCCGCCCAGGGTAAGTCGGGACCTAAGGCGAGGCCGACAGGCGTAGTCGATGGACAACGGGTTGATATTCCCGTACCCGTGTGGACGCGTCCCTGGCGAGCCCACTGATACTAACCACCCGAGCTTCGGGGCTGTCTTCGGACGGTTTCGAGGGGAGCGTGGGACCTGACGTGGTAGTAGCCAAACGATGGGGTGACGCAGGAGGGTAGCTCCGCCAGCTGATGGTGACTGGTGTAAGCGTGTAGGTCGTACCGTAGGTAAATCCGCGGTGCTGTGTTTGATCACGAGGCTGAGACGTGATGCATAGCCGAATGAGGCGAAGTAGAGTGATCCCATGCTGCCGAGAAAAGCCTCTAGTGAGTGTCCATGCGGCCCGTACCCCAAACCGACACAGGTGGTCAGGTAGAGAATACCAAGGCGATCGGGTGAACTGTGGTTAAGGAACTCGGCAAAATGCCCCCGTAACTTCGGGAGAAGGGGGGCCGCAGGATTTGAAGCCCCGTTGCGGGCTAGGGTCAGGCGGCCGCAGAGACCAGCGAGAAGCGACTGTTTACTAAAAACACAGGTCCGTGCGAAGTCGCAAGACGATGTATACGGACTGACGCCTGCCCGGTGCTGGAACGTTAAGAGGACCGGTTAGTCACCTTGTGTGGCGAAGCTGAGAATTTAAGCGCCAGTAAACGGCGGTGGTAACTATAACCATCCTAAGGTAGCGAAATTCCTTGTCGGGTAAGTTCCGACCTGCACGAATGGCGTAACGACTTCTCGACTGTCTCAACCACAGGCCCGGCGAAATTGCACTACGAGTAAAGATGCTCGTTACGCGCGGCAGGACGGAAAGACCCCGGGACCTTTACTATAGCTTGGTATTGGTGCTTGGTTCGACTTGTGTAGGATAGGTGGGAGACTGTGAAGCGGTCACGCCAGTGGTTGTGGAGTCATCGTTGAAATACCACTCTGGTCGTACTGAGTGTCTAACTTCGGACCGTGATCCGGTCCAGGGACAGTGCCTGGTGGGTAGTTTAACTGGGGCGGTTGCCTCCCAAAGAGTAACGGAGGCGCCCAAAGGTTCCCTCAGCCTGGTTGGCAATCAGGTGTCGAGTGCAAGTGCACAAGGGAGCTTGACTGTGAGACCGACGGGTCGAGCAGGGACGAAAGTCGGGACTAGTGATCCGGCACCACCTGGTGGAAGGGGTGTCGCTCAACGGACAAAAGGTACCCCGGGGATAACAGGCTGATCTTGCCCAAGAGTCCATATCGACGGCATGGTTTGGCACCTCGATGTCGGCTCGTCGCATCCTGGGGCTGGAGTAGGTCCCAAGGGTTGGGCTGTTCGCCCATTAAAGCGGCACGCGAGCTGGGTTTAGAACGTCGTGAGACAGTTCGGTCCCTATCCGCCGCGCGCGCAGGAGACTTGAGGAAGGCTGTCCCTAGTACGAGAGGACCGGGACGGACGAACCTCTGGTGTGCCAGTTGTCCCGCCAGGGGCACGGCTGGTT